>JAITUY010000203.1 GCA_031286095.1 Treponema sp. | reverse complement strand
GACTAAAGTCCGCGTTCGCAGGCTTATAGCCTGAAAAACCGCAAGACTGGTCAGCGTAGCTGACATGAGACAACCAACTCGAACCGAAGGTTCGCAGTTGTCGAACAAGTCCAATATATAAACCGGCGTAGCGGTGTTACGCTTGTCCCGCCGATCCTAACACGTTCTTGTTCTTGTGCGCGTACAATTTTTTCAGCTCGTCTCTCGCCGGGCCGATTAATTTGCGCGGATCAAACTCTTCCGGGTGTTCAACCAGCACTTTGCGGATTATAGCCGTCATAGCAAGCCGCCCGTCTGAGTCAATGTTGATTTTGCATACGGCGCTTTTTGCCGCCTTGCGCAGTTGTTCTTCGGGAATACCTACGGAGTCCGTCAGTTTGCCGCCGTATTTTTCGATCATCTGCACATATTCGACAGGTACGGAAGAAGAACCGTGCAGAACAATCGGGAAGCCCGGTATCTGCTTTTCTATTTCTTCAAGAATATCGAAGCGCAGAGGGGGCGGAATAAGTATTCCGTTAGCGTCCCTTGTGCATTGTTCAGGTTTAAACTTCGCGCGCCCGTGGCTTGTGCCGATAGAAATGGCGAGCGAGTCAACTTTTGTCTTATTCACAAAATCAATAACTTCGGAAGGCTGTGTGTAATGGCTGTGTTCGGAAGAAACATCATCTTCCACTCCCGCCAGAACGCCAAGCTCCCCTTCGACGGTAACGTAATCTTTCTGGCTGTGCGCGAAATCGCAGACTTTTTTTGTAAGGGCGACATTTTCGTCGTAGGAAAAATGCGACCCGTCTATCATTACTGATGAAAAACCCGTTTCGATACAGTCCTTGCAAATTTCAAAACTGTCTCCGTGATCAAGGTGAAGAACGATGGGAATGTCATATCCAAGCTCGTGGGCGTATTCGACCGCGCCGCGCGCCATGTTTTTCAGAATGTTCTGGTTGGCGTATTTTCGCGCTCCCGCGGAAACTTGCAGGATAACAGGAGACTTGGTTTCCACGCACGCCTGAATGATCGCCTGCATCTGTTCCATATTGTTAAAGTTATAAGCAGGAAGGGCATACCCTCCCGATACCGCTTTCTTAAAAAGGTCCTTTGTGTTTACAAGGCCTAAATCTTTGTAACTTGTCATATTTTCTCCTTTTAAAAGTATTTTTTATAATATATTCTTTCAATCAATATTGGTCAAGCGTCTTGAATGAGATGGATATTTTTACCGCAACCTCGCTAACCAATACGAACAACGGCACGATATTAGAAAAAAGTTCGTGGTAAAAACTCTTTCCCTATAGTATAATAAATCCATATAATATGAAACTTCGCTGTAAAACAGTAATTATTGCCGCGTCTTTGGTATCTTTTGCTCTTGTAATATTGATAGCCTTTCTCGCCCGCCCGCCAGTTCTGCTTGTTACCGAAGTCTCCTTTGCGGAACTTTACGGCGCAAAACGTCTGCGGCTGGAAACGGCTCATTCGTCCCTTGTTTTGTTCCGCAGGGTAAAGTCTGTCGCGATAGCCGACGACGCCGGAAATGATATTGTTCTGACTGCAATTGAGGGCGCTTCATCAAAACCATTTTGCGTAATATTCCCGGTTAGGTATGTTCAGGTAGCGCGCAGTTACAGGGAAAAAAAATCCGGCATTCCGGTTGTATTAATGGAAGGCAGATATGCCGGAGAGGAAAATCCGTCCGCTTTTGCGATAGGAGATAATACTGAAGATTATTTTATCTATAAAACGGACATCTCATCCGATTTTTACCGTGCAGGTCTGGCCTCTGCTATACTTGACGATGGAAAAAATGAAAGAATAGCGGTATTATTAGAATCCGGAGTCCAAACGCAGGCAAAAGAGGCAGTTTCAAAGGCGCTGAATGACGCGGGAAAGCCCCTGCAGACCTCTTTTTTTACCTCGTATTCCCAATTTACCAGTAATCAGGGCTTTTCCTGCGTAGTTTTGGCTGGAATTGGAGCCGATTATCTGGATAAATACGCTGATATTCCGGTTATTTTCTTTACATGGATCAACCCGGAACTGATACCGAAGGACATAATCATTGTTTTTAACGATTCCCCATGGGTTCAAACGGTTCCCGTAGTCAGAATGGTCAAGTCCGGCATGATAAAAGGTCAAATTCCGTCAAAAATCATGATTATGGGCGGAAAAGGGATAAAAAGGGGTATTGTACACAAATTAAGAAAAATTTGAGAAATATCAATAAAAATGCGCTTGACGGTTTGACAAAAATTAAACAAACCCATATAATTAATACAAGTATCTAAAATAAGGAGCAAATGAGGATGAAAAAAGGTAGTTTTAAATTTATCTGCCTGATTATCTGGGCATGTATAGTGGTTTGTCCTGGGTTAAGCGCCGACGAAATCACAAACAGTTTTGAATCAAGGATTTTGGAATCTTTTAACGGCGACAGCGATTCCAAATATGTTTGGAAAGCCGACGCCAGCAAATTTATCACCAAGACTGACGATACGACTTACCCGCTTCTAACTTATGTTGACGCGTGGCCGGTTGCAGTTTTCGGTTACAACAGATCAGGGGACGCGCCGCCTTTGAAGAGCTTTGGTATTCACGGAAAATTTAACCGTACGGGATATAACTGGATAGATATTTATCCTGTGTTAGCGGACGATGATAAAGAAGAGCCATTTGAAATTCCAATTCCCGGAAGAGTGCGTAATTTTGATATGTGGGTATGGGGAGCAAACTTAAGGTATTACATCGAAATTTATGTGCGCGATTACAGAGGAGTTGTGCATGGCATCAAACTCGGAGATATTTCATACATTGGCTGGAGAAATCTTCAAGTTAACCTTCCAAGACACATTATCCAGTCAAGGCGTACTATACCGGCTTACGCGGGTCTTCGTTTTGTAAAATTCAGAATATGGACACAGCCTGTAGAAAGAGTCGATGATTTCTATATTTATTTCAAACAGTTTAAAATATTAACAGATATGTTTGATCCTCTGTTCGACGGAAATGATTTGGCTGATCCGGATCAAGTGCAAAAACTTTGGGCAAACAATGACAGCGGCAAAGACAAGTAAGGAGATATAAGATGAAGAAGTTTTTAATTATAGCATTTTTCCTTTTAATTGCTGGCTTCCTTTATGCCCAACAGCAAAAGGAAGTTGGTTCCCCCGATCCGGAAAGGCTTGGAATTGACACCGCTCAGCAGATGTTAAAAGAGGTATCTGTTGACAAATTCGAGCATGACGGCTTTTGGCGTTCTACAATGTCGGGCGACGAAGGTTATACGACAACAAGGCTTTTTTCAGGCGCTCCTTCTGCCAAAGAGCCGATTCCTGAGGAAGAGGGCTTGGATATTCCGGACAAGTATGTTCTTGGAACAAGGATAGATTTCCTCCGCAGAGGCTATAGCAGTTTTACAATTTATCCGACCCGTCCCATTCCAATCGAGGGAATAACAAAAACCGTTTCGGTATGGGTTGCCGGCCGTAACTTTAACCACGAGCTTGTTCTTCTGTTACAGGATTTCTTTGGTCACCATTATGAGTTCTTTGTTGGAAAACTCAACTTTATTGGCTGGAAGAAATTAACTGTTGCGATTCCGCCGCAGTCCGACGATGGTTTTAGCGGCGTTGTTCAGAGAAATTATCATTATAATAATCAAATGGGTCTTAAGATTATGGGTTTCAGAATTGACTGCGATCCAATGGAGGCCTATGGCAGTTATTATATTTACTTTGACGATCTCCGCGCAGTAACAGACCTCTTTGCCGAAAGTAACCGCGACGAAGACGACATGGTCGACGGCTGGTAAGCGATAGACAATGGCTGTCCGCGCAGGACAGCCGTTTTTTTATCCTTATGGTTTTAAGCGGAAAAATGGCCGCCCCCGGAATAGCGGTGGGCAGGGTTCATGTTTATAAAAAAGCTGGTTTTATTCCTAAGGAGAGTTATGTCCCCAAAGGAAAAGAGCAATCCCACCTTGACCGTTATCTTGCGGTAAAAAAATCAGCGTTTGACGAGCTTGAAGAACTAAAAATCTTAATGCAAGAACACGATCCTCAAAAAGCGGAAATTTTTATCGCTCATCAGGAAATAATCGAAGATGTTGTCATTAACGAAGAAATTCCGTCCAGAATATTAAACGAAAGATGGTCCGGCGATTGGGCGATTTATCAGGTTTATGAAACTGTTCTTTTGGTACTGCAAAAGGCCGCCGATCCGCTGATTGCCGAACGCGCCGCGGACTTTGATGATGTGCGTACTTTGTTATTGCGGCTGTGGTACGGCAATAAGGACGAAGGGCTTTCTTCACTGTCAGAGCCTGTTATCATTGCCGCGCAGGATTTAATGCCTTCCGATACGGCTTCTTTGGACAGGAACAAGGCGCTGGCGCTGATTACGGAAAAAGGCGGGCTAACTTCCCACACCGCAATTATTGCGAAAAGTTACGGGATTCCAACGGTGTTTGGCATTCACGGGCTTTTGGAAGCGGTAAAGCACGGACAGCTTGCGGTTATAAACGCCGATGAAGGCAAAGTGATTCTTGATCCTGAAGATGAAATTGCCGCCGAATATGAACAAAAGTACGATGCTTTCCGCAAAGATAAAGAGGATGCCGAAAAATATCTTTTAAAACCGGCGCGTACGCTGGACGGGGAAAAAATCGACATAGGTCTTAATGTTTCCGGCGTTTCCGCCGGTGAACTTGCGCCTTCATCATATGTGGACGCTGTAGGGCTTTTCAGAACCGAGTTTCTTTATCTTGGCAGGGACGCCTTGCCTGATGAAGAAGAGCAGTTTCACGCTTACAAGAAAGTTCTGGAATGTTTTGGGGAACGCCCTGTTATTCTGCGTACTCTTGACATAGGCGGGGACAAACAACTTTCAAATTTGAATTTTGCGCGGGAGGAAAATCCTTTTTTGGGAAACCGCGCCCTGCGTTTTTGTTTTAGTAACCCTGATATTTTTAGAACGCAGATTAGGGCGGTTTTGCGCGCCAGTGTTTACGGAAATATGTGGCTTATGTTCCCGATGGTGAATTCCATCGACGACATACGCAGAGCGAAAGAGACTGTCGTGTCCGTTAAGGAAGAACTTGAAAAAGAAGGAAAACCTGCCGGGCAGTTTAAAACAGGTATCATGATAGAAATACCTTCCATTGCGCTTTTGGCGGATTATGCCGCGCAGGAAGTTGATTTTGCAAGTATCGGCTCGAATGATCTGTGCCAGTACATGTGCGCGGCGGATAGAATGAACAGCGAGGTGGAGCCTTATTATCAAAGTTATCATCCCGCGATGTTCAAACTGATAAAAGAGGTAACAGGCGCTTTTACAAAACACGGAAAGTCCGTCTCTATCTGCGGGGAACTTGCGGGCGATCCGCTTTCCGCTTCCGTTCTTGCCGGGCTTGGCATGCGGAAACTCAGCATGGGAGCCGGCTCTGTCGCGTCCGTTAAGCGCGCGCTTTGTTCCATTACCGTAAAGAGGGCGAGTGAAATAGCGGATAAGGTTCTGGAGTGCGCAACCGCCGAAGAAGTCCAGCGCGAATTAGGTAAGATTAAGGAATAACCATTCAGGCAAGTCTCACGTTTTATCACGCAGAGGACCGCAAAGGCGCGGAGAACTGCGCTTTGTTACCTAATTGCGCGTTTTCCGCTATGCTTTTTTTTATTAATGAAAAACAACATGAAAGGGATACAAGTTAGTTATCACCCTGATCCTCTGCGTCTCCGCGCCCTCTGCGTGGGGATGTCTGGTAATAAGTTATTGTGAATATTTTGTAGCTGTACTAGTTTGTTCTCTGAGTACGCTTTTAAAAATTGAAGAGCGTATTGCTGTATTCCGTTAAAATAATCATTAATAAATTTAGCCAGTTCAGCGCCCACATAGCGGTAATGCCAGCTTTCCCACCTGTAGCCTGTTATGCTTTCCATGCCTTCGGGGAAAGAGAGCGACCAGCCGTAGCGCCACGCGTTGCGGGAAAGCCAGACTTCTTCTTTGGTTCCGGTAAATGCGTCGGAAATTGAGCCGAAGTCTACGACAAGACCTAACTGGTGCTGGCTGAACCCAGGACGGGCGGATTCCCTGTCCGCAGACTCTTTTCCCATTTCTCTTACGTTTCTGTCATAAACCTGCGCCTGATACGAGTATGAACGGTAAGCGGACGACGCCGTAAGGGTTACCTCTTCTTTTTTTGCGGCCTGCGCCATTTCCTCAAGCGAATCCGCGGCTGTTTTTCGGAGCGTCAAATCTTTTCTGTTTACAAGATACGAGCCTTTTTTTAATTCAACAAGATCGTCCGGCGCGTATGATTCGCCAAGACTGTTATTTTTGTCTACAAGTTTCCATAAGTACGGGTCTGTCCGCAAAATAAGCGTAATCCCGGAAACAAAAGAGGGATTTTCGTTTACAGCTTTAAGAATGTTAGCGGATATATTTTCTGGTAATAGAGCCTTGTTTAACACATTTAAAAAAAACGTATTGTTACCGTCTTCTTTTTGATTGACATCTGGTTTCGGCGCAGATTGAGGGTAGTTTTTTGTGCATGTAAAAAAAGTAAAAAATATAAAACTTACTGCAAAGACACGGAGACGTATCAAATAACTGTTCCCGGATACAGAATAGTGTTCTTTGGAATAACGATTATTCCGTCCACGATATGGTAATGTCCGTAATTGCCGTCCGCGCGTTTTATGTCGTCTACGCCGATACGGCAACCTTCGCCGACGCATACGTTTTTGTCTATTATCGCGCCTTTGATAATCGCCCCGCGCCCGATTCCCACATTGGGAATTCTTGATTCGGCGTTTTTCATTTTTTGGGCTTCCGTCTCGTAAAAGTCCGCCCCCATGCATACGACGCCGTTTAGGCTGGAACCTGTTTCTATAATGGTACGTATACCGACAATTGAATTGGTGATGTTGGCATTGGTAATAATACACCCTTCAGCGGCAATAGACTGGTTCATGTTTGAAAAGTTCATTTTGGAAGGCGGAAGGTTCCTCATGTGGGTATAGATTGGTCTTGGTTCGTCATAAAAGTCAAAACGCGGCCTTAACGTTGTAAGTTCAAGGTTTGTATCATAAAAATTTTTTATAGTTCCTATATCTTCCCAGTAACCGTCGAAAAGATAGGCGTTTACTTTTAACCTGCTGATTGCCGACGGGATAATCTCTTTTCCAAAATCGGTAAGCTCGTTCGCTAGACATTCTTCCATTGTTTTTGCGTTAAAAACATAAATGCCCATAGAACCAAGATAGCAGTCATCCCTATTTTTTTCCGTAAGCAATTCAGAAGGCGCTTTAAAATCGGAAATATCCTTTACGGGGCCAGGTTTTTCCAGAAACTCGGTAATTTGATTAGATTTGTCAACTTTAAGAATACCAAGACCGCTTGCGTTTTCCCTTGTAACTCCTGTGCAAGCGATTGTAATGGAAGCGCCTGAATCAATATGTTTTTGCAAAAGCTCCTCTAAATTCATTCTGTAAAGCTGGTCGCCGGAAAGGATAACATAATATGAGGGGTTTTGCGTTCTAAAGTGCGGAAGGTTTTTGCGGATTGCGTCGGCAGTGCCTTCGTACCAGCCCGAATGTTCAAGAGTCTGCTCCGCGGCAAGAATTTCGACAAAGCCTTTTGTAAAAGGGTCAAAGACATATGTCTGACCTATATGCAGATGAAGGGATGCGGAATTAAATTGGGTTACGACATAAATTTGGCGTAAATTCGCGTTTATACAGTTGGAAATGGGTATGTCAATTAAACGGAATTTCCCGCCGAAAGGTACTGCCGGCTTTGAACGAAACTGGGTTAAAGGAAATAAACGGGTTCCTTTTCCTCCCCCTAAAATAATTGACAGAACTTCTGACATAACGCACCCCTCAGGAAAATACTTTCCTTTCCTAAAGTCATATTATATTTTATTGTAGTTTTTTTGTCTAGTAGTTTAACATATATTTTTAGCATTTTTACTGGGGGAAACCGCCTTTTTTGCACAGAACAGGGGGATTATGTTGTAATGCTCTTAATTTATCAAGATTGCTACTTTGGCGAGCAGGTCTGCTTTTTTGGCTGGTTTATGTATAAAGTCAGCCGCTCCCATTTTCTGCGCGCGGGTTTTATCGTCCGGGTCTTCCGATGTCGAATAAATCGCTACCGGAGTATCGTTTAATTTGCTTATATCTCTTATTCCTGAAAAAGTGTCCCAGCCGTTCATTTCAGGCATATTTAAATCTAGTAAAACTAAATGGGGAATATAACCATGAGAAAACAAATTTAAGGCTTCTTGTCCTGAATTGGCAGTTGTAAGCTCATAATCGGCTCCTAATGCTGTCCTTGTCATGGCAAGGACTGTTTCTTCATCGTCAATCACAATGATTTTTTTCTTCATTTTGTTACTCTTTTTCTTGCAGATAATGCATTGTTATATTATAATAAACTAATATAACTTTTTATGTCAACTGATGATAAAAGGGGGAAAGTATGGCGCTGAATATACCCGGAGTGGACGAAAGTATTTTTAATGATTTATTTGAAGGCGATGAAGAGCTTTATATTTCTATCTTGCGTATTTTTATGGATAAAGCGCCCAATGTTTTGAGCAAGATTGCAGAAGTATCAGAGGAAAAATTGGCGGACTATGCCAACATTATACATGGATTAAAAGGCACTTGCGCGAATATTTGCGCCGAAGACGCAAGGAAAGCCGCTTTGAAACTTGAAACAATGTCCAGAAACGGCGATTTGCAAGGGGTACTGGCCGATAATGGACCTTTTATAAAGTACATGGAAGAGTTAATGGGTAATTTACAAAACTGGTTAAAAAACCGTTAGAAACAGCCTTGTTTACAAATAAATTCGCTAAAAAAGAGAGAACGTTAGAGAACATTATGGTAAAAAACAGCAAACACATTATTTATTTGGCGCATTTTTTAGCGTTTGTTTTAACCATATTTTCAGCCTGTGAAAAAACTTCTAAAGAACAATCTGACTTGGCGATAGAGGATATAACATTCAGGGATATACCCGGCATAACTGAAAGCGAAATAGAAGCCATTGAGCATCTTCAGAAGAAATACGGCTTTCTTACTTACGGAGTAAACCTTACCACCGAGGCGTATCCTGGGAAGGACGGCGAGATTGAAGGGTACGCTGTTATGTTTTGCGAATGGCTTTCAGGATTGTTTAGAATGCAATTCAAACCCGTGTACTATGAATGGGGTGGTTTGCTTAACGGGCTGGAGTCCGGCGATATAGATTTTACCGGAGAAATAATGTCCACTCCCGAAAATCTGGCAGGTTACTATATGAGCAGGCCCACTATAAACCGCTCTATAAAATCTTACAGGATCAAGGGCAGTATTCCTATCGAAGGAATCCTGCGGTCGCGCCAGCCTCGCTTTGCGTTTTTAAAAGGGGCGGTTGTGTCAGACGACATTAACAAAAATACGGGTTACGATTTTGAAATTATTACTGTTTACAGCCATAAAGAAGCGTACAAACTGCTTGACAGCGGCAAGGTTGATGCGTTTTTCGGACTGGATACCGCTGACGGTTTTTTTAACGCATACAGCAACGTTGCAGGGGAGATGTTTTTCCCTATGATTTTCCGCGCTTCCTGTCTTGCAACGCAGAAGGAAGAACTAAAGCCGATAATCTCCGTTCTGGAAAAAATTATGGACGCCCGTACCCTTGAGTATTTAACATCACTGCAAAAAAAAGGGTGGCAGGAATACATGGAAAACAGAATGTATACGCTGTTAACCGAAGAAGAACACTCATACATAAAAAACCACCCTGTTATACCGGTCGGGGCGGAATTCAGCAATTATCCTGTTACTTTTTGGAATACCAATGTTGGCGAATGGCAGGGAATATTTTTTGAGGCTCTGGATGAAATCGGGAAGCTTACTGGGCTTAAATTTGAAATTGGCAACGGGCCTGAAACAAGCCTGCTTGACGTAATAAGCAAACTTGAAAGCGGCGAGATACTTTTTATGCCCGAATTGTTTAAAACAAAAGAATATGAAGACCGTTTTATATGGTCGGATATTCCGATTTTAAACGACAACTTTGTGTTTATATCCAGAGCTGATTTCCGCAATATCAATATAAACGACGTTTTTCATTTAAAAATAGGTCTTCGTGAACACACCATATATTCTGAATTGTTTAAAAATGAGTTTCCTTCCCACCAGAATTTTGTCGAATATAGAACTCAGGAAAAAGCATGGGAGGCGCTTAAGAACGGTGAATTTGACGTGCTTTTTGCGGGTAAGCGAAGACTGCTTATTTACACAAATTACTATGAAGACGCGAGTTATAAGTTAAATTTGGTGTTTAACTATACTTATGATTCTTTTTTTGCTTATAACAAGGACGAGGCTATTCTTAAATCAATTATAGATAAAGCTATACAAGTTATAGATATAAATAACATTTCAAACCAGTGGATATACAAGACATTTGATTACAGGAGTAAAATAGCGCGGGCGCAACGTCCATGGTTAATCGGCGCGGTAATTTTGTCTTTTATCACACTTTCACTTGTAACGGTTCTTTTGATAAGAAGCCGTTACGCCGGCAGGGCGCTGGAACAAATGGTAAAGCGGCGGACAAGCGATCTTGTGTTCGAGACATCCAAGCTGGAGGCCATGATTGATTCAATTCCTGATCTTATATTTTGCAAGGATACCGATTTAAAGTACACGCAATGCAATAATTCTTTTGAACAATACATGGGCATAAAAGAAAAACAGCTTATTGGCAAGACTAACGAGGACGAATCGTGGTTTTCCGCCGAATATGAGGAGAGTATTCATAATAATGAACAGATAGTGATAAGCCAGAACAGGATACTTACCTTTGAAGAAAAAGTCCGCTCGCCTGTTACCGGAAAAGAGGGGGTTTTTGAAACGGTTAAAGCCCCGATCAGGCAGAACGGCGTTGTCGTAGGGCTAATCGCCATTATACGCGACATAAGCCAGCGCAAAATGATGGAAAAAGAACTGGCAGTTCAGACTTCAATGCTTAAAACAATGATAACTTCGCTTCCAGACGGCGTATTTTGCAAAGATTTAGATTCTAATTACACTTTGTGCAACGGTATAATGGCGGAATTATTAGGTAAAAAAGAAGAGGACATAATAGGAAAGAACGATGAGGAAGTTTTTGGATTTACCGCCGAAATGGTGAAAGGCATTAGAGAGGTTGACCGCAAAGTTATAAACGAACGCATTCAAATGGTAGTTGAGGAAAACATTAAATGCTTTGACGGCGTTACGCGGCTTTTTGAAACGGTTAAGTCTCCTCTTATTCAGGACGGAGAGGTAACCGGAATTATAGGCATAGGGCGCGACATAACCATGCGCAAAGAAATAGAGAGGGACCTTGCGTTCAAGACTTCACAGCTTCAAGTAACTCTCGCTTCAATTCCTGATCTTATGTTTTGCAAAGACACCGATTTAAAATACACGCAATGCAATAAGGCGTTTGAAAAATTTATCGGCGTCAGCGAGGCAGAGCTTATTGGCAAGGCTGACAGAGACGGCTCATGGCTGAATCACGAGCAGGTGGAAAGGATTCATAATATAGAACTGGCTGTAATAGAGGAAAACCGTATATTTACCCTTGAAGAAAAAGTCCGCTCGCCTGTTACCGGAGAAGAGGGGGTTTTTGAAACAGTTAAAGCCCCGATCAGGCAGAACGGCGTTGTCGTAGGAATAATCGCCATTATACGCAACATCACCAAGCGTAAAGAAATGGAAGAGGAGGTCATGGCCGCTTCGCGCGCAAAGTCCACTTTCCTTGCCAATATGAGCCATGAACTTAGAACGCCTCTTAACGTGGTTATAGGGCTTACCGACTTGATACTTGAAGACGATAACATGAATGAACATGTTACGAGTAACCTTATAAAGATAAGTAGCGCGGGTAATACGCTTTTAAGCATAGTAAACGATATTCTGGACTTTTCAAAAATTGAGTCGGGCAAGCTGGATTTATCGTCTGTTGAATATTACACGTCCAGTTTACTGAACGACATTATTACTATGGTTATTACGCGTCTTGGGGAAAAACCCATAATATTCCATCTTGATATAGAAGACACTCTGCCCAATAAACTGTACGGCGATGATCTGCGCGTAAAACAGATATTTACAAATCTGCTTACCAACTCCGTAAAATACACACGCGAGGGAAGCATCAATTTAAAAGTGCGTTGTACGCGCGAAGACGATTCTGTTTGGATGGAAATTACCGTGAGCGATACAGGCATCGGCATACGCGAAAATGATCTGAAAAAGCTGTTCCTTGATTATTATCAGATAAATGAAAAGGCAAACCGCAACATCGAAGGAACAGGATTGGGTTTGCCCATTACTAAAAGGCTTACGGAGATGATGAACGGAGAAATCAACGCGGAAAGCCAGTACGGAAGAGGAACCACGTTCCGGGTCCGTATAAGACAAGGCTTCGTAAACGATACGCCTATCGGAGCGGACATAGCGGGTAAACTGCGCCATTTCTGTTACGCCGACAACAAACGAATTGTTACCAAAAAACTGGTGCGGATCAATTTGAGTTACGCCAAGGTGCTGGTGGTGGACGATATGCAGACAAATCTGGACGTGGCGTCCGGTCTTTTACGCAAATATAAAATGCAGGTTGACTGCTTAAACAGCGGGCAGGCCTCAATTGAAAGAATACGGGCGGGGACTCCGGTTTACGACGCCATATTTATGGACCACATGATGCCGGGAATGGACGGTATAGAAGCGGCGGATGCGATTCGGGCGTTAGGCACGGAATACGCGAAGAATATACCGATAATCGCCTTGACTGCAAACGCGATACAGGGAACGGAACAGATGTTTTTCGCTCACGGTTTTCAGGCTTTTATATCAAAACCCATTGACATAATAGAGTTGGATTCCGTTATCAGAAAATGGGTGCGTGACGATACCCATGATAATACGCTTATTTCCAGCGCGCCGTCTGAAGGGATTTCCGAAGATGAAAATATGATAATAAAGATACCGGGAGTGGATACGCAAAAAGGGCTTTCACTTTACGCGGGCGAAATGGATGTGTATCTGCCTCTTCTGCGTTCTTATGTTTACAACACGCCGAAAGTTTTGGAAAAAATGCGGACTGTCTCCGGGGAAACCTTACCCTCTTATGTTGTTACAGTACACGGGTTAAAAGGCACAAGCGCGGGCATAGGCGCGGAAGAAATAAGGTTTTCCGCGCAGGATATGGAAACAAAGTCCCGCGCCGGCGACTTGAAGAGTGTTTTGGAGCATAACGGCAAACTTATCGCCGATACGGAAATCATTGTAGCCAATATTAAAGCATGGCTGAATCAGTATGACGCTAACAGGGAAAAGCCGCTTCTGAAAGCTCCTGACAGGGAACTTCTGTCGCAGTTAAAGAAATACTGTGAAAGTTACGACATGGACGGCGTTGATCAAGTTATGTCAGAACTGGAAAGCTCCGATTACGAAGAGAGCGGCGAATTGATTGCATGGTTAAGGGAAAAGATAGACATATCCAAGATGGGCGAGGCCGCACAGCGTCTGGCAGGGGAAGGGATTAGCTAAATGGCGGACGAGAAAAAAAAGATTATTGTTGTTGATGATAATCCTGAAAATCTCAATGTTCTTAAAAATACTCTTAAAGGCATATATGCGGTATATCCCAGCCCTTCCGCGCCGGAGATGTTTGATTTATTGGAACATGTTAAACCGGGTCTAATTCTTTTGGACGTAGAAATGCCGGAGATGACAGGGTATTCAGCGATAAAGAAACTTAAAAGCGCGGAAAAATACCGTGAAATACCCGTCATATTCCTTACCTCAATGAACGATGAACAAAGTGAAAAGGAGGGCTTAAGTCTTGGCGCTGTTGATTATATCTACAAACCCTTCGTTACTCAACATTTGCTAGAGCGCATAGAAAAACATATGTTATAATTGTTAAGAAAGGAATTGAGTAAATGGCGGACGAGAAAAAAAAGATTATTGTTGTTGATGATAATCCTGAAAATTTAAATGTACTCAAAAATATCTTGAAAAGCGCGTATGAGGTATATTCCAGCCCTTCCGCGCTGAATATGTTTAAATTATTGGAGCATATCCAGCCCGACTTAATTCTTTTGGACATAGAAATGCCTGAAATGAACGGGTATTCAGCGGCAAGGAAGCTAAAAGACTCCGGTAAATACACGGAAATACCAATCATGTTCCTTACTTCCAGAAGCGATGCGCACAGCGAAATAGAGGGTTTGGCAATTGGGGCCGTTGATTATATTCATAAGCCTTTTGTCGCCCCGTTATTGCACCAAAGGATAAAAACATATCTGACTTTAATAGAACATGAAAAACAAATTAAGAGCATGCTTGAGTTAAAAACAAAAGAGGTTGTACTGCGCGAAGCGGCGGAACTGGAGGCGCAGAATGCATCCCGCGCCAAGGGCGAGTTTTTGTCCCACATGAGCCATGAAATACGCTCCCCGTTAAATGCCGTTATAGGAATGATAAATATTGCGGCGGAAGAAGACGACATTCAAAAGATAAAGAAATATCTTGAAAAGGCGGGTAGCGCGTCAAAGCATGTGCTGGGTGTAATCAACGATATTCTTGATATGTCAAAGATTGAAGCGAATAAACTTGAGCTTTCAGTTGCCGAACTGGATTTTGGAAAAATGATTGGGGACATTGTTGATGTAATAAGTTTCCGCGCCAAAGAGAAAAACCAGGATACTGTTGTTAATATTAACCAGAATATTCCGCAGTTTATAGTCGGCGATGAATTGCGGTTGTCGCAGGTTATTACAAATTTGCTTACCAACGCGATAAAATTCACGCCGAACGGCGGCAAGGTTGAATTAAACGCTGAAAAGCTGGACTCTGCGCCGTCATCAGACGATAAATCGTCTGCAAATGATGAGATTACCTTAAGAATAGAAGTTGCGGATAACGGTATTGGGATTTCGCCGGAACAGAAAAAAAAACTTTTCACGTCTTACAATCAGGCGGACAGCAGTATTACAAAACAATTCGGCGGTACGGGGCTTGGACTTGCCATTTCCAAACGAATTGTGGAACTCATGCAGGGGAGAATATGGATTGAGTCGGAGCTGGAGCATGGGGCGAAATTTATATTTACAATAAAAGTGAAAAAGGGACAGGAAAACGCCGGTAAAAGTTCAACTGCAGGAACAAAGTCTGCCAATTATGATTTTAAGGGGTATACCATATTGGCGGCGGAAGATATGGAATTTAACAGAGAAATCCTTGCCAAATATCTGTTAAAGACCGGAATTTCAATTGATTTTGCTGAAAACGGGAAAGAGGCTGTTTATATGTTTTCGGAGAATCCCGGCAAATACAACTTGATTCTTACGGACATTCACATGCCCGAAATGGACGGAGATACTGCGTCGCGGGCTATACGCTCTCTTGATTTGCCGCTGGCGAAGACTATCCCCATTATTGCGATGACGGCGGACGCTTTTAAAGAAGACATTGAAAAGTACCTGTCGGCGGGTATGACCGACTATGTCGTAAAACCGATTGTTCCGAAAAATATATATGCGGTAATCAAAAAATACCTTGGTTAATTTAATAGAGTTGTTCAGAAATTGAAGTTTCCGAACAACTCTAGTGTCTGAAAAGTTTTAAAAACTTGTTCGGACAGCCCCGTGAATGGTAAAATTATTTGATCTTGATTGTATACGAAGGGTACATACCCCGCCCATCTGGGGCGTTTCAAAAAATGTACCGCTGACAAGGTATGTGGGTATGTACCCTGAGACAAATACCTTACCAAAACAACCATACCCCGTCCGCTCTGCGGCGGGGTTGGTTGATTAACGCGCATAAACCCATGCGTTTCCGTTTTTCCCTATCCGTTTAATTAAATTCATTTTCGCAAGCACATACAGCGCCTTTTGGGACAATTCCCTTTTTATGCCTGCTTTTTCAGCATGGGACAAAACTGTAAATTCTTCATTTTTTTTAAAAGGTACAAAGCGCAGATAATCAGCGGGTTTTTTAAAAATGAGGCTCTCGTGCAACGCGGTAAGTTCCTTGTCGTAAAGACTTATTCCTTTTCTGCGCCGAGAGCCTTTTCCGTCTTTTATGCGTTTTTCCAGAATGTCTACAAGAGCGACTTCCACAGTTAATCTGCGTATTAAAGGCAAAAGAGGGGCGTGCGTGAGGGCGTCAAAAATGTTCCACTGCGAGCCTTTAAGCGGGCTTTTTTTGCGGTATAGTAGCGCCCCGTAGGGCTTGCGCTTGTTCGGCTTATAAACCTCAATTGTTTTTGTTACCGCGACTGGGTGTATAACCCTGACACGGCCGTTTGCGGAAAGCTTTTTTACCTTGTCTTTTAACGGGGCAAAACTGCCCGTTTGAATTTCGATATATTCGCCGTCTTTTCTTCTTCCGTCCGCTATGTATTCCCCAGCCGTAACTTCGGTTTTTCCACCTTTTCCCGTATAACGTAATTTAAGTTCATGGTGAAGACTGCTTTCGTTCATTATCCCGATCTTTTTTGGTGCGGATTTCTTACGGACGGCTTGTTTGATTGGACGTTTAACGGGGCGTTTGCGGACAGTATGTTTAAGTGTACTCAATTAATTCCTCTGCGCTTAACAGTTCCAGAAAGTGATATGTTTCGCTCGTTCCCTTTTTTTCATCGGTTTTTATCCCCGCGACCTTAAAGACAATCATCTTGTTTGTCGGCAGGGGCAGACCCAGTACGTTGCCGTTCATGTCAACAAGGGAGTTAAAGGGCAGTCGTCCCTGTATTTCCTGAACGTCGCCCTCTGGAAAAACGATAAAATATTCGCTTATAAACATGGAAAAATCATACAGGAAGCGTTAATTTGGCGCAATTATCCCTATTTACTACATTTATGTATAGTATTTTTGAAAAAAAAATTGAAATTTAAGAAAAAATATTATGAATAGTGGTTGACGCATGCCAAATTTCATCTAAAATGATAAGTAAATGGGAATAAGTGGGAGAAAGTAGGAAAAAGTGGTAGAAAGGCTGACAGGACAATTTGAGGTTACTCTGGACGAAAAGGGGCGCATCAGCCTGCCCGCCAATTTGCGCAGAGTGTTAGGTGACGAGAAACTTACTCTTAACCCCTGTAATTATGACGATATGTGTTTGTGGCTTTTTCCCGCAAATATATATCAGGAAATGCTGGCTGAATTAAGCGAAAATACAAGTATTTTATCAAAGAGAGACCGCGCCTTACGCAGGCGGCTTTTTAATTCTCAGCCTGTGGAAATTGATAAAGCGGGGAGAATTCCTATTCCTCAGGTTTACCGTGATTTTGCGGGATTAAACAAAGACTGTTTGGTGCTTGGTCAGGGTGATTATATTGAGATTTGGGATAAAGAAGAATACAACAAATATTTTTCTGAAAGCAAGGAAGATTTTATCTCTGTTTCCGAAGAAATTGGCAGTAAGTTAAAAAACAGCAAAAGCGGGGTTCAGCAATGACGGAGTTTTTTCATACGCCGGTTTTGCTGGAAGAAACTCTTGATTTGCTCGCTCCGCGGGGAAATGACGAGCTGATGCTCGACGGAAATACCGGGGAAGGAGGCCATAGTTACTGTTTCCTTTCCCGGTTTCAGGGATTAAAAATGGTATGTATTGACGCGGACAAGGAAATTCTTGCCATTGCCGAAAAAAGGCTTGAAGAATTTAAAGACCGCGTTCATTTTTATAACGGCTGGTCTCATGACTTTTTTGCCGAATATCCGTCCGAATTAAAAAGGCCGGACACTATTTTATTTGATTTGGGTGTAAGCGCGTATCATTACAAAAATAGCGGCAAAGGTTTTAGTTTTGAAAAGGACGAGTATCTGGATATGAGACTGGACACATCGGGCGGAGTAACGGCGGCTGATCTGCTGTCGAAACTGCCGGAACGGGAGCTGGCGAATCTTCTTTATAACAACGCAGGGGAAAGGTTTTCCCGCCGTATCGCCTCTCTCGTAGTAAATCAGCGCCAAAAAGGAAATATAACTACAACATCTGCTCTTGCCGACCTGGTAGAAAGGGCTGTACCAGCGTCATACAGGCACGGGCCGATCCACCCCGCGACCAGAACTTTTCAAGCTCTGCGAATCGCGGTAAATGGGGAGCTTTCACGGCTTCCCGCTCTCCTTGAGGCCGCGCTTAGGGTACTCGAGCCTGGGGGAAGGCTCGGGGTTATCAGTTTTCATTCATTGGAGGACAGAATTATCAAACAATTCTTCAAAGAGATGAATAAAGACTGTACATGCCCCGCACAAGCGCCGATATGTAGATGTGAGGGACGCCGCTCAATCAATGTGCTTACAAAGAAGGGAATTGTACCCGAAAAAGAAGAGGTTGAGCGGAATCCTCCTTCCCGAAGCGCCAGACTGCGCGTAGTGGAAAAAGTTTTAGACGAGGATGCGTTGTGATGAAAAAACACTTTGTTCTTTATTTAGTGGCTGTAACCCTTCCCCTTTTGCTCGCTTTGATAGCGTGGCAGTCTAACAGATACCAAAATCTTAGCAGGGAATTAACCCGCCTTGAACAGACGCAGGCGGAATGGATAGAAAGCAATAAAAAGCTTATTGCGGGTATTACCGAATATTCGTCTCCTTACAGGATTGAATATATCGCGGTAAACCAGCTTGAATTGCGTAAAATACGGCCTGAGTATTTATTACAGGTAAAAATTGTGGAGGGAAAGGGGCATGGACACTGATTCTGCGGGCGGCCGGTTGTCCCAATACGCCGCCGTACGGTTTTCGTTTGCATTTAACATAATAAGACTCCCTCTATCGGGTATTTCGGCATTAATCATAAATTCCTTTAGGGGGCTGTATGTTTCTTGAATTAATTTATCCATTTTTTAAATACTTTACGCCGTTATATGTTTTTGTATACATCACCTTTCGGGGCGCTTTTGCCGCCGTTACCACACTGCTTATCTGTTATATATTTGGCGGAAAAATTATTGAGCTTATCCGCAAATTAAAAATAGGACAGTCAATCAGGGAAGACGGTCCGCAGACTCATCTGCAAAAGTCTGGGACGCCGACTATGGGCGGCATATTTATTATTCTTTCCGTCGTAATAGCGATGTTATTCTGGGGAGATTTGCATAACAGGGCTGTCTGGATTACGATATGCGCTTTTATCGCGTTCGGCGCGATTGGTTTTGCCGATGATTTTTTAAAAATTTCAAAGCATAATTCCGCAGGGCTTCCCGCTTGGGCGAAACTTGTATTTCAGTTCGCCGCGGCGACAGCGGTTGTTCTTGTCATTTATTTTACAGGCGATGAAAACACGACCCTTTTGTACGTTCCGTTTTTCAAGAATCCGGTTTTAGACATGGGGTGGGTGTGGATTCCGTTCGCTATTCTTTTGGTTGTTGGGGAATCAAACGCGGTTAATTTTTCCGATGGACTGGACGGGCTTCTTGCCGGTCTTTTGATTATTGTTTTTCTTACTCTTGCGGTTCTTACATATATCACGGGACGCATTGACTATTCGGAATATTTGGGCATTCCATACATTCCCGGAGCGGGAGAGCTTACAGTATTTTGCCTTGCCGCCGCCGGAGCCTGCGTCGGGTTCTTGTGGTATAATGCCCACCCTGCGGAAGTGTTTATGGGCGATGTCGGGAGTTTGTCGCTTGGCGGAGTAATCGCGGTAATATCGCTTATTACCAAAAAAGAACTTTTAATACTTATAATCGGCGGACTTTTTATAATTGAAATAGCGTCCGTTGTTATACAGGTTGTTTCTTTTAAACTTCGCGGAAAAAGAGTTTTTAAAATGGCTCCGATACATCATCACTATGAATTATCAGGCTGGCCGGAAGTAAAGACTGTTATAAGGTTTTGGATTATCGGCGGATTGTTCGCCATTATTGCGCTTTCTACGTTAAAGATACAATAGGGAGGAAAAATGTATCAACTGGACTCCGAAAACGTTCTTAACAAAAATGCTTTACATATTTTCTTTATCTGCGTAATAATCATGTTCGGCACGGGTCTTGTTACGCTTTATTCATCTTCTTACGCTTTTGCCCTGCGTTTTTTTAAGGACGGTAATTATTTTATAATCAGGCAGATTATTTTCGGTGTGGTTGGAATAGTTTTATTTTTCATTTTTTCTATTATCGATCTTGATAAAATCAGAAAATTTATACTGCCATTGGTATGTTTTTCCGCTTTTCTATGTTTTTTGACAAGAATTCCCGGTATCGGCGTGGAACGCTATGGCGCATCACGCTGGATCGAGATAGGGCCTCTTTCCTACCAGCCTTCGGAAATGGTAAAAGTTGTTCTTCCGTTGTATCTGGCGCACATAATGGACAAAAAAGCTAACAACCTTGATAAGTTTTATTCAGGCATACTGCCCCCTGTAATTGTTACGGGGCTTTTCTTCGGTCTTATTTATATGCAGAACAATTTTTCTACGGCGGTCTTTATTGTGTTTAACGCAATGGTTTTGTTCTTTTTGGCGGGTATGCGTTTCCGCTATTTTTTCGCCGCCGTTGCCATGATAATTCCTGTATCCGCGCTTTTAGTATTTACAAAAGAACACCGTGTCAGGCGGCTTGTAAGTTTTATAAGACCTGAATGGGACCCGCTTGGCGCTGGTTTTCAGGTTAGCGCGAGCAGGGACGCGATTGTTTCAGGCGGTTTTTGGGGAAAAGGTATAGGAGAGGGAACGCGCAAGATAGCCAGCATACCAGAAATTCATTCAGATTTTATTTTTAGCTCTTATGTCGAGGAGACGGGGTTTATCGGCATACTTTTATTTTTTGCGCTGTTTGCGGTTTTTGCCGTTTTAGGCTACAGGGCGGCGTTAAGGGCGAAGACTGTTTTTGGGCGGCTTCTTTCCGCTTCTATGACTACGATGATTATAACGCAGGCGCTGTCCAATGTCGCCGTAGTTTCCGGGGCGCTTCCGGCAACGGGAATTCCGCTTCCGTTTTTTTCCGCAGGCGGTTCGTCCCTTGCGACTACTCTTATTTGCGCGGGAATGATCGCCAATATCGCAAGGAAAGGCGCGCTCTCTTATGATTTTACGGGAGACGAAAATGACGGCTAACTTTTCATACGCGCCGTCCGCAAAGACGGAAACAAATTCAAAGTCTTCAAGAAAAATAGAAAAAGGGCTTAAACGGCTTTTAATTATCGCCGGAATTGTTTTTTCCGCGGAATTAGTCTGGCTTTTTGTAATTAGTCCGTTTATCCCGTTCTCTACGATAGAGGTTCAAACATTTGCCGGATTAAACCGCGCAGATGTGCTTAAAACTGCCGCTATTGATGATACATCGTCATTTGTGTCTACTAATGTAGCTGAAATTCAGAAAAAACTTTCATCTCTTATACTTGTCTCATCTGTTAAAGTAACAAAACGTTTTCCAGATAAATTGACAATCTCGCTTGTACCGCGCAAAGCCGCCGCGGTAACGCTTGCCAATATCAACGGCAAACAGGTTCCGCTTTTTATTGACAGTCAGGGGGTGTTTTTTAAAATAGGGAATTCTCTTTCGGGAGATGCCGCGGGGCTTCCGGTTATTTCGGGTATTGAAAATCCTCAGATGTATATGCAACTTCCTGCCAGTCTTGTGCCGCTGACTGAAAAAATTTCCGCTATTGCCGGCGGTTCTCCTGAGCTTCTTTCGGCGATTTCTGAAATTCGTATTGAGCAAAAATCATGGGAAGGGTACGATCTTGTTCTTTATCCCGTACACAGTTCAATAAAAGTAAGGATAGAAAATAATTTAACGGAAGAAATCCTGCGTTATATGCTTCTTATGCTTAATGTTTTTGAGCAAGCTTCACAAAAGCCGCGGGAGATAGATTTTAGGTCCGGCATAGGTTCGTATAAAATAAAGGAGAATTCCTGATGAATAATATTGTTGTCGCTTTAGACATCGGTTCGGCTTTTATCCGTGTTCTTATTTGCGAACGCGATGATGACGGATTGTTAAAAATAATCGGCGCGGGGCTTAAGCCTTCCACTGGTTTAAGAAAAGGCGTTGTCGTTAATATAGAAGCCACTCTTCGCGCGGTCGCCTCGGCGATAGAAGACGCGGAAATGATGGCTGGTATTCAGGTAGAAGATTGCTGGGCAGGAATCGGCGGAAACCACATAAGCGGACTTAATTCGCGCGGAGTAGTAGGCGTATCTGGAAAAAGACGCGACACAAAAGAAAGGGAAATAAGCCAGGAAGATGTTGATCGCGTGATAGAAGCGGCAAAAGCCGTTGTGATACCCACCGACAGGCAAATACTGGAAGTTATCCCTCAAAATTACAAAGTAGATGATCAAAAAGGAATAAGAAATCCGCTTGATATGCTTGGTATCCGCCTTGAATGTGAGGTGCATATCATTACTTGCGCGGTTACGGGCGCGCAAAATTTAATTAAATGCGTTAACCGCGCCGGATTCAGGGTGAACGAGCTTGTTCTACAGACTCTTGCCGCCGGGCGCGCAGTTCTCACGCAGGAAGAAATGGACTTGGGCGCTGTATTAATTGATCTTGGCGCGGGAACAACCGATATTCTCGTTTATGCCGACGGCACTCCGTATTCGACATATACCATTCCGGCCGGTGGAACGCAGGTTACAAGCGATATATCAATAATTAAAAATATTTCTTTTGATAACGCGGAAAAAATAAAAATAGACGCTGGCTGTTGCTGGGAATCGTTTTTGGATGAAGACGAAGTTGTAATTGTCCCGGGTGTAGGCGGAAGACCGCCCATGTCAATTCCGCGTTCTCAAATACTTACAATCATAAAGCCAAGAGTGGAAGAAATATTTAAAATGGTAAAACAGCATCTTGATACTTTAAACCTTTCGCGCCCTCTTGGCGGAGGCGTAATACTGACAGGCGGCGGGGCGCTTTTGCACGGCGTAGTGGAACTTGCAAACAGTGTTTTAAAACTGCCATCGCGTCTTGGAACCCCGATACCTGCGGAGGATTTGGGAGGGTTAGTTGAAGAATACCGTACTCCGGCGTACGCTACCGTCGTAGGTCTTGCGCTGGAAGGGGCAAAACGCTCCGGCTTTGACGCTGAAAGCGTCTCCGGTTCGGGGCAGGGGGAAAAGAAAAGTTCCGCGCTTATAGAAAAATTTAAGGCGTGGCTAAAAGAGGAATTTTTTTAATCAATAATCATTATTGATTAATAAAATAAATATTATGGAGGGGAAATAATGAACGTTTTAGCGGTACATGAAAAGGCGCAGGTTATCCAATTCAGGCATTTGGATAATACGGAAGAATTAACGGAAAGCAAAATTAATTCGCACAACGTAATTTTGCCGGCGGTTATAAAGGTTGTTTCAACCGGAGGCGGCGGAGCGAATGCGTTAAACCGTATAATCGAAAGCGGACTATCCGGCGTGGAGTATATTTCAATTAACACTGATATTCAGGACCTTAACCAAAAGAGCAAGGCTCCGGTAAAGGTGCAGATTGGCGTTAAGGTTACGGGCGGACGCGGAGCCGGGGGTAAACCGGAAATAGGAGAAAAAGCCGCGCTGGAGGATCAGGACGCGATTGCCGCCGCTTTATCGGGCGCGGATATGGTTTTTCTTGCCGCAGGAATGGGCGGCGGAACAGGAACAGGTTCCGCCCATGTTATTGCAAAAGTAGCGAAGAGTCAGGGGGCGCTTACTGTAGCGATTGTTACCACCCCGTTTGAGTATGAAGGCCGCTATAAGAAAAAACTCGCTCAGGAAGGAATTGCGAAATTATCCAATGAAGTCGATTCGCTTATAGTAATCCCTAACCAGCATCTTTTTAAAATAATAGACAATAACACTTCATGGAACGACGCTTATGTGTTAGCCGACAAAGTTTTGTGTTTGGGAGTGCAGGGGATAGCGGAGCTGATTACTCAAATTGGATTTCAAAACGTCGATTTCGCCGATGTGGAAACAATTATGAGAGGAAAGGGGCAGGCTATTCTTGGAATTGGTTTTGGAAAAGGCGAAAACCGCGCTATGGAAGCGGTTTCTAACGCTGTAGACAATCCTCTCCTTGAGGATACCAGCATAGAAGGGGCCACAGGCATTCTTGTAAATATCAGGGCTTCAAATGATATTAAGATGGTGGAAATTAATAATATACTAAAAGACATTAAAGACAAATGCGACCCGGATGCGCTTATTATACATGGTCTGCATATCGATCCGTCGCTGGAAGACGGTATTCAGATAACGGTAATTGCCACAGGTTTTGACAATGCCCGCGGCAATGAGGCAAAACCCCTCGCAGGTAAAAAATCTATAGATACGGAACTGTTTGATTTTACAAAATATGTCCAGAAGCACGAACAATCCAAACGAAAAGAATATTTGCCTTATTTACCGGCAAAAGATTATCATGACGATTTGGATGTTCCAGCTGTAATAAGAAATCATCATTATAATACTGAAGAAATGTTAGAAATGAATAAGGCGCAGGAAGGTTAATTTGGAAAAAAACGATTTACTTGCCAAATTTTGTTCACGGCTTGTCGCGGTAGAAAGGCGCTCTCTCTTAACAAGGGAATGTTACCGCCTTGAAATTCGCCGTTTCCTTGATTTCCTTTCAGCGGAACAAAAACCCCTTGACGGTGTTGACGCAGTTTTTCTTTCGGCGTATCTTACAATGCGGCGCAATAATGATAAAATCGATCCTCGGACGGCGGCAAAAGCTGTTTCCGCATTAAGATCGTTTTTCAGATTTGCGATGGACGAGGGGCTTGTTAAGGATAATCCGGCTTTTCTTTTGGAAAGCCCAAAACGGAAAGCGCGTCTTCCTGAAGTAATGGACATAAAAATTGTCGAAGAACTACTGTCTAAAGTAGATACAAGCACTCCTTTGGGTATGCGCGACAAATGTCTTTTTGAGCTGATTTATTCCGCCGGATTAAGGGTTTCAGAAGCGGTGGGGTTGAATATTAAGGACATTGATATCGATAGCGGGACGGCAAAAGTAAAAGGGAAAGGCAACAAAGAGCGTATAACTCTTTTTGGAGCATCGGCGGCGGAAAAATTGACGGAGTATTTGCGGGACGTGCGCCCGAAACTGGCGGGCAAGGCAAAGAAGAGCAACGCTCTTTTTATCGGGAGAAACGGAAAAAGGCTTTCAAGAAAAGGCATCTGGAAAAATTACGCGAAATCGGCGGCTATTGCGGGAACATCGTCCCACTTGCACACATTGCGGCACAGTTTTGCGACAGGGCTTTTAAAAGGCGGGGCCGATTTAAGGACAGTACAGGCGCTTTTAGGGCACGCTGATCTTTCTACGACGCAAATTTACACGCATGTGGACGTAGGGGTTCTTCGTGAAAACCACCGGCGCTTTTTGCCGCGGTTAAGAACGGCGAAATAAAGAGGGAATGACATGAAACAATTTAAAGAAATAGTATTAGGCATATTCGTTATTGCCGCTGTAAGTTTCTTGATTTACTCTCTGTATCAGTTGAAGGGAAGAACGGCGAACAAGGAACTTGCGCGCCACATTGCCGAATTAAGCCCGAAAGGCGGTCCGCCCGAAACAATAGAAGGTTTAAGGCAGGCAATTGCGTTATACGAAGATCAGATTGAACGGAATGTGAGGGAAGGAGCGCAGACTGGAGCATACTGGAAAATTCTAGCCGTAAGACTTGTCGACAAGGGAATGTACAATGATGCGCTTAAGGCTCTTGAACGCGCTATTTATTTTATCCCCGAAGACCCGGTTCTTTATAATCTTGCAGGCGTCAGCGCCGGCAAAGTGGCGAAATCTATTGTAGGTTTTTCCGCAGGCGCTGAAAAAGAAAGGGACCATTATTTTAAACTTTCTGAAAACTCGTATAAACGCGCTTTGGAGCTTGATGTAACTTACGCAAAACCCATGTACGGTCTTTCGGTATTGTATGTGTTTGAACTTGACCGTCCGGCGGAAGCGATACCGCACCTTGAGCGTTATTTGTCAATAATGTCTTCCGATATTCAGGCTATGTTTATTCTGGCGCGGGCGTATGCTGTAACGGGAAGCTACACGCAGGCGGTTGAAACTTACGAAAAGATTATTTCCCGTTCAAAAAACAAGGATATACAGGCGGAAGCCTATAATAATATAGAAATTGTCCAGAGGATGATGTATGAATAAACGAGGAATGCTGGATTTATATATTTCTCTTTTACCCCGTTTAATGCCTGCGGAAAAATTAAATATGTTGCAGGTTTTTGAATGTGAGGACGATCTTCTTCTTCAAACACGGGAAGATATGGAACATTTTTTGGGCAGGAAAATCAATAATTTTTGGGATATTAACGAAGTTCGCGCGCAGGCGGAAAGGATAGAGACGGTTCACAAAAACAGATCGATAAATTGGGTGTCGTGGAGCAACGCCGCGTACCCGCCGCTGTTAAGGGAAATGTACGATCCTCCCGCTGTTATTTATTACAGGGGCTGTCTTCCCGATCCGGATAAATCACTGCTCGGCATGGTAGGCACGCGAAGACCAAGCCCGGAAGCGGCGAATCAGGCTTATACGCTGTCTTACGGCGCGGGAAGGGCGGGTCTTTCTGTAGTTTCGGGACTTGCCCTTGGCATTGACGCGATGTCGCACAGGGGGAACCTCGCGGGCGGAGTTCCCGGTTACGCGGTGCTTGGCTCAGGCGTAGATGAAATTTACCCGTCTTCAAACAGACCGGTTGCGAAGCGTATACTCGATTCAGGCGGCGCGCTATTATCTGAATATCCCCCCGGGACGCCGCCTAGTAAATGGAATTTTCCGGCGAGAAACAGGATTATCGCCGCCTTGTCGCGGGGCGTTATAATCGTGGAAGCGCCGAAAAAATCTGGCGCGCTTATTACGGCGGCGTTTGCCCTTGAGCAGGGGAAGGACCTTTGGGTTGCCTCAAGCGGGCTTCAGGAACGTCAATACGGATCGTTACACGATAAAATGGGAACGATAAATCTCGCAGTTGACGGGGCGGAAGTAATTTATACGGTTGGCGACATATTAGAAAAATGGAATATAGAGTTTACAGATAACATGGATACTGCCGATCGTGCAGTGTGGGATTCGACAGGAATGGAACTTTCTGCGTCTATGGCGGATTTTCTGGAAATCAATATATAAGGATGTAATATGGCGGCTGAAACAAAGGAAAAGAAACAAAGTAAGGTTACGAAAAAAGCGAAGGAGAAAGCGGAAAAACAAACTCTTGTGATCGTGGAATCTCCAGGCAAGGTGAAAACCATAGAGAAATATCTTGGATCAGCCTACAATGTAAAAGCGTCTATGGGGCATTTGATCGATTTGCCGAAATCGCGCACCGGAATTGATATTGAGCATAACTTTGAGCCTGAGTATATCACCGTGCGCGGCAGGGCGAAAATTCTTAAAGAACTGCAGACAGACGCGAAAAAAGCAGGCAAAGTTCTGCTTGCGTGCGATAATGACCGCGAAGGCGAGGCGATCGCGTGGCATCTGCGGAACGCTATTACCGCCAAAACCGCGTTAGTCCCGATAGAGCGCATAAGTTTTAATGAAATAACTCCACAGGCCGTAAAAGACGCCGTTTTAAATCCGAGGACAATTGATGAATCAAAAGTCGCCGCGCAAAAAGCCCGCAGGGTACTGGACAGGCTTGTAGGTTACAGCCTTTCGCCTCTTTTGTGGAAAAAAGTGAAGAACGGTCTTTCCGCCGGGCGCGTTCAGTCCGTGGCGCTCAGGCTGATTTGCGAACGCGAAAAAGAAGTTGAAAATTTTATTCCCGATGAATATTGGACGCTGGAAGCAGAATTTAGATCGGGTAAAACAGTTTATTCCGCCCAGCTTGTACTTTGGAATAACAACAAACCTGTTTTGAAAAACGAGGCGGAAGTAAAAGCAATAATCGAAAAAATAAAGGATAACGATTTTGTAGTGTCAGACGTGCGGGAAACCGACAAAACTATCCGCCCTAAAGCGCCTTTTACAACATCGCAACTTCAACAAACCGCCGCCAACAAACTTGGTTTTACATCGCGTAAAACAATGCAGGTGGCGCAACAGCTTTACGAAGGCGTAACTATCGGCGCATCGCGCGTAGGTTTAATTACCTATATGCGTACAGACAGCGTCCGTATTTCACAAACGGCGCTGGAAGACGTGCGCGCGTGGCTGGAGAAAAATTATCCCAATGAACTGCCTGAAAAGCCCGTTGAGTACGCTGTTGGCAAAAACGCGCAGGACGCGCACGAGGCAATAAGACCAACGTATACCGAATATACGCCCGATTCATTAAAAGAAACTTTAACAAAGGATCAGTTCCGTTTGTATTCGATTATCTGGGAAAGATTTGTTTCCAGTCAGATGAACAACGCGAAAAGCAGAACTGTAAGTGTGGATATTAAAGTTGTTGCAGGTAACGAGGAAGGACTTTTTCGCGTCAGCGGGACAAAACTGATCGAAAAAGGTTTTTACAAAGCGATAAAACTTCTGTCTTCTAAAGAAGAAGATACAGGTTCCTGCCCGTCTCTTAAGAAGGACGATAAATTAAAAGTAGATAAATTCAAAAATGAACAGCACTTTACACAGGGACCTTCGCGTTATTCAGACGCTTCCATTGTGCGCACGCTTGAAGAAAAAGGCATAGGGCGGCCGTCGACCTACGCTTCGATTATTTCAGTTTTGCTAGATCGTTATTATGTTACGCGCTCCAATAAACAGCTTGTGCCTACGATTCTTGGAAAATTGATAAGCGACGTATTAACGGAACATTTTCCGTTATATGTGGACGCTGATTTTACGGCCTCTATGGAGACAAAACTTGACGCAGTTGAAGAAAACAAAGTCAGCTGGCCTGAAATGATCAAGGAATTCTGGTATCCCTTTAAAACGACAGTTGACGATGTTATAAAAAACATCGAATCGTTTAAGGGAATTCTGGACGAACCGACAGATCACGTTTGCGAAAAATGCGGCAAGCCCATGTTAAAAAAACTGGGGCGTTTCGGATTCTTCCTTGCCTGTTCTGGTTTTCCCGAGTGCAGAAACACCAAATCTGTGCCGCTTGCCAAATGCCCTAAATGCGACGGCGAGATAGTCGCCCGCAAAACAAAAGGTAAAAACAAAGAGTTCTACGGCTGTACAAATTATCCCGATTGCGATTTTATCAGCCATTTTAAGCCGCTGAATCAAAGTTGTCCGAAATGCGGGTTTTTCCTTGTTGAAAAGTACGACAAGAAAAACGGAGCCCATAAATTGTGCATAAATCCCGATTGCGATTATCTGCACAGCGCGGAAGATGAGGAATAAAATGGAAACGATAATTGAAGAATATTTATCATATCTTAAATCCGTGCGCGGTTGTTCGGAAAGAACGCTTGAGGCGTACTCATGCGATCTTTCTCGTTATGCGAATTACTGTTCTGTTAGCGGAATAGAAGCGGAAAAAGCATCCCCTTATGAAATTCAAAAATTTATCGCCGACTTAACGGCGGAAAGCATTTCCGCGGCAAGCGTAAATCGCTGTCTTTCTTCGATACGCGGCTTTTACCGCTGGCAGGCGCGTTTTAACAAAAGGGCGGACAATCCATGCACGGCGTTAAGAAACGTTAAGACGCCTGTTAAACTGCCTAGCGTGCTTTGGGAAAAAGAAATGGCGTCCTTTGCCTCCCTGCCTGAAACCGCCGGCATTCTCTGGCCGGAAAGGGACAAGGCGCTGATTTTAACCATGTACTCGGCCGGTTTGCGAATTTCGGAACTTGTCTCCCTTTGCATGGAAAATATTTCCTCATCGCTTGACGAGGCGCGAATAACCGGAAAGGGCGGCAAAGAAAGATACGTGTTTTTCTCAGACGAGGCGAAAGCCGCCATAGCGGAATATCTGCCCGCGCGTATGGCGCGGCTTGCCATGTTTGGAATAAACGGAAAAAAAGGTTCGCTGTTTATCAGCAGGAAAGGACAGCCTATTTCCGTTCCGGGAGTACGATGGATAATCTCACGTTACGCGCAACAATCTGGAATTGGAAAAAATATTCACCCTCACGCGCTAAGGCATAGTTTTGCGACTCACCTTGTAAATTCAGGATGTGATGTGCGCATTGTTCAGGAGATGCTTGGACATTCAAGCCTTTCCACAACACAGCGTTATACGCATGTAAATTTGGAAAATCTAAAGAAAGTGTACGCGAAAGCGCATCCGCACGGAGCGAAGAAAAAAGGAGAAAAAAATGCGATATAGACCGGATATACGCTCGACGACGGTAATAGCCGTAAGGAAAGACGGGAAAGTCGCTATGGCGGGCGATGGACAGGTAACGATGGGCGAAACCGTTATGAAGAACAACGCCCGCAAAGTGCGAAGACTTATGGATGGAAAAGTACTTTGCGGATTTGCGGGAGCAACCGCCGATGCGTTCACTCTTTTTGACCGTTTCGAGGCAAAACTAAAAGAATACTCAGGCGATCTTTTAAGAGCGGCGGTAGAACTGGCGAAGGACTGGCGTATGGACAGAACGTTAAGGCGGCTTGAAGCCCTGCTATTGGTGGCGGATATAACAAAGACTTTGCTTATTTCCGGCACGGGGGATGTGATCGAACCCGCAGAAGACGCGCTTGCAATAGGTTCGGGCGGCAATTACGCCTATGCCGCGGCTCTCGCTTTTCTGGAAAGCGGCAAATTTTCCGCGGCTGAAATAGCGGAAAAAAGCTTAAAAATAGCGGGTAACATTTGTATTTATACGAATGTTCAAATAACATTAGAGGAATTAAATTAATGACAGATAACAAACAGGTTGACGAAAAAGTAAACAGGCTGACTCCGAAAGAAATTGTTTTTGAGCTGGATAAATATATCGTAGGTCAGAAAAAAGCGAAACGCGCTGTAGCCGTAGCGTTAAGAAATCGTATCAGGCGGCTGAAACTTGAGCCTGAATTACGCGAAGATATAGCGCCCAAAAATATCCTTATGATAGGTCCTACGGGCGTAGGAAAGACTGAAATCGCGCGCCGCCTCGCTAAACTTGCGGGTTCCCCGTTTTTAAAAGTGGAGGCGACAAAATATACCGAAGTAGGCTATGTGGGCAGAGACGTTGAATCCATGATACGCGATCTTATGGCGGCTGGTTTTCAAATGGTAAAACAGGAAATGCAGGAATCCGTTACGCAGGAGGCGGAAAAACGCGCGGAAGAAGCGTTACTCGATTTACTGCTTCCGTCTAATTCAAAAAAAACTAAAGAGAAAAAGATGAAACCGGTCGTAAGGCCGATGGGTTCTTTTTCTATAAATCCTGAAAATTCAAACGGAAGCATTATCGGGACGACATTGCAGGTTGGGATTCCCTTTATAGCCAATAAAAACGACGAAAATGAAGAAGATAAAAACGCTTCTGAAAAAGAAGAACCCTTAAACGAAGGCGAAGATGAAAAATTTAAAGCCACAAGGGAAAAATTCAGAATTATGCTCCGTGATGGAAAACTGGAAGACAGACCTGTGGAACTTATGGTAAACCAGAACCCGCAGTTTCCGGCAATAGAAATGATGGGCACAAGCATGGAAGAGCTTGAAAGCAGTCTTTCGGGAATTGCAGGATTCTTCGGCGGCGGCAAGAAGAAGAAAGTAGTTACCGTAGCGAGGGCGAGGGAAATACTAAAAGCCGAAGAAGCTGAAAAACTTGTAGATCGCGACCGTGTGAGCGACGAAGCCCGCCAGAGGGTGGAGGAGACGGGCATAATCTTTATTGATGAAATTGACAAAATCGCCGTAAAGGGCGACAGGGGAGGCGGGCCCGATGTTTCCCGCGAAGGCGTACAGCGCGACATTCTTCCTATTGTGGAAGGCGCTACAGTAAACACAAAATGGGGACCGGTCAATACCGACCATATCCTCTTTATAGCCGCGGGAGCGTTCAACGTAAGCAAGCCTTCCGACCTTATCCCCGAATTGCAGGGACGTTTCCCATTGCGGGTGGAACTGGATTCACTCGGCAAGGACGACTTTTTACGAATACTTACCGAGCCAAAAAACGCCCTTATAAGACAGTATACGGAACTGCTTGCCACGGAAGACGTAAAAATCAACTTTGAGCCTGAAGCCGTTGAACATCTTGCCGCCCTTGCCGCGGACGTAAACTCAAAACTGGAAAACATAGGGGCCAGGCGGCTTCATACAATAATGGAAGCCCTGCTGGAAGAACTGTCTTTTGAGGCATCCGACATAACTCCGGCTACCATTGACATAACCGTTGATTATGTCAACCAGAAACTGGCTGAAATCGTCAAGGATCAGGACCTTGGCAGGTATATTCTATAAAGAGGGATTGGGCTTTTGCCGATGTTAGAAAGGGAGGAAGTTTAATGAATACTTTTGCCAAAACAGTCGATTTACTGCACCGCGCGATGGACGCAAATGTCGTACGCCGTCAGGTAATTGCCAATAATGTCGCCAACGCGACTGTTCCCAACTTTAAAAGGTCTAACGTTAATTTTGAAAGCGAATTGAAGAAGGCGCTTAATTCCGAAAGGGACAAACCGGCCTTGGAACTGACGCTGACAAATCCTAAACATATCCCCAACTGGAAGGAAAGGGATTACAGAGACGTGCAGATACGCAGGGTGCTTGATTATACCAGCACATATAACAACAACGGGAACAATGTCGATCCCGAACAGGAATTCATGCTTGCCACTCAGAATCAGATGACATATACGCTTTTGGCGCAGTCGGCGGCTTTTGAATTCAGCCAGATAAATCAGGTGTTAAGAGGGTAAATAAGTGGGAATATTCAATTCGATTAATACAGCCGCAACAGGATTAAGCGCCGACAGGGTAAGGCTTGATGTAATTGCGGATAACATGGCGAACGTCAATACCACACGGACAAATGAAGGCGGTCCTTTCAGGCGGAGCAGAGTTATTATGCGCCCGCGTGTGGACAGCCCGTACTGGCGTTCTCCTTACTTGCCCGAGTCAATGGACAACGGGATTGGACGCGGCGTGCGCGTATCGGAAATTCAAAAGGATTATGCATCGAAGAATCCACTTCGCTGGGACCCTACGCACCCTGACGCGATAAAATCCGGACCGGAGAAAGGTTATGTAGAGCTTCCTAATGTGGATATTGTTACCGAAATGGTAGACATGATTTCCGCGTCCCGCTCTTACGAGGCGAATGCGGCTATAATAGAAGGATCAAAGGCGATGTTTTTACGCGCCTTGGACATAGGTTCAAGATAGAAAATAGACAGGGGAGGGGATTATGAAAATATTTGGTAACGAGGCTTATATAAGCGCGGCTGGAGCAAAAAATTATGCGGCTGGAATGGCGCTTACTCATCCAAAGCACATGCTACCGCCGGACAGTCCGTATTTCGGAAGCGGGAATAAAGTACTCGCGCTGGAGAAAAAAATAAGCGCGGAGCATGTAACAAGAGCGGGTACTTTTGAACAATCAATGCTACAGGCGCTGGATAAAGTTTCAGGCGCTAATCAATTTGTAGATCAGCTTGAAAAAGAGGCGATTATCAATCCCGATTCGGTTGATATTCATGATATAACTATCGCTCAGGCAGAGGCTGGCATGGCGCTTAACATTACGCGAAATGTTTTAAGCCGTCTGGTTCAGGGCTGGAGAGACTTAATTAATACAAGATAAAAATATACCTGGGGAGGGGATATGAATGAATTTCTAAAAAAAATCTTGGCTAAAGCCGCCGGTTTCTGGGCGGATTGGTCTATGCGGCAAAGGGTAATTTTTCTCGCCGTCATTGTCGCCGTAGTCGTGGGGATTGTTATGCTCTTTAGAGTTTCGGCAACTCCCGTTATGGCGTCTGTAATTGACGCTCCAATCAGAGATGAAGAGGTTCTTGACAGAATCCTTGTCAGGCTTAATGAGGAGGGAGTAAACGTAACTGTTACCCCAAACGGCATTGTGCAGGTCGCGGACCAGACGACGGCGCGCCGCATGAGGACTATATTGATCAGGGAAGACCTTATTCCCTCAAATATAGACCCATGGAAGATATTTGACAAAGAGCGCTGGACAATTACCGATCTTGAGCGCAAGATAAATCTTCAACGCGCCCAACAGCAGATGATTGTCGAGCATATTAAATCTATTGAGGGCGTGGATAATACAAGGGTCAGTATAGTATGGCCGGCAAAAGAGCTTTTTCAGAGCGAGCAGAATCCTGTAAGCGCCAGCGTAGTCATTTTCCCTACGCCTGGAAGCGATATTACAAAAAACAGAAAAAAAATTGAGGGTATACAAAAACTCCTTAAACTTGCTATAGAAGGGCTGAAAGATGAAAATATCGCCATAACCGATAATTACGCGAATGTGATTAACGATTTTGAAGGAATGGCGGAATCGGATAGGCTTTCCAATATTGTGCGCGAAAGTAAAATCGTTCAAGACGACGAAAAAATATACCGCACTCGCATACTTAGCCAGCTTCAAAGCACTTTTACCTCAAACCGCGTCAGGGACCTTAACATAAAAATAGATAAAGATATGTCTAAAAAATCCGTTGATACAACGGAATATTTTCCCGTTATAATTAAGCCGCCGACGCCAGGACTTCCTTATGATGATTCAGTTAGGCGTGAATCCGTCTTGCGCTCGGAAAGCGTTTCAGAAACTACATGGAAAGGGACGGGTCAGAACCCCGAAGGACCAAGCGGCGTCGAAGGGCAGACGCCTCCGGCTTTTAAGGATATGAGCAACCTGTACGGCGAGATGACGCAGACTACAAGAACGCATAACGAAGATATAAATGAGACGAAAACTAAAGAAGAAAGAAGTCCGAAGCAGATGGAGCGTGTTACGGTTTCCGTCAATATAGACGGAACATGGAAACTTAAACACGATGAAAAAGGGAGTTTGGTAGTACTGCCGGATAACACTCTGGAACGCGAATACATTCCGGTTCCTGATGATGATCTGCGCAAGGCTGAAAGAATAATCCGCGATGCTATCGGTTATAATTCCGCAAGAGGAGATTCTGTTACAGTAACCAATATCGCCTTTGACAGAACGGAAGAATTTAAACTGGAAGACGCCGCGTATTTCAGGAAGAAACAGATACAAACTACGGTTATCGTTTTCCTTTCAGGTTTGACATTATTGTTATTCGGGTTTATATTATTCAGGATGATCTCCCGCGAGATGGAGAGGCGCAGGAGGCTTGCGGAAGAAGAGCGGGCGCGCAGAGAGCAGATGTTGCGGGAAAGCGCAATGGCCGCCGCGGAACAGGAAGGAATGGAAGTTTCCATTTCGCTGGAAGAACGCAACAGGATGGAACTTATGGAAAGCGTCATCAATATGGCGAAAGAGCATCCTGATGATGCGGCTCAGCTTATCAGAACCTGGCTATTGGAGGAATAAAAGATGGGAAAAACAACATTAACACCCGGTTCAACCGCCAGCTCAAGCAAAAAGAAAGGGGTAAAAGAATATACCGGACGCCAGAAGGCGGCTATTTTCCTTGTAACTATAGGATCGGAAATTTCAGCGGAGATATTTAAATATCTGCGTGAAGATGAAATTGAAACACTAACTTTCGAGATAGCGCGTCTTGAGACGATTGACGCGGAACAGAAGGACGCCATTTTACAGGAATTCCAGGAACTGATGATGGCGAACCAGTTTATCTCCACAGGCGGTATCGACTACGCCAGGGAACTGCTGGAAAAATCACTTGGAAGCCAGAAGGCTATCGACATTATAAACCGTCTTACTTCTAGCCTTCAGGTGCGGCCTTTCGACTTTATCCGCAGAACTGATCCGGCGCACCTTCTGAACTTTATTCAGCAGGAACACCCGCAGACAATTGCGCTTATTCTAGCTTATCTGGAACCCGCAAAGGCTTCGATTATTCTGCAAAACCTGCCGCATGAAGTTCAAAGCGACGTCGCGCGGCGTATTGCCACAATGGACAGAACAAGTCCAGAAGTATTGCGCGAAGTTGAGCGCGTACTTGAAAAGAAACTTTCTTCGCTGTCCAGCGAAGACTATACGGCGGCGGGTGGCGTAGAAAGCATCGTAGAAATTCTTAACCTTGTAGACCGCGCGTCTGAAAAACAGATTATTGAGGCTCTTGAAGACGAAGACCCCGAGCTTGCCGAAGAGATCAAAAAGAGAATGTTCGTGTTCGAAGACATCGTTATGCTCGACGACCGCGCCATTCAGAAAGTTATGCGCGAAGTGGACTCGCAGGAACTCGCAAAGGCGCTCAAATCCGTCGATTCGGAAGTGCAGGACAAGATATTCAAGAATATGTCCAAACGTGCGGCGAGCATGCTCAAGGAAGATATGGAATACATGGGTCCCGTACGTTTGAAAGACGTAGAAGAATCACAGCAGAAGATTGTATCCATTATCCGCCACTTGGAAGATACCGGCGAAATCGTTGTCGCGCGCGCCGGAGAAGACGAGCTGGTAGTCTAGTTATATGCGCCATTAAAACGGCGCATACAACCGCGTTAAGCGGCATTAGAATGCCGCTTAACGCAGATGTTTACGGGGGCGGCATAGCCGCCTGACATTCCACATGCGGTGGAACGCCGTAAACAGCCATAAGTGATTTTTTTAAAGAGGGTAATTTATGCTGAAGGCCGTATTCAGACCGGAGGAGCTAGTCGCTCTTCCGGAAAAAATGCTTATTAGTTCTCCGACGTCTTTTGCCGATCTTGCGCATTTGGCTCCGCAGGAAGAAGTTGAGGATATTGAAGACGTTGTGGAAGAATATACCGGACCTACAGCGGACGATCTTCGGCGTGAAGCCGAGATGTTTAAGGTTCAATGGGAAGAAGAAAAGGGAAGAATGATCTCCGATGCGAGAGCGCAGGCGGAAAAGATTATTCAGGACGCGCAGGATACGGCGCAAATGGAAATACAAAGCAAGACAGGCGAAGCAGAACAAATAAAACAGCAGGCTGAAAGTGATGCGCAAAAAATCATCGAAGACGCAAAGAAAAAATCACAGGAGATGGAAGACGAGGTAAGAAAAACACTTGACGGCGAAGTTAAAGCGGCGCAGGACAAGGGCAGGGAAGATGGCAAGGAAGCCGGCTTTGCCGAAGGTAAGGCGGAAGTAGAAAGGCTTATTTCACGGACGCAGGTAATGCTTGAGCGCGCTCAAAACAAGAGGGGGGAAATTCTTGCCGAAACAGAACAGGAAATAATTGATCTTGTTTTGCTTATTTCTCGTAAAGTCATAAAGGTTCTTTCAGAGAATCAGGAAAACGTAATTATTTCTAATGTAACACAAGCTTTGCGAAAGGTTAAATCAAAAGGCTCTTGCAGAATCAGAGTCAATATGGAAGATTTACAGCTTGCGACGAAGCACAAGCAGGAATTTATAAAACTTGTCGAAGGCGTTAATGATATTCAAATACTGGAAGACACAACCGTTGATAAAGGCGGATGCATAATAGAAACTGATTTTGGTGAAATTGACGCGCGTATTTCCAGCCAGCTTTCGGAACTGGAAAGAAAGATACTCGAATTGTCTCCGATAAAACATTCATCGCAGGCAATTAACCGTACTCCGAATCTTGAGACGGAACTGGCGGCTTCTACAAACCTGATTAACAATATAAAAAGAAATAACGAAGAAAAAGAAGAAGAAGTGTCTCCAGCCGCGAATGCGGCGCTTACGGCATCTGCCGCGTTAGCCGCTCTTGCGACTATGGGCACAAAAGGAAGAAGGGAAACAGACAAGAAACTTAAAATAACATAGAAATTTTTTCTCACATTAAAAACGTGAGTATCAGCCTTAAAAGGGGAGGGGCTGTGGAAACTGTAATTTTTGAAAAATATATTGAATCCGCTCAACGTACCGATCCGATAAAATGTACTGGAAAAATAATTAATGTTCAGGGTTTATTGATAGAGAGCCACGGACCGCAGGCTATTATAGGCGAGGTTTGCAGAATTATCGCCGCTCGCGGCAACGCTCAAATAAGGGCCGAAGTTGTCGGTCTTAAAGACGAGATAGTTCAGCTTATGGCGTTTGAGGGAACAGAAGGACTGGAAGTAGGCGACAGAGTTGTCGCTCTTGGTTCCCGACTTGAAGTGCCTGTATCAAATAAACTTTTGGGCAGGGTACTGGACGCTCTTGGGACGCCGATTGACGGTAAGGGAGATATTGACGCCGTTTGTATGTATCCTGCTCTTACAAATCCGCCCGATCCTTTAACAAGGAGGCGGGTCACAGAACGGGTTACCACAGGCGTAAGGGCGATTGACGGTCTTCTTGCTGTTGGCAAAGGCCAGCGTCTTGGTATTTTTTCAGGTTCGGGCGTCGGTAAATCTACGCTTCTTGGTATGATTGCGCGTAACACATCCGCCGATGTTAATGTTGTAGCTCTGATAGGCGAGCGCGGACGGGAAGTAAACGACTTTATAGAAAAAGATTTAGGTTCTGAAGGACTTGCGCGAAGCGTATTAATAGTAACTCCTTCCAATTCACCGCCCCTTGCCCGTCTTCGCGGGGCTTATGTTGCAACCGCTGTGGCGGAATTTTTTCGTGATCAGGGACTTGACGTAATGTTGCTATTTGATTCTGTTACGCGCTATGCGCGCGCAATGAGGGAAATCGGTCTTGCGTCCGGCGAGCCTCCTGCGACGAGGGGCTATCCTCCAAGCATGTTTGATTCCATGCCGAAACTTCTTGAAAGGTCCGGTACTTCGGAAAAGGGCAGTATAACTGGCTTTTACACAGTCCTTGTAGATGGAGACGACATGGACGAACCTGTCTCGGATACTGTTCGCGGTATTCTGGACGGGCACATTGTTCTTTCGCGGCAGCTTGCGCAGGGCTATCATTATCCGGCGATTGACGTACTGCAGAGCGTTTCCCGTCTCGCATCTTCCGTATCAGGACAGTCGGCCAACAGTGCGGCTGGTGAAATTCGTAAAAAAATGGCTGTTTATGCGGGAGCGGAAGACCTTATCAATGTAGGCGCGTACCGCAACGGTTCCAATCCCGCTATAGATGAAGCGATAGCCAAACATAATTCAATAGAAGAATTTCTTGTTCAGGAGATAGATGAACCATCGTCATTGGAAGATACTCTTACCGCAATGTCGGAAATAACAGGCATAGAAATTCCTTCCGTAGAAATGACAGATAAAAATGCGAAACCTTTTGTAAACAGCCGTCCCGCACGCGCTGGAAAAGAAAAACAGCAGATTGCAAATACAACTTCTGTGGAAGATACCGCCAAGGCGCTTAACAGTGTTGCCGCCCTTTTTTCTTCGATACCTGGTATGGGCAGTTTGGGATTAGATAATCAGGGATTAGATAATCCCAAGTTGGATAATCTAAAATTGGATAACGGATGAAAAAATTTAGTTTTAGCCTTCAGAAAGTTCTTCAATTAAGGAAATTCAGGGAAGAAGAATGTAAAATAGAACTTGGACAGGCTATCAGTAACCTTAATATGGTAGAGAATGAGATTAAATTAACCGCTGTTAAACGTCAGAATGCCGCAGAGCAAAGATTCAGCACCACAAAGGAGATTGGCGCGTGGGATAATTATATTTTAAGGCTGGATCAGTCAGCCGAGCGGCTGATGGAAAAGGCGGCTCAGGCAGAAATTGCAGTTGAGGAAAAACGCGCCCTTTATCTTGAAGCGTCCAAAGAACTCAAAACGCTTGAAAAACTTAAAGAAAAACGCGAAAAAGAACACCGCAAGGAAATGCTGGATTACCAAATGGCGGAGATTGACGATCTTACGTCGTCAAGGTACGGAACCGGCGCTTAATTGGAGTTGAGCAAAATTGGAACAAAGATTATTTGAAAATTTACTTTATATAAGTTAAAATATCAGATATATATCACAGAAGGATGTATTAGTGAAAATTAAAAAGCTTATTATAACAATTTTATTGTCTTTTACAATAACAACATTGAATTTTGCAGAGGATAATAAAGAGACTAGCGTATATACGCTATTCTTTAATATAGTTAATGAACAATTTACATTTCCATTAATTGGATTTATAAATATTGCTGGCGGTAGTCATAATTTACCGCAAATTGGATTTGTGAATTGGAACCAAAAAGATTTTTCTACTGTACAGTTTGGTTTTGTTAATACAATAGGAGGAAGCCTAACAGGTCTTCAAATGGGATTTGTAAATACCTCAATCGGAGATATACGCGGAGTCCAATTTGGCTTTATAAATACAACACCGAAATCATTAAATGGTTTGCAGTTAGGATTTGTAAATACCTCAATCGGAGATATATGCGGAATCCAATTTGGCTTTATAAATACAACACCGAAATCATTAAATGGTTTGCAATTAGGGTTTATAAATTATACTGATGTCATTGAAAATGGTATTCCCATTGGTTTTTTATCAATAGTACGCAATGGTGGATATAAAGCAATAGAATTTGGTGTTTCTGAAATAGTTCCTTTTAACATATCGTTTAAAATTGGAGTTAAAATGTTTTATACATCATTTATTGTTGGATATAACCCATTTATAAACGGCATAAAACAGCAAGTTGTTTTTGGCGGCGGTTTCGGGGCTATTTTTGATTTAGGTAATAAATTTTATTTTAACCCAGAAATTGTCTCACATAATAAGATAATAGATGATTTTATTAATTATTTAAGTATAATACCTTATTTTGGATATAATATTACTCCAAATTTAAGTATTTTGCTCAGTCCAACATTAACTTGGGAATATAACAGTGGTAGCGATATAGGGCTTCTTTTTTTCAATATAGTTAAATATTCAATAAATGATAACAATAAACTATATTTAGGGGCAAGAATGGCATTAAGGTTTAGTTGGTAAAAAAAGAATAGAGTTGTTCGGAAACTTCAGTTTCTGAACAACTTCATATAAAAAATGCGGTTTTGTCGAACTTTCGGACTAAAGTCCGCGTTCGCAGGCTTATAGCCTGAAAAACCGCAAGACTTGTGAGGCAACCAACTCGAACCGAAGGTTCGCAGTTGTCGAATAAGTCCATTATTTGATTACAAAATAAAAGTAATAGGTTTCCATACGGGCTATCGTTCTTCAGGCAAACGCTATTTACCAAAGTTTAGGCGGATATACGCCCTCGGAGGTTAGCTCTCCAATTTTTTTAATTGCCGCCTCCTTGTCTTCTTTGTAAGTTACACCAAACCAGTCAGAATTGGCGGATAACGCTTTTATCTTAATTATCCCACGGTTTATAAAATAATCCGCCGCTTTGGGGATAAAACATTCGCTTTTTATCTGCCCTTTCACGTCCGCAGAAAATTCCTTTAGATAATCATCAAAATATTTTTTAAATTCAGGAAGTATTTCCGGCTGAAAACCCCAGAAATTCATCGACACGGGCGTTTCTGGAAGAAGTTCGCGGATTACGCCGCCGGGGGCGGTATTTATGATCCGCCCGTCTTTTTTTTCAATAGCGGTAAGTTCCTCAACACCGGAAAGGTAGCCGTCCGCAACACTGCAGACGCCGCGCGCAACCGTTCCCTGGTGACTAAGCGTTTTTTCAAGGCGGTACGGCACTATAGCGGCCTCGCCGGAAGAATTGAGATGCCTGCACATAACAGCAAAGGCCTCTCTTCCGTAGAAATCATCGGCGTTTATCACCGTGAATGGCGCGTCAATTTTATCCGTGGCGCAAAGCAGGGCGTGACCTGTTCCCCATGGCTTGGTTCTTCCCGCCTCTTGAGCGGCGCGAAAAATATCGGGAGGTATCAAACTGTCCGCCTCCTGAAAAGCCAATTCATATTTTACTTTAGAACCCATCCGCGCAAGTACAATTCCGCTAAAATCTTTTTCTATGTCCCTGCGGATTATAAAAACAACTTTTTCAAAACCGGATTTAACCGCGTCGTATACCGAATAATCAAGCAGTACTTCACCGTTCTTTCCTATAATGTCCATCTGTTTAAGGCCGCCGTAACGGCTTCCCATTCCTGCGGCAAGCACTGCCAAAATTGGTCCTTTCATAACTGCTCCTGTTTAATTCTAGTGTAAGTGATAAATGAAAAATCGTCAAAATCTTTCGTGTTGCTTATTTTCCAGCAAGCGTTGTCAATTTCCGGGAAATATGTATCGCCGTCGTATTGACGGTGAATTACGGACAACTCAATCTTGTCCGCCAGCGAAAGAGCCTGTCTGTAAATTGATTCTCCGCCACATATAAAAACTTTCTCGTAACCAGCGCAGTGTTCAATGGCGGTGGACAGGGAGGGGAATATTTTCAGGTTTGGAGAAAGTTGCTCGGGGGACAGAGCTTCTCCTACGGGGACAGAGCCGTTGACCGGGGACATAGTTATCGCTTGGGAGCAAAGTTGTCGCTTGGAAACAGAGTTGCCACTTGAGGACGGAGCTTTTCCTTCGGGGACAGAGCTATTCATACGTGGGTGAAACTGCCTCTCTTTCATCAATTTTCCCGAAATAACGACATTCAGCCGTCCCGGCAAAGGCTTTTTTTTCAGAGATTCCCATGTTTTCCTGCCCATGATACAGGGCCAGCCTTTTGTCAATTTTGTAAAATGCGCCATCTCTTCTCTTATGGACCACGGCATAACATTGTTTTTACCAATAACCCTGTTTTCCGACATCGCGGCGATTATGATAATCTCCCGCATAACTAAACCGCTATCTCGAATTTTATCGCAGGGTAGGGATCGTAGCCTTCTATAACCGTATCGCCGTAATGCCAGTCAAAAATGGAAGAAAAGTTTGGTGTTTTAACGCGTGACAACATCTTTGGAGAGCGACCGCATTGTCCTTGGATAGCCTCGACATGGTTCACATAAATATGAACATCACCCAAAAACCCGATAAGCCTGCCTTCGCTAAGACCTGCCTCTTTCGCAAGCAAGTGCAGAAGCAAGCCGTAACTTGCAATATTAAACGGCAGTCCTAGCGCAACGTCGACCGAACGTTGATTCCAGAGCAGATTCAACTTGCCACCTATTACCGTAACCTGAAAAGCGTAATGGCATGGGGGCAGAGCCATTCGCGGAAGATCGATTGGATTCCATGCGCTTACAATCATGCGCCTGTTATCAGGATCGGTTTTTAAGGTTTGAACCATCTGCTTAAGTTGATCTAAGCTCTGTCCCTTAGGAGGATTATCAAAAGACATATATTTCGCGCCAAAATTGCGCCACTGCCAGCCGTAAATAGGACCCAATTCACGCTCGGCAGTCATTTTAGCCTTGGTTTGCTCATCGGTAGCGTATGGAACTACAGACGGACTGCACCATTCATCCCAAATGTGGTTATTTTGCTCCTTTAGCCATTCTTTATCGGTTATACCGCGGATAAAAAACTCAAGTTCAGAAGCGACAAGGCGCAAGGGAACTTTTTTTGTAGTTAAAAGCGGAAAACCATCCACCATATCATGCTCAAACATTGCTCCGGCGATAGTCAAGGCATCAATACCGGTGCGGTTTGCCTTATGAAACCCATTTTCAAGAACTTTATGCACAATATCAAGATAAGCTTTCATTAGTATAGCATTACAGAAATAGAAACTAGAAACAAGAGGTTAAATAAAGTGGCTCTGTCCCCAGTGGGTTTAAATTGAGTTTTTGTGGGGACAGAGCGAAAATATAAGCAAAATAACAGGGACAGAGCTAAAATCTAAAAAAATGTCAAAAAAATCCCCTTAAAGTAAAGCGCCATTCATATACGTACATATATATTATTATGCGTGTTTGTAGGAAGCTCCTTGAGGGAGCTGAGTATCATGTTTCCGCCAGGATTAACCGAGGTGAAATGGCTCTATTGCTGGAAGAAGAGAAAACGCTCATGCTAAATGTCATTGAGCGTGCAAAAAAGCGATACCGTTTTCAGCTCAGAAACTTCTGCATTATGAACAACCATATTCACCTGTTGATTAAACCTGGAAAAAACGAATCCCTATCCCGGATTATGCAGTGGATTCTCAGCGTATTCGCTATGACATGGAATCGAAGGCATAATTTAAAGGGACATGTATGGGGTGAACGGTTCTATTCCCGAATTATCGAAGGAATAGTAGATTTTCTGCGGGTGTTTATCTATATTGATGACAATCCGGTTAATGCGCAATTGGTTGACTTCTCATGGAAGTGGAGATTCGGCGGATTGTGGCATCATCATCACGGGATAAAAACCGTTACCGATCCGCCGGATGATCTGATTTTGCGGTATTGTCCAGAACACATACGTTACTAAGACCCCTTTACCTCGACAAGAACAGGAACAAGAGAAAAACCCAAGTCCTTGCGTATCTTGTTACGCAAATATGAAATATACGCATCACTAACTGCATGCGGACGGGATGCAAAGATGATAAAATGCACGGGGTTGGCTGATTTTTGTACAATGTATTTAAGTTTAAAGCGCGTATGCGGACCGATTGGCGGAGGATGTTCTGTTAGCCACTGTTCGAGCGCCTGATTAAGACGGGCAGTTGTTATATTCTGACTAAGCTGATCATACATTTTTATCACGGTACTCAAAAGTTTATCAACGCCGTTTCCGTCCTTCGCGCTGACAGGGACAATGGGCGCGTATTCCATCTGACCAAAGAGGAAATGTATTCTGCTTGATATGTCCTTAAACGTATTTTTGTTCTGAGGCATGGTGTCCCACTTGTTAAGAGTCATTATGATCCCTCTGCCCTTGTCATGGGCTAGAGCCGCTATCTTTTTATCCTGATCAGTAAGTCCCTCCGCCGCATCGATCATCAAAACGACAATATCCGCCGAATCAATCGCTTTAATGGCGCGGTTAACCGAATAGTATTCGATATTTTCCGTAACTTTCGATTTACGCCGTATGCCGGCAGTGTCCAGAATCATAAAATCCCGCCCTTTCCAACGAAAATTCCCCTCAACCGTGTCTCTGGTAGTGCCTGGTATTTCGCTTACAATAGACGAGTTTGACGATGTAAGACGGTTGGAAAGCGTTGATTTACCTGTGTTTGGTTTTCCCATCAAGGCGATGCGTATATTTGAGCTCTGTCCCTCAGGAGCGTCTTCAACCCCAGAAAAATCCAGCCGTCTGATAATCTCCTGTTCAAGCTCGCCGATATTGTCGCCATGTTCAGCTGAAATCATAAAAACCTTGTCAAATCCAAACTTTAAAACATTCCACGCATCGGCTTGCCCTCTGCCGCCTTCGGTTTTGTTGACTGCCACAACAAGTTTTTCCCTGTATGGACGTAAAATGTCTATAAATTCTTCGTCCTCACTTGTTATATCCCCAACATCGAGCAGTAAAACAATAAGGTTTGCTTTTTTTATTGTTTCAAGGGTTTTTTTTACCACTAGTTTGTCTATGCCTTCGCAATCAGCCAATTTGAAACCACCTGTATCAATCAACATGAGAGGTTTTCCCGCGATAAAACACTCGGCTGATACAGGATCGCGTGTAACACCAGGCGTTGGGTCTGTAATCGCCCTGCGTTTACGCAGAAGGCGGTTAAAGAGCGTCGATTTTCCCACATTGGGACGTCCAGCAAGAACTACAGCGGGAAAGTTGCGTTTTTTTTTAAGCTCTGTCTCCATTTCTATCCCTTCTTTTCAACATAGCAACTAAAGCAAGAATATGCCTGTCCTTTGCAACGGCAAGCATCGCAACTCCAAGCAGAATATAAACAAACGAGTTAATAATTAGCGGTACGCCATAAGAGATATACCGCCCATTACCTGCAAAAAAAGCCTTTAACAAAGGAGATAAAAAATAGACGGGAACTATCGCCAATCCCGAAATAATCAATAATTTTACAATATAGACGATAGCGGAACCGAAGGCATGACCAATGGCAACATTGGGGTTCTTTTTAAGGAAAGCAAGAAGCAAAACGGTATTAACAGCGCTGGCGAGGGACAGAGCCAAAGCAATCCCTGCGCCTCGCAACGGCCCGGCAAGTATAGCCGCAAGACAAATATTAGCCGCAAAAGAAATAATACCTGCCAAGGTGGGGGACTTGGTATCGCTCTGTGCGTAAAAAGCGGGGGCTAGAATACGGTTAAGCGCGATAAAAAACAAACCAGGCATATGGAACGTGAAGGCCGACAATGTCAAGCTAACCGAGGTTTCGTCGAAACTACGGTTTTGAAAGAGAAGACGTATCAAGCTCTGTCCCTCAAAAAGCGAAAAAACAGTAATAGGAATAGTAATCAGAGCGATAATGTTCATCGCGGATACGAGCCGTTTGTTAAAAACATCCCATTGCGATGTTTTAGCGTACTCGGCAAGATTTGGGAGTAGCACTGTCCCTATAGAAACCGCAAAAACGCCAAGTATCAACTCCTGAAGCCTAAGCGAATACTGAAGACTAGAGACAATACCCTCGCCAGCACGCCCGGCCAGAACTGTGGAAACAAGATCATTAAGCTGATAAGCCGCCATTCCGACTATCGTTGGGCTTATAAGCATAAGAACTTTACGCGTACCAGGGTTGTTTATAGCTCTTTTCAAACCTGTAAAAACGAAGCTCTGTCCCCGTTTTATCACAAAAGGAAACTGAATCGCCGCGCTCAAAAACCCTCCCAAAAGAACGCCGGTCGCCATTGCCCGGGCGGGGTTTTGGGTAAAAGGACTCAGAGCGTAAGTGCAAAGAATCGTAACAATGTTCAGCAGAATTGGCGCAAGCCCCGACGGGGTAAAAATATGCAGACTATTCAGCACCCCCTGAAACAGCGCCGCCAGCGACATAAACCCAAGAAAAGGAAACATAATTCTTGAAAGAAGGACAGTTTCATCAAACTCTTTCATTTTCAAAAGACTTATAAGCAACGGGGAGATAAGAATTCCAATAACAACCATTAAAGTTACAAAAAACGTCAAAAAAGTGAAAATACAGGAAAGGAATTCCCTAGTTTTTTCCCTGTCATTTCCCAGCAAGTATTCTTTAAAAGTAGGAATAAAAGCAACCGAAATGGAGCCTTCTGCAAAAAGGCGTCGGAACAGATTTGGCAGTAAAAAAGCGACAGAAAAGGCGTCCGAAAGCGCGCTTGTCCCAAGAAAACTCGCCTTGGTCATTTCCCTTAAAAGACCGAGAATACGTGAAAACAGCGTAAGCAGGGACAGAGCAGAACCTTGCCGTACGAGAGACCCTGCCGACAGGGACAGAGCCGAATCTTGTCGTACAAAAGAGTCCGCCGGTAAAGACGAACCAACATTCCCCGCATCTTCAACTTTTTTTTCCATATTTACCTTATAAACTATCTTGAAAAAAGAACCAATCAGGGGTATACTATGCTGATTAAGGAGTTATTTTATGAAAAAAAAGATTTTCATGTGTTTTCTCGCGTTAATTATATTCTCATTAACAGTTATTTCCTGTAAATCCGCACCCGCACCCACACCGGCGCCTAAAGCGCAACAACAGGCTACTCCGGCAGAAATAGCAACCGTCAATTCCCGTATAGAAAAAATCAGAAAAAGCGCCATGGATTTTGAGGTTCCTTCATATTTTCCAAGCGAATGGGAAGATGTTGAAGCCCAGTACGCAACAGCCAAAAAAATGCCGGTTTCAAATCAGGATGAAGTTAAAACGGCTGTGGCCGCGTTAAACAAAGTGGCGGACAGATACAGCGAGCTTTTTGATATGACAATTCCGCTTTACGCTCAGGCAAGGGAAGACGAAATTCTTGCCATAAGAGAGGAACTGGTAAGGTCAAAGTTTTCAGCATTGTTTCCCCAATATGTAGAAAAAGCGGATAAAATTGCTCTTACTGCAAAAGACCAATACGAAGCGAAAGATTACTATGCCGCAAAAGAGACCATTGCGGAGGCGTTAGATGAATATGAAACTCTGCTTTTGGGAGCAAAAATCCTTTTAGCAAGACAAGAAATTACCGATCGCGATTTTATCAAGTACGATCCTGAAAATTTTGAAAAAGCAGATGAGATTTCCCAAACGGCGGTAACTTCGTACGATGCCGGAAATAAAAAAGGCGCGATCGAAAACGCAGAAGAAGCCCTGCTTCGTTTTAACATTGTGCTTACAAACGGCTGGATTGCCTATGCCGCCGAACGCCGGGCTTCCGCCACTTCCGAAAGAGAGATTGCCATTGCAAACAAAGTTAATATTGCCGTTCGGGACAGTTTCCGCGAAGCCGATACGGTATTTAACACCGCCGAAGACAGCTATAAAAACGAAAACTATTCTGCCGCAGGAAAACAGTATGTCGAAGCGGAAGCGCTTTTTGTTATTGCAGGACAACAGACCGAAGAAAAACGCCTTTTAGCCATGGAAACAATAAGACAAGCCGAAGAAAAAGTTGAAGAAAGTTCTGAAACAGCCATTGAGGCTGAAAAAATAATTGAAGGAGGTTCAAAATGAACCGCAAAATTACTTTTATACTGTTAATTTGTATGATCTTCACAAGTCAGGCAATCTTTGCTCAGCAGGAAACTTTTGAGTTGGAGCTGACACTGCCGCTTTTTTACTCCGTTCCCTACTTTGCGGTAACTGTAGAGGGCGAAGAAACATTTATTCCAGAAGGTATACTTAACAATGAATTCTTCGTTGAAAGTATGCGGCTGACAAAACTGGCTCATGACACCTATGAGATCGGCGACTATGACGCTTCCACCGGTTTTGCCCAGGAAGCAATTCGTTTTGCTCAGCTTTCAGACGAATTTGTTTCTGTTCAATTGATAGCGGAAGCAAAGCGCCTTCTTGAGTGGGCGGACAAAAACAATATAGAACGCCGCTACCCGATTGATTACAAAGAAGGAAAATTTTATTACGAAAGCGGCGTGGAATTCCATTCCGCCGAGAACTGGAGCGAAGCGATTTCTTCGGCGACAAAATCCATAAATATTTTTGCGGCGCTGGAAAAAGGCAGAACTAACATAAGTACGTCTACTACCGGGCTTCCAAAACAGTACACTGTCAGAACATGGGCAAAAGAAAGAGACTGCCTGTGGAACATTTCAGGCTACTCATGGGTTTACGGAGACCCTACAAAGTGGAGACTGCTCTATAATGCCAATAAATCAAAACTGTCCGACCCGAATAATCCGGACTTGATTGAACCAGGTATGGTAATTGATATTCCAAGCATAAAGGGCGAAGCACGCGAAGGTATGTGGCGTCCCTAGAACTTATGCATTCGTGCGTTATACAGAGACAAGGCTGTCCCTGTTAGCGCGTGAATGTAAGGTTCCTTTCCTATACCCTGAAATACCTCTTTGGTATCAATCAGAGCAACATCAACATATTCATCATCATCTAAAGACTGTCTTCCCTCACTACAAAGATTTTCAGCAAGGAAAAAATGTATTTTGTTTGTCATAATCGCCGGATTGGGATTAAAATCTCCAAGCTTAGTAAGTTTTTCAGGCTTGTACCCCGTCTCTTCCAGCAATTCACGGACAGCGGCCTCTTCCGGTTTTTCGCCCGGTTCAAAAACTCCCCCTGGAAATTCAAGGCTTAAACTTTTTGCGCCATGCCGCCACTGCCACACCATGATAAATTTTTCCCCATCAGAGCTTCCAATAATAGGTATAACCATGACCCAGTCTCTGGCGTCCAAAACGGTAAAAGTATGCAGTTTACCGCCGCCGCTGTCTTCCGGCGAGTTGCCCAGCTGGCTACCAGGAGGGCTACAGTAAGATTCCCAAACGGAAAACACATTACAATCAAAAACTTTCTTTCGCCCTTTTTCATTCCAAACCAGTTGTTTTTCGTCCATACTTAATATTGACATATTCAAGATTAGAATACAATATTCATATATGAACCTTGCAAATAAAATTACGCTATCCCGGATTATTCTTGCGCCTGTGTTTTTTATTATCTTTTTATTACCCGGTAAAGAGGCGTGGACAGTTCCCGTACTCTGGTTCATTTTCATTGTTTCCGAATTAACCGATATGCTTGATGGCATGGTAGCCCGCAAACAAAACGAAGTAAGCGATTTTGGCAAACTTTTCGATCCCTTTGCCGATACTTTCATGCAACTTACCTGTTTCTTCTGTTTTGTAGTCGATGGTATTTTTCCGGCTGTTCTTTTTTTACTGGTCATTTACCGCGAATTCAGTATTCTCTTTATCCGTAATTTAATGCTGAAAAAAGGCGTTACCCTTGGGGCACGCATAAGCGGAAAAGTAAAAACAGTCTTTTACATTTTTGCCGGAGGTTCCGCCCTGCTAACGGACAGCCTTCACCGTCTTGCCGTCTTTAAACAACTGCTCCCGTATTTCAAAACAGGAACTCTTATCATTTTTATTATTTCGGTCATTATTTCCATAGTATCTTTTATTGACTACTTGATAATTTTTAGAAACCAAAAATGAATATAAAAGAACTATTAATAAAAATTGATTCGAAGCGCGCCGCGGAAATATTTTCCTGGCTTTATGGTTCATCTGAAGTTGAAGCCGCCCGAAGACGTTATAAATCTTTGATAACAGAAATATCAAAAAGCGGTACGGACAAATTTTCTGAGAATGAAAATTTGCGGATGTTCAGCGCTCCGGGAAGAACAGAGCTGGCTGGAAATCATACCGATCATAACAGAGGAAAAGTGTTAGCCGCGTCTATTCATTTGGACAATGTAGCCGTTGTGCAAAAACGAAACGATAATACCGTATTCTTCCGTTCAACCAATTTTCCTGATGAAAAAGTAAAACTAACAGACACGTCTGGCGCGCCTGATTTAAAACCGAAGCCGGAAGAACGAGGAACAACCTCGGCTATTATAAGGGGAATTGCCGCAGGAACCGGCGTTACCGGAGGATTTTCAGCCAATGCGGAATCAGGCGTATTACCCGGTTCGGGGCTTTCATCATCGGCGGCGCTGGAAATGCTTTTATGCCGCGTTTTCGATTCCCTTTACGGCGATGGAAAACGCAGTCCTTTAGAAATAGCACAGATCGGCAAAACTGCCGAAAACGTCTATTTTGGAAAACCGTGCGGATTAATGGATCAAATAATCTGCGCTACAGGCGGCGCGGCCGCTATCGATTTTTTTAATGAAGTACATCCTGAAATAAAGCCGATCTCTTTTGATCTTGCCGCTTGCGGTTACACTCTTTGCGTAGTAAACACTGGCGGCAGTCACGCAAATCTTACAGTCGATTACGCGTCAATTCCCGCGGAGATGAATGCGACAGCGGCGCTTTTCGGCAAGTCCGTACTTGGCGAGTTGGAAAAGGAAACTATTCTGTACCGCGCTTCAGAAGTACGTAAAACACTGGGAGACCGCGCTCTTTTGCGATCTCTCCATTTTTTTGATGAAAACGAACGTGTAGACACCATGACTTTTGCTCTTGTAGAAATGGAAAGTGCGGCTACAAACACGAAGAAACAACAGGCATTAAAATTATATCTGGACATGGTTAATGAATCGGGTAATTCTTCATGGGAGCTTTTACAAAATACATACCCGCCTTCCCATCATGAAACTCAGGCTATAAGCGCCGCTCTGGCTCTTACCAAAAACTTTTTCCGCAGTCACAAATTGCAAGGAGCCTGCAGAGTTCATGGCGGCGGTTTCGCCGGAACCATTCAGGCTTACATTCCATCGAATATGCTCAATGTTTATCGTTCATATATCGAAGAAGTATTTGGCGCAGGCTCGGTAACAGAACTTATAATAAGACCAGCGGGTGTAGTGGAATTGGATTTTGGGGAGTAAAAAACGTAAATAAATTAAGTTTATTATGTAATTATTGAACACTATCTTTTATTTAAAAAAGTAAGTAAAATAAATGGCTGATATGGCAGAGAAAAAAATTGTTATTGCAAAAGACAGCCGGACGACAATCTCCGAAGATACTCTCTTTAAGGAATTGTTTTCTATAAATAGAGTTGTTTGGAAACTTCAGTTTCTGAACAACTTCATATAAAAAACGCGGTTTTGTCGAACTTTCGGACTAAAGTCCGCGTTCGCAGGCTTATAGCCTGAAAAACCGCAAGACTTGT
>JAITUY010000201.1 GCA_031286095.1 Treponema sp. | reverse complement strand
TAGAGTTGTTCGGAAACTTCAGTTTCTGAACAACTTCATATAAAAAATGCGGTTTTGTCGAACTTTCGGACTAAAGTCCGCGTTCGCAGGCTTATAGCCTGAAAAACCGTAAGACTTGTGAGACAACCAACTCGAACCGAAGGTTCGCAGTTGTCGAACAAGTCCAATAATAAAAAAGCACAGCGGGAAACGCGCAATTAGGTAACAAAGCGCAGTTCTCCGCGCGCCTTTGCGTTCTCTGCGTGATAAAAAACAAAGTGTAGTTTTAGCTGTTACAGAATACGAGACTTGTTCAATAACTCCGTTGGTCACTGAACAAGTCTTGCATTTTTCAGGCTATAAGCCCGCGAACTAAAGTTTTTAAACAACCCTACTATTCTTTCAACCCGCCCATAGTAAGACCGGAAATAATAAAGCGCGACATGAATGAATAGAAGATCAGAATCGGTATAAGAGAAACAGCAATTCCAAGATAAATTGCGCCGTATTCCGCGCGGTAAATATTACCCCGCAAACTTTGAACCAACATAGGCAAAGTAAATTTTTTATCGCTGTTAATCAATATAAACGGCGTAATAAAGTTATTCCATGAAGCTACAAATGTAAAAATCGACTGGGCGGCAAGCGCCGGAACCATAACCGGAAGAATAATAATATTGAATATACGGTACTCGTTCGCTCCGTCAATTCTGGCGGCGTCTATTAGATCAATACTAAGAACAGACGTCATGTACTGCCTAAGGAATAAAACCGTAGCCGCCGCGGCAATTCCCGGAACAATAAGCGGAATATAACTGTCACGAAGTTTCAACCGGCTCATGAACTGGAAGAAGCCAATAATGGAAAGCGTACTGGGTAGCATTATTATGATCATAATAACCGTCCACAACACTGTTCTTCCCCTAAAGCGGTAAACCTGCAAGCCATAAGCTGTCATCGCCGAAAAGTAAATACTTAATACTGTAGTAAGAATGGAAATAAAAGCGCTGTTCCCAAACCCTTGAAAAATTTGAAAACCGCGTCCTGTAAGAGAACCCCAGTTATAAGCAATATTCGGCTTTTTAACAAGTCTGGCAAGAGTCTCGCCTTTTTTTATCCTTTGTCCGTTGTTGACAAAAATAACAGTGCCATCCACAAGAATAAAATTTACCAGCGTTTGTTCATCATCGCCAATAATAGCAATGCGCGGCTGTAAACTTTCCGTGAACCCCTTAACGGCAATTTTTTCAAGAACTCCGGTTTTCTTGTTTGTTTCCTCTTTATAAGTTTTTCCCATATTCAAATCTAAATATCTTACGGTTCCGCTTTCTTCATCGGAATCCCAATCGGCTATTAAAGTGCTAGTACTGGAAAAAAACGCATCTTTGCTAGGAACAATAACAAACCCTGAATTAATTTGTTCGGTAGTACGGGTAGCGTTAATTAACAGAATATAAATCGGCATAACTGCTAAAAGCCCCAAAACAATCATAGCTACATGTATGGCATAACCCATTAATTGTGAATCTTTTCCCATACTCAGCCTCCTTTATTTTTCTTTAAATCACTGCGATCTTGCAGGAAGAAGAATATTATCAGGGCAAGGACAATTGTAACAATAAATATACCTATAGAAATAGCCGCGCCATAGGCATAGTCGTTAGCGCCTCTGCCCAATGCCATATTATACTGATACATCGTTGTAGTCCTGATCTTGTAATCGGGTTCGCCAAGCATATTGGTAAGCAGGAAGGGAATATCAAACATCTGCATTCCGCCAATCATCGAAGTAACCAAAATATAGAGCATTATAGGACGAAGCAGAGGCAGAGTTATATACCAAGTAGTTTGACTGCTGTTAGCGCCGTCAATTGACGCGGATTCATACAGCGATACGGGAATAGTAGTAATACCGGCCATGAGCATAATCAAAGTATGACCATACCACATCCACCATTGAATAAATGCAACCAATCCGCGTGAAAACGCCACATTCCGGAAAAAGTTAAACGCCTCCTTTACAGCTACTCCGTCAACAATTTTCGTATCTTGAAAACCAAGATAACGTAAAAATTGATTAGCCGGCGCGGTAACATGCGCGTTATAACCGAAAATACTGCGGAAGAGCAAGGCTACCGATACAGCAGTCAGCAGGTTGGGCATATAGACAACCGCCCGGAACAAGCCTTTACCGGTCAGGTTGAGCCGTACATCGGAAAGCCATATTGAAAGCACCAGAGCAAGACCCAACTGCGGAATAAAGTTAAAAGTCCAGATAATAAAGGTATTCCCCATAGAGCCCCAAAAATACTGATCCTTGATCAGTTTGGTAAAATTTGCAAAACCGACAAATTTAAAATCTGTCTGTAAACCATGCAGATCGGTAAAACTAAGAATGAAGGTGTACAACGTAGGCCACAGGTTAAATATACAGAATACAATTACGAAGGGCGCAATAAAAAAGTACCCCCAGCGATTTGTTCTCGCTTCATGACCAATTGATTTTCTTGCCTTGAGTTTTTTATTTTCCTTTACAAGATTTACTTTCTCTTGTAAAGCATTTTCTTTTTCTTCAGGCTGTGTTTCTGTTTCCTGACCAATAATATCTGACATCGGTCCTCCTGTAAAAAAGGCGCGGATCATATAACCCGCGCCCTTTGTTGGATTACTCCTTAAAGTTTATCCCAAATTATTTAATAAACTGAGCTTCAGCCTGCGCCCTGAAATCCGCCAGAGCCTGAGCTTTTGTTTTTTCACCGTTCCAGAAAGAAGCGGCCGCTTCGTCAAACATAGCTTCAATGGCTTCATCGGAGCCCTGCAGAAGTTTGGCGTTAACATTTTTCGCCATTTCGGCAAATTCGGCATAGTGGTTCTGTCCGCCAAGATAAGGCTCGCTATAGGTATCTTTAATTTTGTTAACTACCTTAAGGTTGTTTACCAAGTCGCCTGTCTCTTTCGCCCAAGATTCAAGGAAACCTTCGTCGGTAGCAACGTAACGGATAAATTCTTTAGCATTGGCTACGTTCTTTGTTCCTTTGTAAGCGGCTACCCAAGTACCGCCCCAGCGATAAGCAGAGGGACCCTGGCACATTGCCCAGTCGCCCGCCGTACCGGGAGCATTGGTTTTAAGTACATAGTGAAGACCCCATGTGGGCAGGAAGTATGAAAATACTTCTACAGGTTTTCCTGATTCATCTTTAAGTTCGCCCTTCATACCGGCAAACCAGCCTTCTGACCACTGACCAACTCTGCCTTCCCAGTGGTTGTCATGCAGTGTCTTGCCGATGTCCATATACTGTTCCATAGCCGGATCGATAACCAGTTTACCGTTCACGAGCCAAGATTGTGTACGAGCGGACAGGAAAGAGTTCCTCAAGTCGCCCAGAGAAGATACTACTACGCAAGAACCGTTTGACTTTGTCTTGAGAAGCTGTGCTGTCTCAAGGAATTTGGGGAAATTGGAAAAGTATGCCTGTACAGCCTTGGGATCATCCGTGCCAAGGTATTTTTTGGCAAGGCTTCTGCGATAGAACAGAGCGCCGGGAGCGGCCTGCCATGACAGCCCGTATACTTTACCATTGTAGGTTCCAACTTCCGCCGGATAGGCAAGAAGGTCGCTTTTTTTGGATTCATAAATATCGGTAATATCCAAAAGAAGACCGGATTCAACGTATTTGCGGACAAATGCGGACTCCAGCGCAATAATGTCAGGAGCGCCCTGACCTGATGATAAAACCGGGTCAATTTTAGCCTGAAACTGATCAGACGGGGTCTGTGAATATTCAACATCTATACCAGGGTGCGTTGCTTTGAAACCCCAAGTTGGATTGTTGGTCATATTCGCTAATTCATCGGTAAACGACCAAATTACCAACTTACCCGAATTTTTGTTACAGCCGCTTATGCTGAACAACATAAGGACCACACCTAAAATAATAAGTGCTTTTTTCATCTCTTTTCCTCCATTACAAATTCTTCCAACCTTTTTAGGTTAGCGTTTAATTTGTTACATTCTATCACAAAGAAAAATTATATTCAACCCCTTTTTATGATTTTTTGTCAATTTATCAAAATTTTTTTTGAAACTGGGGCTGGAGCGCCTTTTTCCACAGAAACCGGCAAAGGGGCGGCATCCGCAGAAATAACCGTATAAGAGCCGGAAATCAGCGTACTTTCGCCCTGATCGTTTATCGTCTCAAAAAACGCCGAAAAAAGAGTAAATTCCACTGTTTTTGACTTTCCAGCGGGTATAAAAACGCGCTGGAACCCTTTTAATGAGGTAACAGGCTCATTTTCACCCCTTTTATCCCTGGAAATATACAATTGCACCACATTTTCGGCGTCCCTTTTTCCGGTATTGGAAACGGTTACTTTTGCCTTTACACACCCCCCCGCGGAAATTGAGGGGGCGGACAGATCAATTGAATCGAAGCGGAAATTTGTATATGAAAGGCCGAAACCGAAGGGGTACAGGGGCTTTTCCGTCATATAACGGTAAGTCCGCCCCTTCATAGAATAGTCTTCGTAAGGCGGAAGTTGCTCCGTACTTGCCGGGAAAGTTATAGGGAGTTTCCCCGACGGCACGGTATCGCCGAAAATTATGTCCGCCACGGCTTTACCGCCCTGCTCCCCGGGATACCACGCGAAAATTACAGCGTCGGCAAGGTCTTCGGGGAAGGCTATAGGACTGCCCCCTGTAAGCACCAGAATGATTTTTTTGCCCGCGTTCCTTATCGCCTGCAGGTACTTTAACTGCCACGGCGGAAGCTCAATCGTACTGCGGTCGCCGTTTAAGTCCGAAGCGATTGCGTCCCCTTCCTCGCCTTCGATAGCGCCGTCCAGTCCCATAACTGCGATGACAACATCGGTAACATTCGCCTCGCCGTAATGAACAAGCGACTTGCTGTTTTCGCTGTACATAAGACAGCCCTGCCGGTAATCCATATTGATACCGAACATATTTCTTACTTTTTCCGCTATGCCTTCCAGAATTGTAACAAAACGCGAACTTGTCCCGTAATAGTTGCCAAAGAGCGCGTGCGCGTTTGCCGCAGAAGGACCGGTAACCACGATTTTTTTCGGATTTGAATTGAGCGGCAGAAGATTGTCGTTCTTTAGAAGGACAATGGATTTCTCCGCCGCTTTAAGCGCAAGTTTGCGGTGTTTTTCGCAGTTGATAACTTTGCGGTCAAGTTTAGCCCACCGGCTTTTTTTCGGCGGATCGAACATTCCCAGTTTAAACTTAGTGCGCAAAAGCCGCTCAAGCGCGGTATTGATCGTCTCTTCCGTAACAAGTCCCTTTTTAAACGCCGTTGTCAGCGCCGGATAGGTACAGCCGCAGTTAAGATCACAGCCCGCGTTCAAGGCAAGAGCCGCCGATTCTTCGGGCGATTTTGTTATCTTATGATACTCATGGAAATCGCGGATAGCCCAGCAGTCCGAAACAACATGTCCCTTAAAACCCCAGTGCCCGCGCAAAATATCTTTAAGAAGAAAATTACTGGCGCAACAAGCTTCGTCCAGAGTGCGGTTATAAGCGCCCATTACAGATTCGACTCCCGCTGATACAAGCGCCTTAAAAGCTGGAAGGTATGTTTCAAACAAATCTTTTTTTGAAACTTGCGCGTTAAAAGTGTGCCGGTCTTTTTCAGGACCGGAGTGGACGGCGTAATGTTTTGCGCAGGCAGAAAGTTTAAGATTTTCGGGATCATCGCCCTGCAAGCCGCGCACCAACGCTGTACCGATACGCGAAGTAAGGTACGGGTCTTCGCCGTAAGTTTCCTGCCCGCGCCCCCAGCGGGGATCGCGGAAAATATTTATATTCGGCGTCCAGAAAGTAAGCCCCCAATACTGACCGCGGTTGCCCTGTTTTACGGCTTCGTTGTATTTAGCGCGCGCCTCATCTGAAACAGCGTCCGCAACCTGCTTTACAAATTCATCGTCAAAGGTTGCAGAAAGCGCGATAGCCTGCGGAAAAACCGTCGCAATACCAGCTCTTGCTACTCCGTGCAGACATTCGTTCCACCAATTGTATTCGGGTATGCCGAGATGCGGAACCGCCTCGCTCCTGTGGCTTAACTGGGAAACTTTTTCTTCCAGCGTCATTTTAGAAATTAAATCTTTAATTCTTTCTTCCCGGTTCATAAACACTCCTTTGTATGTTATTAGGGTTGATCCTGCGCGCAATTTAATTGTAGCAAATTACAGAGAAAAATGGAATTACACCCCATGTGCCGCCGGCTCGTTTGTTAAAACATATCACAGCGCTTGTTATATAAAAAACTTCATTTTTGAGAAAAAATATATTTACGGCTGTTCACGGTTACTCCCACTCAATTACGGCGGAGTGTTTGTTTAAAATGAACAAACATCGTATAATGGACTTGTTCGATAACCCGGTTGGTTGTCGAACAAGTCCATTATAAAAAAATATGAGAACACATATAACTTTTTTATTGTTTTTCATGCCTCTTTTTTCTTTGTTTTCGCTAGAGGACAGTGCTTACGCCATACAATCTGGTAAGTATAAAATGTTAGATTTCCCTGTAAACATTAGATCACAACCAAGTTTAAGCGGCAATATTATTGGCAGACTTCAATTACATGATGAAATTGAAGTTATTGAAAATATGGGCAATGAACAAAGAATTGATGGTGTATTACAAAACTGGTATAAAATAAAATTTAATGAAATAATTGGTTTTATATGGGGTGGATATATTTCTCTTAATACATGGACTTTTGAAATGAAAAACAATAAAAATATTTTAATATATTATAGGATTACAAGTGTAATTAATAAAGATGTAAAAAATATGCAGCCAGATGATATTTTTATTTATATAAATAATAAACGTGTCCCAACCAATACTTTTAAAGAAATATATTATAGATATAAATTTCATGAAGGCGGATATTGGAATAATTGTTTTATTTATCCTGAACAGGGAAAAGACTCAATAACAATAGGTATTGAATGTATAAAAGAAGACCTTGTTATGCTTTTATTTATTAGACTTGTTTAATAACCAAAGAAAACATTAAACTACTTAAATGGGAAGGGGAAAAAAGGCAAAGAATGCCAAAGAAGCTCTTTTTAAGCGGTTGTACGGGGTGAAACCTGATAC
>JAITUY010000151.1 GCA_031286095.1 Treponema sp. | reverse complement strand
CGGACTAAAGTCCGCGTTCGCAGGCTTATAGCCTGAAAAACCGCAAGACTGGTCAGCGTAGCTGACATGAGACAACCAACTCGAACCGAAGGTTCGCAGTTGTCGAACAAGTCCAGTGTTTTTCATTTGTTGTTGGTATTATTATACGGGTAATTGGCAGTGCCATAGTGCAATATCTCTTTCCCGGTATATTTAATTTTTGGAGTAAAAAAATGGCAAAAAAAGCGCTTGTATTGCTTGCGGACGGTTTTGAAGATGTCGAGGCGGTAACTCCCGTTGACTATCTGCGCAGGGCCGGAATAGAAGTGAGTACCGTATCAATTTCCGAAAGCCTGACCGTAACAAGCAAGTGGGGCGGAATTAAAATGATCGCTTGCGTTACGCTGTCAGAAATTTTCAAACATGGTACGGAAAGCTGGGACGCGGTAATTCTTCCCGGCGGAATGCCTGGCGCGGCAAATCTGGCGGCGTCAAAAGAAACGGGAGCGTTTATCAAAGATATGTCTGCAAATGGAAAATTGGTCTGCGCCATCTGCGCCGCGCCCGCTCTTGTACTCGCTCCGCTTGGACTGCTTGCAGGGAAAAATTTCACCTGCTATCCAGGGATGGAAGAAAAAGTGAACGGGGGCTCATGGTCGGATGCTAGCGTTGTAACGGATGGAAATATCATCACCAGCCGCGGAGCGGGAACAGCGGGCAAGTTTTCAGTCGCAGTTATCGAAAAATTACTGGATAAAGCTACCGCGCAAAAAATAGCGGACGCTGTTTTGCTGTGATAAAGTTATCTGGAAACTTCAGTTTCCTAATAAGTCAAGTTACTTTTGTAGAATCTTCGCAAACGATTTTAATTTTCCGCTTTTGATGCGCGTCCCCGGAACTTCAAGGATTTCCCGCGCCACTTTGTTTCCAAGCTCGGCGCACTCGGAAAGCGAATTGTCCCGTATCCATGCGGAAATGAAGGCGGCGCAAAATGCGTCTCCCGCTCCGATTGTGTTTCGCGGAGTAATTGTGAAAGTCTCCTCGCGGTAAACATTTCCGCCCGCAATTACTACCGCGCCATGACCTCCAAGTTTGACAACCATAATCGGAAATAATTCGCCGTCGGTGATTATTTTCAGCATTGGACAAATGTCGCGCATGACTAATTCTTCTTTTTCTTTATCTGTTAATGTTTTTTGTTCGTCGCGGGTTTTCCTTATTGTATTGTAAAAAGCAATTGTTTCGTCGGCATTCATAAAAACAAACAGCGGATAACTTCTGCTGTACGTCAGTATTTCTTCGGCTTTGCTTAAAACCTGAAAAACAGAAGCGGCGTCAAGGGCGACAGGAATCCCCATTCGGCTTGCCAGTTTTAGAATGTGCTGTACCAATGGGCGGCGGTCAAGAATATATCCGTCCAGAACAACAACTTCCGCTCCGGTAATAAGTTCTTGACCGATATGCGATTCGTTCAGCTCCAGCGCCGCCCGCGGGCTTGCCGCAAAACGCAACTGCCCGTCTACAGTACACGCAAAACAGATACCCGTTTTTTCGCTTGATTCCGCGAGAGTAGCGGTTGCGCCCGCGTCCGTAATTTCTTTTTTAAAAAATTCGGCAAGTTCATCCTGTCCGGTACAGCCGCAAAATACGGCGTTCATTCCAAGCAGAGCCGCTATCTTAGAGACATTTGCCGCGCCACCGCCTGAACTTTTTACCGCCCTTGTAAAATTAACAGAAGGTTCGCGCAGAAAAGATTCCGCCTGCTCGCCTGAAATGTGCTGAACAGGATCAACGATTCCGTATTTTTTTGCGAGGTTGCTGTCTATATCTACGAACACATCAACAATCGGATTTCCGATACAAAGTATCTCTTTCATTTTGGCTTGGCGATAATCTCCGCAAGTCCGGGATTTTTTTCCAGATCATGTTTAAGACTTTCGGCGCGTCCCTTATTTACGTAGTCCTTGCTCTGGAAGGAATAAGTAAAATGGGTATGCGTATCATAAGCGCCTTTCATCAAAGCGTAAGCGTCTTCCGTCATTACAAGTTCTTCATCGGTAGGGATAACAAAAATGGGTATCTTCGATTCTGGTTTGCTGATTAACGTTTCGGTATTTCTTGTGCAGGATAATTTATTTTTGCGGGGATCGTAAACGATACCGATACCTTCCAGACCATCAAGAATTTTTTCCCGCATGAACCACGCAAATTCGCCTACGCCTGCGGTAAGTACCAGAGCGTCAACTCTGCCGAGTACAGCCCAATAAGCGCCGATGTACTTTTTTACGCGGTGGGCTTCGATATGCTGGGCAAGCAAAGCTTGTTCATCGCCCCCGACTGCCGCGGATTGAATATCGCGCCTGTCCGTATGTTTTCCGGTCAGCCCCAAAAGCCCTGATTTTTTATTGAGGATTGTTTCTATTTCGGCGGCGCTCATGCCAGTCTTTCGCATAACATAAAAAGGCAAAGCCGCGTCAATATCGCCGGAACGAGTCCCCATGACAAGCCCCTCAAGAGGGGTGATTCCCATTGATGTGTCAAAGGAACAGCCGTCCTTGACCGCGTTTACAGAAGCGCCGTTCCCGATATGGCAGATTACCACATTTGTTTTGAAAGGGTCCTGTCCTAATAACACGGCGGCGCGTTTCGCGGTATAAAGGAAACTTGTCCCGTGGAAACCGTAACGGCGCACCTGATATTTTTCGTACCATTCTTTTGGAACCGCGTACATAAAGGACTTGGACGGCATTGTCTGATGCCAAGCGGTATCCATAATAGCGCAATGCGGCACATTGGGCAGAACCTTTTGCGCCGCCTCAATGCCCATGATATTCGCGGGATTGTGAAGCGGACCTAAATCTTTTACCTCGTTAAAGGCGGCCATTGCTGATTCGTCTACAATAACGCTCTTTGTGAATTTCATTCCGCCGTGCAGAACGCGGTGTCCGACGGCTTTTATTACCGACATATCGTCAATGACGCCTGTTTCCTTGCTTGTCAGCGTTTTAATAATTAGTTCGATCGCGTCCGTGTGTGTGGGACAATCCTTTTCAAAGACAACTTCATCTCTGCCCTTTGCCTTGTGCGTGATAAAAGAACCGCCTATAGTTACTTTTTCCACGATACCTACCGCAAGGATATCCTTCGTTTCCCAGTTGAACACCTGATATTTCGCCGATGAAGAACCGCAGTTCAATGTTAAAATAATCATATTTAAGCCCCCTGTTTATTGACTTGTTTAACAACTCTATTGTAATTATACCCTATCAAGGCGGAGAATGTCAGTACAGGCAATTGAATGTCCGCGCCCATAACTGATATAATTCTAAAAAACGCAGGATGGCTCAGTTGGCAGAGCCATATTATGCCGCGCAAGCGGCTACCGTTTCGCTCGTAATACATATTACCAAGTAATAGAGTGCGAAGCATTACGAGTGCGCGTGTGGTACAAGAATTATTGTTTGAAAACGCCAGGATGGCTCAGTTGGCAGAGCCCTCTTAATGCCGCGTAAGCGGCTACCTATTCACTCGTAATGCGTGTTACCAAGTGATGGTTACGAAGCATTACGAGTGCGTAGTAGTACGAGTATAGTTATTGTAATACGCCAGGATGGCTCAGTTGGCAGAGCGGCGCACTCGTAATGCGCAGGTCCCGGGTTCGATTCCCGGTTCTGGCTGAAAAAGCAGCGCCTTAAGAAAGATATACAAAAGCGGAATAAATATCATTGACATGATTGCATAACAAATGTATAGTATTTATGTTGCAGACGTTATGGATGGCGTATGTCTAATTATTATTTCCTTTTTGGGCGGAAGAATGAGTAAAGATAGTTGGGGCGGAAACTGGACCGAACAGAAGCTTGACGCTTTCGCAAAATATGTAAACGCATACCTGAAAATAATGAACAAATACAGGGATAAGTATGGTTGGAAATTAATTTATTTTGACGCATTTGCCGGGAGTGGCAGACGGGGTCTTCCAAATAAAGACAGACAAACACTTCCGCTTTTTGATATTACTCCCGATGAAGAAAATATATATCAAGGGGCTGCTGAAAGAGTTGTCAAAATAGAGCAGCGCGGTTTTGATTATTATTATTTTATTGAAAATGACGAAACGTCCAGAAAAGAACTGGAAAATCTTCTTTACCCTGTAAAAACCAAAAAGAACATGGATTTGCGTTTTCGTGATGGAGACGCGAATGAATATTTGCATAGTCTTGCCGATACAATGAAAAACGACAATAAACTTTGCTCTTTTCTTTTGGACGCTTGACATATTTTTGGAAACATGGTAGTTTATCGTCATGTTGGTACACAAAGCTCAACCAGATTACAAGTTCTCCGGGGCGCTAACGCACACCAATACACGAGCCGATTCACACCGATTCACTACCCCCCCCACCCCCCCCCCCGCCCCCACGCCACAGCACACACGCAAAAAAACCCAAAAACAAAAAAATCACACAGACACAACAGCCGAA
>JAITUY010000109.1 GCA_031286095.1 Treponema sp. | reverse complement strand
AGGTTTCACCCCGTACAACCGCTTAAAAAGAGCTTCTTTGGCATTCTTTGCCTTTTTTCCCCTTCCCATTTAAGTAGTTTAATGTTTTCTTTGGTTATTAAACAAGTCTAATAATTATTCTTTGTTATTATATGGTAACAATTCAATACGAATTAGGTTAATATATTGTGGTTCGCGTATTTTTCTAGCCTGTAGTAAAAAGAACAAAACAAATGGTATGGAAAACGAATTAGACTATTATAAATTCATATTTAGATATAAAATAACAGGTGCGCCAAGACATTATAACTCTTTTCTTGCTTCATCGATAGTTGAAAATCCTGAATCCGCATTATTTAAAAATTATGGATACGGAGAAAATGGTGAATGGGTTACTCCATATTTCATTGAATTTTTAAATGAAATTGAAAAAGAATATTCTTTTCATTATATTACCAATATTTCTCTTTTTGTTCCCTCATACTGTGGTTATGAAGAGATTATACAGGAAATGGAGCACGGTAATGATAAACCTATTAATTTAGGTTTTCCTGAGCTTAAAGAGATTGATAGTAATGTTTATGATAAAGATGATTTTTATTATAACTATAATGACGAAGTTATAATATTTAACAGGGTTATTGGTAATATAAATAGACTAAATAGTTTTGAGGTTTTAGTTCCAATAAACAACAACCAGAATAATGAATATAGATTGTTTATTTTTGATAGTTAAAAAGATTTGGATATAATAAGAAAGATAATGATACTTGCGGATGTAGAAGGATTAATATAAAAACAGCATTTGGCGCTTCGCATGATGAGACTATCGGAAATATCAAATGGCGCATAACGTGTAAAAAATAATAACGCAAAAATCATAAATATGTTACAATAACCCCATTATGGCAAGATTTAAATACACGGATAATTCACAGGGGCAGTTTATAAGCGTTAATCTGAAGGAACAATATTGGACTTGTTCGATAACCCGGTTGGTTGTCTTACAAGTCCTGCATTTTTTCGGGCTAAAGCAAGCTTTAGCCCTGCAAAAATACTTTTTTATTGGTAATTACCTAACAGTCTAAAAAAATAGCGGTCATAAAGACCCCGAATTATATAATTATTTGACCAAAAATTAATCTTAAGGAGATTTATATGATCACCAACAATAGCAAAAAAAACGTAAGACGCAACTGAGCCTTTTGGAACTTGCTTCAGAGCTTGACGACATCAGTAAAGTATTTAAATTAACGGACTATTTAGTTTTATGAAATCCGCAGGAGCTTTCAGGTGTTTGGAGCCGACAGGCTTTTAGGCAAAGCCATCTTGAGTTTCCGACACACGGTCCCTTAAAAACCAGCCAACAACTGCTATTCAGTGACGTTCATGTAGGAGTCGGGGCAATACGGGGCATCTGGCGCGCCATGAACTCGTAACGAAACATCAAAGGCTGTTACGCCTTGAAAAGCATTGCAAGGACAATAACATACAGTTGGCTGAACAGCACATAACTTTACTGGAAAAGTTTGACAGCGAGTTCAGGGAGAGGCATATAAAAAATGACTTTACATGGGAATTAGTCGGTTAAAACCGAAAGTTTTTAGACGCCTTTTTTGTAGAATCTCAAAGGGATAGGAAAGATATATCTTCAAACAGTTGTTGACTGTCATTCACGGTTTGTGTTTGGACATTTATATACATCTAAAGTTCCAGTTACCGCCGTTCATGCACTTAATAAGAAAGTTCTGCCTTTTTTTAGGAGCATGAATGTCCGATCATTTTGATTCTGACTGATAACGGGCGAGAATATTGCGGCAGAATGGACAGGCATCCCTTTGAATTATTTTTAAAACTTGAGGATATTGAATACAAGACGACAAAAGTCAGAAGACCACAGAGTAACGGAATTGTTGAGAGGCTTCACAAAACGCTTTTGGACGAGCATTTCAGAATTCATGGGAGGATTAAATTTTATGAAAGTCTGGAAGAGACGCAAAGTGATCTTGATTCTTATTTGCATATTTATAATTATGAAAGGGCGCAGAAAGGGCGGAACATGAACGGCAGACCCTCGTACCGGCCCTTCGTTGAAGGCATATCGATTAACGCTCCAGAGGAGGAATTGGTAGCTTAATTTCCGGTTTCATTCGTGGGAAACTGTCAGGTAATTACTATGTTAACACAAGAAAAAACATATTGGACTTGTTCGACAACCCGGTTGGTTGTCTCACAAGTCTTGCGGTTTTTCAGGCTAAAGCATTACAAAACCGCATTTTTTATATGAAGTTGTTCAGAAACTGAAGTTTCCGGACAACTCTATTGTAGACGCACGACAAGGTAATTAAGTCCCATTCTCTTCGTTTCCCGCGAGCTTTGCATGATGAATTTTCCGATGTTTCTTAAGTATTTTTTTTAACTTTAAATTGCTAATGGAGTAGTATACGCCGTTTTAATGGTGTATACTACTTTATAAGAGGCATAAAAATTAAAAAGAATGTTTTGTTTTTTGTATTGATGACTGGTTTGACATTTTCAGTTTTAGGACAAGATGTTAGTGACTTTCAATATACGGAAAAAAACGGCAAAATAACCATAACAGAATATAGCGGAAGCGAGAAAGATATTACAATACCGGCCTTGATAAATAATTTGCCTGTTACTGTTATTGGGAAGCGCGCGCTTTTTAATAAACAGCTAACCAGTGTGATTCTTCCCGACAGCCTTATAATTATTGAGATGCATGCGTTTAGGCAAAATAAACTAACCAGTATAACCTTGCCTAATAATATTACCTATATTGGGGGTGCCGCGTTCAGGAATAATCAATTAACCAGTGTAACCATTTCTACCAGCCTCACTAAGATTGAAGACGATGTATTCAGACACAATCAACTAACCAGTATAACCATTCCTGATAATGTCACTATTATTGGAAGGGGCGCGTTCACTGAGAATCAATTAACCAGTATAACCATTTCTAATAGGGTCACTCAGATTAGAGCTTATTCATTTAAAGATAATAAACTTACTAGTGTTGTTATCCCTAGCTCTGTAAAAACTTTGGCTGAAGATGCATTTGATCCTGATGTGGTTATAACAAAACGTTAAATTAAAAACCGCGCTCGGATGCTGTTCCTGCGGATTGCCTCCAATGGCGGTTTAAGCCATTCCAGCTGATTACTTATAAGCAGTCAGAGGAATGTATGAGCGCGGCGAGAACCCGTGCTATCATAAACCGCTCCGGTAAACGTTGTCTGACCGCTGAAAATACCATTAAAAATAACATTTTGTAAATTTTTCTTGTGTTTTTTGTGGTCAGATACCGTTTATCGGGCTAGTATATGACGTTTTAATATCATATACTAGCCTTATGGATGAACGTAAAAAACGTATAGACGACCTTGAAAAAGATAAACAGGAAACCCGCGCTTCCCTTGATACCCTTTTGGAAAATTTTGGCGAAAACCTTTATTCCCGCACGAAGGATATGCAGGTCAATTTTGACGATATAGGGCGATACAAAGACTACCTTAACAATATAGCCGCGACAAATACCGCCATCGGAAAGGTCGAAGAAAAAAACCGCCGCTTTAAGGAACTTGAAGATACAATTGAACGCAGGGAACATGAGGAAAAAGACCGCTTAAGGGAAATGGCGGTCATTTACCGCAGACTTGGCAAGGCGCTTCTGGAGAACAGCGAGTATAATGATTTTACATCTCTTTTCAGGGAGCAGGCGGACACGCTTTCTTCAAAACTGGAATCGCTGGATAATCGCATCAGGGAACTTGAAGTAAAAGACGGAGGCAATGTCTTTACATGGATAGGCAAAAGCGCTCAAGGGCTTGTGCTTAAATCATTTCTTACCAAGGCGCAGGAAAGCCAGGAACAGCTTTACCATAACATAGGTGAGCGCTACATCGGCAGAGAAACAAGGAGCGGCGAAGAAGGTGAGATAGCCGGGCTATGCGCAGAAGTTGACAAGTTACGTGAAATATCCCGCGCCGCTATGGACGAACTTTCTGTTTTAAAAGATGAAAGACGCATGATTTCCTCCAGTTTCGGCGTAGACGGCAACCCTCAAAAACAAATACAAAACCTGAAAAACCGTATAAACGAAATAAGGGAGAACCTGCGCAACCTGTACAGAAATTTCGGCGCGCAGGCCGCCGGAATTATGGACGCTGAAATTCTGCCTGAACGAAAATATTTTATCGACACAATAGTTACCGCCGAAGACGGGGAAATCATCGGCAGGGCGGTCAAGATGAACCAGTCGATAATTGAATATGAAAGCACCATAAGCAAACTGACGGCGTCTCTCGCCATTGACGAAGAAAACGCGAAAATAGAAAAATATCAAAAAGCAATTGAGGAAAGAAATAATAAGATTGAAGAAATAAAAAAAGCGATAGACGATCTTGAAGAAAGCGTCCGTGACTCGCAAGCTTACATTCAGGAGTTGAAAAAACAACTGTAGGTGATTTATGCCGGTAAAAAAAGCAAAACCTAAAACAAAGCCAAAACCAGCGGCAAAAACAAAAACCGCGGCAAAGCCAAAATCAGCGGGAAAACCAGCGTCCGCTAAAACGCCTGTTTATGATGAATCAAAAATAAAAACTCTGTCATCGCTTGAACACATCAGACTGAGAACGGGAATGTACATCGGACGGCTTGGAGACGGTTCCAATCCCGATGACGGTATATATGTTCTCTTAAAAGAAGTAATTGATAACGGCGTTGATGAATTCATCATGGGCAACGGAAAAAATATTGAAGTGGCAATAAAGGATATCGCAAAAACGGGAGCGGCGACGGTAAAAGTGCGCGACTTTGGGCGCGGAATCCCGCTTGGAAAACTGGTTGAGTGCGTTTCCGTAATTAATACCGGAGCGAAATACAATGACGATGTGTTTCAATTTTCGGTAGGGCTTAACGGAGTTGGAACAAAAGCGGTTAACGCGCTTTCCATTCACTTTCGAGTGGTCGCCGTGCGTAACGGCGAATTTGCCGAGGCTGTTTTTCAAAGAGGAAAATTGTTAAACAGCAGAAAAGGTAAGCTGAAAGAAAAAGTTAAAGACGGGACAATGGTTGAGTTTACGCCCGATCCAGAAATTTTCAAAGATTATTTATTTAACGTTGAGTTTATCGAAAAGCGGATGCAAAATTATGCGTATCTTAACGCCGGGCTTACTCTGTCGTTTAATGGCAAGCGTTTTATATCGACCCGCGGGTTATTTGATCTCTTAAAAGAAGAAACGGGCGACGACTGCCTGTACCCTATCGGCTACTATCACGGCGAACATTCGGCTAATGGTCAGCTTGAAATAGCGTTTACGCATACCAATAATTACGGCGAGGAATATTTTTCCTTTGTAAACGGACAGTTCACCTCGGACGGCGGAACGCATCTGTCTGCTTTTAAGGAAGGATTTTTAAAAGGAATTCAAACCTATTATAAAAAAGACTACCGTAGTGAGGATGTGCGCGAAGGCACAACCGCCGCGATTGCTGTAAAATTAAAGAATCCGGTCTTTGAAAGTCAGACAAAAAACAAACTTGGCAACTCGGACATTCGAGCGTGGGTTGTGCAGGAAACACGCAACGCCGTGGAAGACTGGCTTCATAAAAATCCAGAGGCTAGCAAAAAACTTGAGCAAAAAATAGCCGCTAACGAAAGCCTGCGCACAGAGTTAAACGCCGTAAAAAAAGAAGCGCGGGAAGCGGCGAGAAAAATCGCCCTTAAAATTCCCAAACTTAAAGACTGCAAGTACCACCTTGAGGACGAAAAGGAAGGAAAAAACTCCACCATTTTTATTACAGAAGGCGATTCTGCGACAGGTTCAATTGTTTCCAGCCGCGATGTGCTGACACAGGCAATTTTTTCCCTTCGCGGCAAGGTGGAAAACGTGTACGGCAAAAAACGCGCCGCAATTTACAAGAATGAAGAGCTTTTTAACTTGATGATGGCTCTTGGTATTGATAATGATATTGAGGGTTTGCGTTATGCGAAGATAATAATCGCTACAGACGCGGACTTTGACGGTTTTCACATTCGCAACCTGCTTTTAACTTTCTTTCTCTCTTATTTTGAGGAGCTTGTAACGGCGGGTCATGTTTTTATTTTGGAAACGCCGCTGTTCCGCGTCCGCACAAAAAAGGAGACCCGTTATTGCTACTCGGAAAAAGAACGGGACGAGGCCGCAGTCGTGCTTGGCTCCCAGTGCGAGATAACGCGCTTTAAGGGACTGGGGGAGATAAGCCCAAAAGAGTTCGGTCAGTTTATCGGAGAGGATATGCGCATAGTGCCGGTATCGGTGAACACGTTAAAGCAGGTTCCGCAGGTGCTGGATTTTTACATGGGGAAAAACACTCCTGAGAGACGCGAATACATAATGAAGAACTTAATAGAAGACGCGGGATAAAAAAATGGCATTTATCAAAAATCTTTTCGACCGTAATTTTCTTGAATACGCCTCTTATGTAATAAAAGACAGAGCAATTCCTGATCTTGAAGACGGGCTTAAACCCGTACAGCGGCGCATAATGCACACGCTTTTTGAAAAAGACGACGGCAAATTTCACAAAGTTGCCAACATAGTCGGCGAGTGCATGAAGTACCACCCACACGGCGAAGCCTCAATTTACCCCGCGCTGGTTGTGCTTGCTAATAAGGAACTTTTTATAGACAGACAGGGAAACTTCGGCAACCTTTACACTGGAGACGAAGCGTCAGCGCCGCGCTATATTGAATGCCGCGTAACACCGCTTGCCAAAGACGTTTTTTATAATCCAAAACTGACGCAGTGGGCTGAATCTTACGACGGCAGAAACCGCGAGCCGGTTCTTTTTCCCGCAAAAATTCCTGTTGTGCTTATAATGGGAGTGGAAGGCATTGCCGTAGGAATGTCCACAAAAATTCTGCCGCACAATGTTATTGAGGTTCTTGAGGCGGAGATCGCCTGTCTTACCGGAAAAAAGTTTGAACTTTACCCTGATTTTCCGACAGGCGGGTATGTTGACATTTCCGAATACCACGGAGGAAACGGTAAAGTTCTAGTACGCGCAAAATTGGACACTTCCGATCCAAAGCGCATACTTATTACGGAACTTCCTTTTGGCTCGACCACAGAAAGCATCATAAACAGCATAGACAGCGCGGCAAGAAACGGAAGATTAAAAATAATGGGCATTAACGATTTTACCAGCGAAAAGGTTGAAATTGAAATTAAACTTGCCCGCGGCGTATACGCCCAGGAAACAATAGACGCGCTTTTCGCGTTTACGGAATGCGAACAGTCAATTTCCGTGAATTTACTTGTGATAAAAGACGGTCTGCCTGCCGTTATGACGGTTAACGAAATAATCAAACATCACGCTAAACAACTTGTCAAAATCCTTACAAAAGAACTTGATCTTGAAAAAAAAGAACTTCTTGATAAACTGCACTTGCGCACGCTGGAAAGAATTTTTATAGAGGAACGAATTTATAAAGGCATCGAGAAAATGAAAACCGCAAAAGGCGTTCAGGATGCGGTTGTTGCAGGCTTTAAGCCGTTTATGAAAGAAGTAGGACCGCGTGGTATATCGGAGGACGATGTTGAACACCTTTTGCGAATCCCAATCCGCAGGATATCGTTATACGACATCAACAAAGCGAAAGATGAAATGGAGCAGATACAGGCGCGCATTAAGGAAATAAACAGCCACCTGAAAAACATAATAGCCTATTCGGTTTCGTATCTTAAAGGCATTGTCGCTAAAATAAAAGCCAACGAAGAAATCGGCGGCGGGAAAAGGAAAACCGTTGTAGGCGCTTTTGAAAAAATTATCGCCAAAGAAGTTGTAAAACGGGATGTTGAGTTAAAATACGATAGTAAGACAGGCTATTTGGGGACAAATGTATCCGGCGCGAAAATCGCCGAAGTTTCGCCCTTTGACAGAATTCTCGCTATCCGCAAAAACGGAATGTACACGATCATGGATTTGAGCGAAAAAACATTTGTCGGGGCAGATGCGTGGTGGATTGGCGTTGCGGACAAGGACGCGCTTTCAAAAACAATTTTTACGATAATTTACAAAGAAAAGGGAACAGGTTATCCCTGTATAAAACGCTGTGTAATTGAGGGCTGGATAATGAACAAGGATTATTTCCTTGTTCCGGACGGAGCGCAAATTTTACATGTAGATACAAGACAGAAATTTATTTTTAGTGTAAAATATGTTCCAAAGCCGAGGCTTAAAGTCCTTTCCGAAGATTTTAAGGCGCATGATTACAATGTACGCGGCGTTAAAGCGGGGGGGATCAGACTTTCCATGAAAGAGGCCGCAAAAATAGAAACCGGGAGGAAGTAAAATGGCAGTAAACGAAGTTGCTTTTGACTCATCTTCGGGAATTTCAGTAGAAGAACAAAAAGAAATACTTTCAAAAATAAACGGAATAGCGGAAAGACGCCGCAGACATTTGTCGCAGTCGGCGGGTGAAGAAACAGTTATAAACGCAAAGAAAAACAGCGCTCTTTTCCCGCTGTTAGTTAACATAACTGCCATTTTAATTTTAGTCTGCGGCGGCGGATTTATTTTTTACTTTAATGGAAAAAAGGATGTGCAGGTTAGGCAGGGAACTGGTGTTTATGGTACGGCGGAAAGCGCGCTGATTGACGAAATCCGCAAAGATTCCGCGATGAGCGAACTTTCGCAAATGTCAAACGATCAGGAAAGAGCCGCCGCTATCGAGGCGCAATTGGCCGGCGGTCTTTCCGCGATCAGTGAGCTTATAAGGGACGCGAAATATGATCAGGCGGCGCAGAGTATAGAAAATTTTCGTTATATAAACAATGCGGGTGTTTTTTCTTCTTCTCGCGCCGCTCAGTCCAGAAAAGAATTTTATAATAAGGCGATTGATTCCATGGAGACGATGATTGCTCATCTTCGCATAACAGGCGGTTCGGAAAGTCTGGAATTATTTAATAAAAACGCCCAGATGGAAGAAAAAATTGCAGAAATGCAAAAAACTATCGATTCATACAGCGCAGGCAGTTCACGCCGTATGAAAGAGATGGAAGACAAAAACGCTGAATTGCAAAAAACAGTTACGGACAAAGACAAAGCCATCGCGTCTCTGGAAACCGAAAAGGGCAATCTAAATCAGACTGTTTCCGACCTTAGAACTGTCGTCTCCGAGCAGGAACAGGAAAATTCGCTTCTTAAAAGCCAGCTTACCAATATCCGCCAGCTTCTGCAGGAATAGAAGTTTTGAGAAACTAAAAGAATTCCCGATAATTATGTATTTGTAATTATTCAAGATTATATTATCAAAGAATTGAGGCAATTCGATAAAGATTAATAGTGTGTAGATAATGTTATGTGCCATACGGCCTAATTCGATTTAAAAATATTATAAAAAGCTTGATTTAATAATAAATAATATGATAAAATACAAAAGTAATTAATTACGAGAGGGTATTATGGAATATAATGATTCAAAAATGAATATACGAATTGTATTATTTGGATTATGGACAGCTATAATATCTTTATTTCATTATTTAGATGTGAATGCATTTAATAATATGTCATATGTAATTATAGGTGATATAATGAATGTACCAATAGATGAATTATCAGATATAAAAAAATTCTTCTTTTTTATTATTCCAGATATTATTTTGATTATACCTATATTTATGATAATTTCAAATTTATTTATTAATAAAATGATAATAATATGGATAAACATTATTGGAGGATTCTTCTATGTATTACTAATTATTGGAAAAACTATATATGTGATAATGTTATATTATCCAGCATACAAAATTGATTTAAGATATGGTATAATATATGGTATTATTGAAATAAGTGTTTCTATGTTATTAATTGTAGTTTCAATAAAATGGTTTAAGAAATATAATAAAAAATAACAATAGTCGGGCGGTACGTTGCCTAACGAGGTTGCAGAAAAAGCCATGAAGCATACAACATGACGCATAACAGAAAGAAAAATAGACAAAAGAAGAAAAATATGATAAAATAATACATTATGGCACACTATAAAGAAACAGAAAAAGGACAAGGTCTTTTTTTAACGGTAAATTTGTCAGAACAGATACTGCCCGGTACATACGAACATACATTAAACAGGTTAATCGACAAGAAACTCGACCTGTGCATATTTGACGGGAAATACAACAACGATGAAACCGGAGCCGCGGCAATAAAACCCGGGATATTGTTAAAAATAATCCTGTATTGCTATTCGCTTGGAATAATAAGCTCAAGGAAAATAGCGAGAATGTGTGAAGACAATATGGTGGTAAAGGCGCTGGCGGAAGATACGGAACCGCATTATACGACAATATCGAACTTTGTATCA
>JAITUY010000099.1 GCA_031286095.1 Treponema sp. | reverse complement strand
TCGTTACCAACTGTCAACACAGGCGCAAGACCGCAACAGCCGACACAACGAACAGGGTCTACTGAAAACTGACCGTCTTGTGTAACGCCGTCAGGTTCAAGCCCAAGAAGGCTTCTGGTTTCATCAAGCAGTTCCTGAGAACCCTTAAGATAACACGCCGTTCCAAGACATACTGAAATTTTATGTTTCCCCGGCATTTTGGTCTTGAAAAAATGGTAAAAAGTAACAACTCCGTATATGCGGGCAAGGGGAATTCCTGTAAGTAAAGACAATTTATCCGCAGCGGGACGGGAAATATAACCAAAAGTTTCCTGAGTTTTATGGAGAATCATGATAAGACTCCCCGGCTTTACCTTCCATTCTTCTATAAACGACAACAATTCCTGGGGAAAAGTAATATCCCCTGTTTTAGCGGCATCTGCCATGGACCCTCCTGTTTCAATTGGCTGGATTTTCCAATCTATGGTGATATTTTAGCGTTTTATGGGAAATTTGGCAATAGCCAATTTTTAATATCTCGACATTTTCCTTAAATTCAAACAATAATATATCAATGGTTCCGGTAAATTTTGATCATATATTAATTACAAAAACGGAGCTTTTTAACAATCTTGACACCGAAGAAATAAATTTTGTCATCTCTCATTCCGGTATGCTTAATCTTTCAAAGAGAACCTTATTATTTTCCGCAGGCGAAAAAGCCAATCATTTATATATTTTGACAGAAGGAGCTATACGTGTTTATAAAAACCGTAGTGATGGCGGAGAAGACGAAATAGCAATATTTACCGCAGGCGATACAATCGGAGATTTTGACTTTGCGCGGGGAGCCGATTACGATGCCTGCGCTGAAGCCGACGAGGATTCAAAACTTGTAAAGTTTCCGTGTGATGGGCATACAATAGATTCACTTGCAAAAGAAGAACCACGTGTAGTATGCCATATCCTTTTAAACGCTATACTGCTGATGACAGGGCGCATAAAATCCACGCATAAACTGATTTTGGAAAACATGCCATGGGTACAGGAATTACACAGGCGGGTTTATGAAGATTTCTCTACAGGTCTTTTTAAACAAAGTATGATAAACGATGAAATTATCAGCATTTTAAGCGCTACTGCAGCGCTGATAATGTTAAAACCGGACAGGTTTAAAATTCTGGTAGATTCACGCGGACACAGCGCAGGAGACGAAGCCATGATCAGAATAGCGGCTATCCTTAAAAACATCATAAGGCGATTGGGATATGGCTGGGCGCTTCGTTTTAAAAGCAACGAAACCGGATTAATAATAAATAACTGCGGCTATTCTCTGGCTGAAAAGATCGCAAAAGAACTATACGACGCAATCGCCGCGATGGAACCTGTCCCGTCTCAAGGAGATATTCCCGAATTTAATTTTTCAACGACAATATCATGGGCGATATGTGATAAAGACAAAGACGGTAAAAACTGGGACGATTTGTTTAACGGTGTTTATTCCGCTCTTCTGAACGCGTGGCGCGCAGGCGGAGAGAGGATAGTCCATTACAGTAATACGGACACACAATGAATGAAATAACACAGGATTTGCCTGCAATATCTTTAACAAAAGTATCTCTTTTCTCGGAACTAAACGAAGAAGAATTATTAATTGTTAAAGAGGCGTTAAAAACTGTCCATGTTAACAAAGGAGAAACTATTTTTAAAGAAGGGGACAACGGAGAAGAACTATTTATACTTTTATGCGGAGCCATGAGCGCTTATTGCTCGCAGCCTGACGGAACCCAGCGAAATTTATTTGATATTAAATCAGGAGAATTTTTTGGCGAAATGTCCATCATTGCCAATGAGCCAAGGTCAGCAACTATAACCGCGGCGGAGGATTCAGGATTAATAAAACTTAACAAGGTTGATTTTTACAAGATAATTTCTGAGTATCCCGCGGCAGGTCATAAAATATTGAGGACAATAGGCATTATCCAAAACCAGTGGCTGGATCAATCGTCAAAATCCTACAACGATCTGATAAGGTGGGGCGAGATCGCAAGGCGGCGCGCCATTACAGATGAAATGACAGGACTTTACAACCGCAGTTTTTTGGAAGAATCAATCAGGGAACGTTTTAATAACCAGTCAATGAAATTGCGTATAATGTCCTTACTTATGATAGATTTGGATAAGATTCATTTTATTAATGACAACTACGGAACCATGGCAGGAGACATAGTTATTATTTCCGCCGCGGAAACGATCAAATCGTGCCTGCGTTCCGTTGATATTCCTGCGCGTCTTTCAGGAGATGAATTTGCAGTTCTTCTAACTGATACCGAACGCAGAAATGCAGAAATAGCCGCTGAACGCATCAGAGAAAAAATAGAAAGCAAACAGGTTGAAGTTCCCGCAAGTCCAGGCTCAAATGAAACTGTTATTATTAAAGTCAGCGCCAGTATCGGCATTGCGGTTGCGCCTTCCCATGCTTCCACAGTCGAAGAACTATTTGAAAAATCAGACACTGCTCTTAGAAAAGCCAAAGAACTCGGCAGAAACTGCGTAGAGGTTTTCCCCGGCATCTAATTGTTCTCTACAAAAAAGATTTTTAAAATACATCGCGCAGAGACGCTGAGGCGCGGAGCTTTTGCACAATAGATTATCGTTATACGAATATATAAATCAAAATAAGATATAAAAAGTATTAAGTTAATACCACAAACAACGACTCTGCGTCTTAGCGCCTTTGCGTGAATCTACTTCGATACAGTTTTTACAATACACTAAGTTATTAGGCGCCTGACTGTTCCTTTGCCATTTTACTGCCCATTTCGCGTAACAGGTACTTCTGTATCTTTCCGCTGGATGTAAGCGGAAAACCGTCTACAAAAAACACATATTTGGGGATTTTATACCTGCCGATTTTATCACGGCAGTAGTCACGGACATCTTCCACGCTCATTTTTACGTCAGGATGAAGTATGACAAAAGCGCCTACTTCTTCGCCGTATTTTTCGCTGGCGATGCCGACCACTTGCACGTCCTTGATACCGGGCATGGTGTACAAAAAATCCTCTACTTCCTTGGGGGAGATGTTTTCTCCTCCGCGGATTATCATGTCCTTTAGGCGGCCAGTAACCTTAAAGTTGCCGTTTTTGTCCTTAACTCCCCTGTCGCCTGAATGAAGCCAGCCTTTTTCATCAATACACTGGGC
>JAITUY010000033.1 GCA_031286095.1 Treponema sp. | reverse complement strand
AACCGCAGTCGGGCTAACGCCCTTTGTGCGGTTTTTCTCCGCCACATTTGGGGCAGGGGTCGTTGCTACGCAACGCCCTATAACCTGCCCCAAACGTCAGTTACAGCCAAAACGTTATGTGCAATGTACTTGAAAATTGTGAAAATGGTACAATATTATTGAAGAAATATATTATTAATAAAACACTTGACATTATAGATAAAGAGTATTATATTGTATTATTATTGAGGTTATTTATGAACAAAATAAAAATGATTTTGCATTTTTGTATAATTCTATTCTTATTAATACTATTTATTTCTTGTAATATAAAAAAAGAAATAAAATACATAGAAATAATAGAACAAAATAAAGAAGAAGTAAGAATTGACGAAAATGTAAATACAACAATTGATAATAATTTATTTTCATTTAATGGAATATATGAAATAAAAATGGCATCATCACTCCTCTATGATAAACCAATGGAAATCATTGAAACAACAAAAATTGGAAAGAAAATAAATATTAAAGATAATACGGTACTATTTGACAATAATGAATATTTAATGAACAGTAATTGTATGGATTTTCCAATATCTATTAGTGAAAATGTAATTACTCAAAGAGAATTCTGTTATTTATGGTCTGGGATGAATTATGGTAGATTTGATATGCCTATCATTGATCCTAATTTTAATATATATATTCTTGCTCCAGATTTATATATTAAAGATCGAGAATTTTATGATAATATGCCTAAAAATGTATTTGTTCGATTATTTGAAAATACTGAGAGTAAATATCTGGTATTTTTTATTAATAATAAATTAATAATTGATGCAAGTAATGCAGATGAATTTCAGCATTTAAAAGAATATTATGCTGATTGTTTCTACTATATTGCAGATAAAATATAATAAAGCAAGTACATTACACATAATATGATTGTAACTGCTTCGCCGCTTTACGGCGGCTCGGGCTACGAAAAACCACAGTCGGACTTGCGCCCTTTATGCTGTTTTTCGTAGCCGCATTTTTTTGCGCCCGTAAAAATGCTTTGCATTTTTCCTTATCGGGCGCAAAAAAATGTCAATTACATCCAGAACGTTAAGCAGAATTGTGGCTAAATATGGTAAAATTATAGTGATTTAACTTAGTTATCTATAAACCAAAATAGTTGTAAATACCGGAATCAACAGATTTAAATTCTTTCAGATAGTTACGAAGGAAACATTTCATGTTTGCCCAGATTTTTTCTATTGGATTATAGTCAGGCGAATAAGGAGGCAGAAACAATAACCGTAGAGTCTATCATAAAAATTGTGTAAATGACCATAAAGTGGATAGTGGTAGTTTTCCCCAGTTGGCAAGGACGTGAAAACGTACTTGCGATTATAGCCGGTTGTTTTAACCAGTTCGTCAAGTATGCCTGTTTTCTCTTTTTTTCCGGCCTTTTATACCGCTTACTTATTTCCCTTGTAAGCGCCTTTTTTTCCTGCATTGATAACCCATTTTTCCCAGAACCTTCCTTCGGAAAAGCATATTTGGGTTAGATTTTTATTTTGAGGCAATGCGGCATATAGACATTTTTGGCTAAAAACGTCAGAATATTACAGTAAATACCGCTTGATGCGGTGTTGTTATTTAGCCGTCTTAGCTCAGTTTGGTAGAGCACTTGACTTGTAATCATGAGGTCTCCGGTTCGATTCCGGAAGACGGCTTGTTTTTTCTACTTGACAAATTTTTAAAATTTGTCTAATGTACGTTTATGTCAGATTTAATATGTTCCCAATGTCAAAAACCCATTGTCGACCCGGAGAAAAACCTTTGGGTCTGCGGATCGTGCGGTAATCATTCCAGATTGGGCTGGCGGCAGAGGCTGAGTATTACCGCGGATGCGGGTAGTTTTAACGAGTTCGATTCGGGTATGAAGTCGGGCAATCCGATTGAGTTTCCTGGATACGAAGAAAAAATCAGTGAATTGGTCAAAAGTTGCGAAATGGGCGAGGCTATTGTTACAGGCCGCTGTACAATAAAGGGGCTTCCCGCTGTAATCGGTATTATGGACAGCCGTTTTATGATGGCGAGTATGGGCAGTGTTGTAGGCGAAAAAATTACAAGGGCTATTGAGTACGCAACCGCAAATAAGTTGCCCGTGATTATTTTTTCCGCTTCCGGCGGAGCGCGTATGCAGGAGGGAATTATCTCCCTTATGCAGATGGCAAAAACTTCCGGCGCGGTCGCCAAACATACAAACGCCGGTCAGCTTTACATTTCGGTAATCACAGATCCGACGACGGGCGGCGTTACGGCGTCTTTCGCTATGCTTGGCGATATTATCCTCGCGGAGCCTGGGGTAACTTTGGGGTTTGCCGGAAAGCGCGTCATTCAGGACACTATCGGCGCGGTATTGCCCGACCGTTTCCAGACTTCCGAGTTTGTTCACGAACACGGATTTGTTGATGCTGTTTATCACCGCCGCGAATTGCCGGATATGCTTGCAAAAATTATCGCCCTGCATGGCTACAAAGGAGGACAATGATGGCTTTAAACATGCAACAAAAACTTGATCTTTTAAAAAACCTTGGACGTCCTACTATACGCGATTACATACCTCTTATTTTCAAGGATTTTATTGAGTTGCACGGCGACCGCTACTTCAGCGATGACCCGGCGCTTTTGGGCGGCATATGTTCGTTAAACGGGATTCCTGTAACGGTTGTTTCGCAGGTGCGCGCTAAAGACATCGCCGAATTGCAGAGGATCAACTTTTCTATGCCGCACCCCGAGGGATACCGCAAAGCGTTGCGTCTTGCGAAACAGGCGGAAAAATTTCATCGCCCTGTTATCTGCTTTATTGATACTCCCGGCGCGTACTGCGGAGTCGGCGCGGAAGAGCGCGGTCAGGGCGAGGCGATTGCGCGTAGCCTTCATGAATTCATGATGTTGAAAACTCCCGTAGTTTCCGTTGTTCTTGGCGAAGGCGGCTCCGGCGGAGCGCTCGCCCTCGGAGTTTGCGACGAGCTTGCCATGCTGGAAAACGCGCTCTATTCGGTAATTTCGCCAAAGGGCTTTGCTTCAATTTTGTGGAAAGACGGTTCAAGGGAGAGGGAGGCCGCAGAACTTATGAAAATTACAGCGGAAGACCTTAAGCGTTTCGGCATCTGCGATAAAATAATCGAAGAGCCTGACGGCGGTGCGGCAAAAGACATAAATTTTACGGCAAAAAATATCGCAGGGTGGCTTGGAGAGACCGTGAGCAAATTAACAAAAGAGGATTTTAACGGTCTCCCCGAAAAGCGGTATCAGAAGTTCCGCAAAATCGGCGTGTTTACAGGGTAGCATCCGCCATTAAAACGGCGTTTATCATAGCGATTTACGACATGGGACTGTCCGAGAAGCCTGTTACTTCTAGGACAGTTCTTGTATTTTATCATATTTCTACGAAATATTACGAAAGTACGATATTGGACTTGTGGTTTTTCAGGCTAAAGCCTTACAAAACCGCGTTTTTTATATGAAGTTGTTCAGAAACTGAAGTTTCCGAACAACTCTATTATCCCTTTCTTGCTTGTTTATATTAAATCTTTACTTTTGTTTTGTCAATAGTCTATTGGTACGACCCAATGACATCGGTAACACCCATTGTGAAAAAACGTTGCAACAATTCTATGCAGGGTAAAGAGATAGCGTAAATTTTCTTAACAAAGCATGATAAATCGCTATACGCAAGTTACACCTAAATCTATATGCTGTAAGGAGTTATATCAAAATTTATGTTATTAGCTAAACATGGTCATTTTTTTATTAAATCATTTATCTGTAAGGATTTAAATAAAAGTGTTACCGATGTCTCTGACATACTAGCCGCATTGCGCATAACGATTTGGCTATAACTGACATTTGGGACAGGGGGCGTTGCGTAGCAACGCCCCCTGTCCCAAATGTGGCGGAAAAAACCGCACATAGGGCGTAAGCCCGACTGCGGTTTTTCGTAGTCATGGCCGCCGTAAGGCGGCGAAGCAGTTACAGTCCTGTTGAGGTTGCAGAAAAACATAGTTTCTAAAAAAATGACTTCAAAATATGCCTAAAATTAGCCCCAAAACACCCAAAATCAATGGTTTTTCAATAGCTTCTTTGTTCAAAAACAGT
>JAITUY010000208.1 GCA_031286095.1 Treponema sp. | reverse complement strand
GACCAGTCTTGCGGTTTTTCAGGCTAAAGCCTGCGAACGCGGACTTTAGTCCGAAAGTTCGACAAAACCGCGTTTTTTATATGAAGTTGTTCAAAAACTGAAGTTTCCGAACAACTCTATTATAGTTATTTAAAAACTTCAGTCTTTAAATAATTTCCTTATAAAGTCGCATTTTGTCAAACTTTAGTTTTAAGGCATATAGCCTGAAAAATGCAATAATTGTTCAATAACCAACAGGATTATTGAACAATTCCATTGTACAAAAAAAAAGCGGAATTGGAAACTCCCGCTTTTCCTATTTCTACTTTTTAGGGAGCAGTTGGGAAAGATAATTAAACAATATGTTTTTATATTCTTCGCCTATTTTGCGCTCAGCCGCCGTATAGGCGCGGTTTTCGGCTTCCGCGGCGGTGGCATGACCTTCCCTGCTGTTAAAATTGTAGGGAAGCAGTACGGATTTTACGCTTGTATCGGTAAGATTCGCGCCAAGTTCTATACGGGCAAATTTATTTGTATTGTTAGGAAGATCGACCGGGGAAACGGACACGTCAACATTGAGGACATAGCGCGAATTGTTGCCGCCGCTTCTGAAACCAATGTCCGAAAGAGCTTTGGCAAATGCGCCCTGAATTCTTCCGGCCTTGTCATTTTTTACAACTATGCCGATGGGAATCGACTTGGCTATATTCTGCGCCTCAAGTCTGTATTCATCGCCCTTAACAAGCCCGGCGGGAACGGGGGCGTCAATTAATTTTAATACATTCCCATAGGTAATATTTATATCCGCCGCCGCCGCGGAAAACTGATAGCGCGAAAATCCTTCCATTGAGTTTTTTTCCGCCTGACTCATGGTAATAAGATTTTTTATCATATTCTGATTTGCGGTTATCATATCTGTATATACTACGGCGGCTTTTGCTTTTTCCATAACGGCGGCGGCGTAAAAAACATTATTTTTGGTATCGTGCCAGACTTCCCGTATTTCCGCCGCCGCAAGAGTTTCCAGAGACGCAGTAGTCTTTATTGTGTTTTCCATGTTGATATTGTCGGTCCAGCCGGATGTTACGCCGTTTTTTACGGCTTCGCGGTAAGTATTTGTTATGGTTTGATCCGCATAGATTGACTGACCGAAAAAGCCGGCAAGGTTGGCAAACCCGTTTTTTTCCGCCATTGCGCGGTCGCTTGCATAACCCACGGCGGCAACATACTGCGACTTTTTGTACACGGATTCAACGGAATCCACCCACGCCGGCTTTGTTCTGCTTGTATTCACAACCGCCGTTTGTTGCGCAGACGCTTGCGATGAAGAAACGTTTTGCCCGTTTGACGGCTGTTGCAAATAAGGTACGCTTGGCGCGTCTGCCGGACGCCCCGTTTGCCCGTCAAGTCTGCCAAGCGCATCTTGAGCCGAGTCTTGCGCGTCAGCGGGAGAAGCGCCGGAAGGCGAACTTGCGCAAGCGCCTAACGCCAGTAAACATGACAGCAAACAAATAAATTTCAACTTTGACATACCGCTCTCTTAAATTAGCGGGGCTGTCCGGGGAGCTGGTGCTTCTCGGACAGCCCTTGTATTTTCTCATATTTATATGAAATATTACAAAAATACGATATTAGAGAAGATGTCCGAATAAGTTTTCAAACTTTTCTGACACCGCCGCTGTTTTATTTTAAATTAAAAATTATTCGCTTACCTGAAAAGGTTTTTCTTTTTTGGCAAGCTGAGCGTCCATCATTTGTAACGCCTGTTGCGTTTTAAATTGAGCGTATGCCGCCTCTTCATTTCCCAAAATACTGGCTACTTGTTTTTTTGCATCGGCTTTTTTCATTTCTACAAGATACCACCATGTTCCGTCTTTTCCCTGCCAGCGCTGAATCGGACGCGCTCCAGAAATGTCCATATTGGTAATCTGACGGCTTACATCTTCCTGCAAGGAAGCATTAGCCTGATTTTTTACATTACCGGCGTCAAGGTTATAATCCGTGAACATAGCCTGTACTTTTGTACCAAGCTGGCGGGCAATGGCGACTCTCGCTCTTGCCTCCGCAGTAGTCATAGACATCTGCTGTGAAGACTGTTTTGCTGTTCCAATTCCCCAAATAGCATCATCCGGCGGAAAATCATTCAGCCATGGCGGAACATCAGTCGCCGAACCAACCGAGGGCTTTGAACCGCAAGCCGCCAAAGTAAAACCAAAAGCCAAAACTAAAAGGATTAAAAAAAATTTCTTCATCTTAAATAACTCCTCATATTTGTTTTAAAGGCATACACCTTTATTTTGTAATATACCGCAAATTTTTAACATTTTCAAGTATACGGCATCAGCAATTTAAAGTTTAAGAAAATACTTAAGAAACATCGGAAAATTCATTACGCAAAGCCCGCGGAGAACGCAGAGAGCGGGACTTAATTACCTTGTTGTGCGTCTACAATGGATTTGTTCGACAACTGCGAACCTTCGGTTCGAGTTGGTTGTCTCATGTCAGCTACGCTGACCAGTCTTGCGGTTTTTCAGGCTATAAGCCTGCGAACGCGGACTTTAGTCCGAAAGTTCGAC
>JAITUY010000197.1 GCA_031286095.1 Treponema sp. | reverse complement strand
TTCAGTTTCTGAACAACTTCATATAAAAAACGCGGTTTTGTCGAACTTTCGAACTAAAGTCCGCGTTCGCAGGCTTATAGCCTGAAAAACCGCAAGACTGGTCAGCGTAGCTGACATGAACAACCAACTCGAACCGAAGGTTCGCAGTTGTCGAACAAGTCCATTTGCAATTGTCCGGAAAACTGAAATTTCCAAACAACTTTATTCTATCGTTAATATTTTTCAACTTTTTGAACACCCTGAGGCCCTGTATTTTTTTCGTAATTTATAAATACTGGTATACTTAAAAAAAAGAGCCTGACCACATTTAAGCCCGGGTTGCCGGGCAGTGGTCAGGCGCCTTTCCGAGAGACGTCGTCTAGCGCCTAAAAATTTAGGCGCGGACGGCCTGCAATGAACTATTGCAGAAGCTGTAGTACTGACTGACCTCTTTGATTGGCCTGTGCCAACATAGCAGTGCCAGACTGTGTAAGAACCATGTTTTTGGTGTACTCTACAGTCTGATTCGCCATGTTCGCGTCGCGGATGCGGGACTCTGAAGCTTGCAGGTTTTCTGCACCCACATCTAATCCACGGACAGTGTGTTCAAGACGGTTCTGGTAGGCGCCAAGATCAGCTCTTTGCTTGTTGATGATCTTTATCGCTTTGTCGAGAGTTCCAATGGCACGGTTGGCACCGTCCGGTGAGGACAGTGTTATGAAGGTATCGTCACCGACATTGCGGATACCAAGACCCTTCGCTGTCATTGTGCCGATAAAAACTTGCGTTCGCTGATCCATGTTTGCTCCGATATGGAACCACATGGAAGCGGTAACCACGTTTTCGCCGATTGGCCGGCCGAAACGGCCTGTCAACAAGTTCATTCCGTTGAATTGGGCGTGTGATGCAATTCTGTCGACTTCTGCGACTAAGGAAGAAACTTCTACCTGAATGTACAAACGATCTTCCTCGGAATAAATTCCGTTTGATGCCTGAACTGCCAATTCACGAAGACGCTGGATAATGTCCTGGGATTCTTGGAGGTAACCCTCTGTGGTCTGAATGAATGAAATACCATTCTGGGCGTTAGTTGACGCCTGATTCAAACCGCGAATCTGGGAGCGCATTTTTTCTGATACTGCTAATCCAGAAGCATCATCACCGGCGCGATTGATGCGCAATCCGCTCGACAATTTCTCCATGTTCTTATCCAGGAACACCTGGGTAACCTTGAGGGACCTGTCGGCAAACATTGCACTTAAGTTGTGATTGATAATCATATACTCACTCCTTTGGCTTTTTCGGCGCTCTGTCAACGACAGATTTGCGCCGCGGCTTCCATGCCGTACAAAAAACCGCTTTGCGGTATTTGTTTTGAGTTTCTCCAACGGAAAAACTCAGACTGTTTGCGAATATTTGCGTATAACGCAAATATCCATGTGCCATAGTATTTTCCAACGGAAAATACCTAGAACCCTCGACCCACCGTTCCCGGAAGGGTGAGGATACCCGGAAAAATCACGGTGTCCAACGGACTCATAATTCAACCGGATGGAAACTATCTATAGGAATCTTGAACCAAGACCCTATAGACCTTTTCCTTTTCACTTAAAGTATCGGAATAATAAAATTGACCTTTAGAAAAATATTTAAGCCAAACTATGGAAAGATGACGCTTTTAGGATTAAGATTATTACTATGGATAATAACTATGTTTCGCAGGTAGAGCTTATTCGCGAGGTTTTTCATTACCAAACGCGCTTTGAAGGCTCTACTATGGTTTTCAAAATTGACTGCCCCGTAACCGAAGACCCTGGATTTCCAGGTCTCGTAAAGGACCTGGCTTTGCTGGCAAAAACGGGCTTTAAGGTGATTATTGTCCCAGGTGCGAAAGAAAATATCGACGCGGTTTTAAAGCAGTACAATATCGAATCTAACTATATTAATATTGATAATTTCTCCGTCCGCATTACTACAAAACAGACCATTCCTTTTGTCGAAATGGCGGCGTTTGACGTCGCAAGCAAATTTATGACATTCTTTTCCGCCAGCAGAGTCGAGGCGCTAATCGGCAATTTTGTGCGGGCAAGGGGGCTTGGTGTTCAAAACGGCGTTGATACGGAACACGCTGGCATAGTGGATAAGATTTTTGCCGATTCTCTGAAAAGGGTGCTGGACTTGGGCATGGTCCCCATTCTTCCCTGCATTGGCTGGAGTCCGTCTGGAAAACCTTACAATGTGCCGAGCGCCGAAATCGCCCTTGCGGTAGCCGGAGCGCTAAACGCGGAAAAATTATTCTTTCTTTCTGTACATGACAGACTACGGGTAAAAAACCTCAGTGATATAGAAGATTTGGAGATAAGACCGGATGGAAGCCTTGTAAGGCTTACCCCTCAACAGGCGGAATTTCTTATAAATTCAAACTTTGTCCCCGAACCAGCCCTTCGGGAACTCAAATTGGCGCTAAACGCCAGCCGATCTGGTATTCACAGGGTGCATTTATTGGACGCAAGGGAAGAAGGCGTCGTATTAAAGGAGCTTTTTTCCAATCTTGGCGTTGGAACAATGGTTTATAATGATGAATATGACTCCATCAGGGCGTTTCATTCCAGAGATTTACCCGATATTCTGCGAATGATGGAGCCTTTAATGCAAAAAGGCGTATTAATAAGGCGGAATCCCGAGCAAATTCAGGAAAAAAAGGCCGATTATTCCGTTTTGGAGATCGACGGCTCTGTACGGGCATGCGGCGCACTGCATGATTGGGGCGAATCTCAAGGGGAAATTGCCGCTGTCGCCACCGACCCCCAGTATACGGACAAGGGACTTGGACGGAAAATTGTCGGTTTCCTTGTCGAAAAAGCCCGAAAAAGCAAAATGAAGCGGGTTTTTGTGCTTACAACCCAGTCTCAGGACTGGTTCGAGGCTCTTGGTTTCCGCGAAACGCCCATTGAGACTCTGCCCGAACAAAAACGTAAATCTTACGATCAAACCCGCAAAAGCAAAGTCTTCGCGCTCAACTTGTAAATTTGTTTGTTTCTTTCGCGTTACGCGCTATACGGCAAGTTTGATTTTTTTAATACGAATTAATACTATACTTTTTCAATAACCTCGTTGGTTATTGAAAAACATTATAACGCAAATCAACCAACCCCGCCGCGAGCGGACGGGGTATGGTTGTTTTGGTAAGGTATTTGTCTCAGGGTACATACCCACATACCTTGTCAGCGGTACATTTTTTGAAACGCCCCGAGGGGCGGGGTATGTACCCTTCGCATACAATCAACTTAATTGGCATTTGGATTCCCGCTC
>JAITUY010000194.1 GCA_031286095.1 Treponema sp. | reverse complement strand
AAGAATTTAACCACGAATGTACACGAATAAGGCGCGAATAGGATACGAATTACTTCTATAATTCCTGTATTCGTGGTCATTCGTTGTTATTCGTGCTATTCGTGTTTAAATTCCTCATTTATGCGTTTGTCGTGCCAGACCAAACCAACTGGGTTGTCTTATAAGGTCAATAATTGGTATCATATTTTTGTGGCAGTGCGAAAAAAAAATAATAAAGGCAATTCTCCGCCGCGCGGCGCGCAGGCAATGGTAATTTTCTGGCTGGTGTTTGTGATTGTAATGATAGGCTTATTTATGGCAAATGCGCCGACCATTCAAAAAAATTTCAATCTTTTTAAGTCAAGGTTAACAAGTACCCCGGGTGCGGAAGAATTACCGGAAGAAAGCGAGGAAGTTGCCGTTCAGGAAAAACCACCCGTAAAGAAAGAAACTCCGCCGCAAAAACCGCCCGCTGAAACGGTAAGGCAGGATAAGCCTCAGCCTCTTCAAGATAAACCGGCCGAACCTCCTCAACAGCAAAAGCCCGAACCCCCCAAGCAGACCGCACAACCGCCGGCGCCCGTTCAGACAAGAGACAGAAACATTTACTTTGCCCAAATCGACAAAGACGGACAAATTCTTCAGTCAAAAGTTACGCGAAAAATTAATGTTTCCGACTCGCCTATGGTGGACACGCTTAACGTTCTGCTTGCTGGTCCTTCCTCAAGCGAGCTGAAAAAGGGCACACTTAACCTTATTCCGCAGAATACGCGCATAATTTCGGCGACGGTACGGGGCAGTACCGCCTACATCAATTTTAGCGAGGATTTTTTATTCAACACGTTCGGCGTGGAAGGTTATGTCGCCCAGCTCAGACAGATTGTCTGGACGGTAACTGAATTTTCCAATGTAAGCGACGTTCAAATATTGATAGAAGGCAGGCGGCTTGATTATCTCGGCGAAGGTATCTGGATCGGAAGCCCGATTAACAGGCAGTCGTTTTAACGGCTTTAGATAAAACTCTATTTACTGTTTTTCTTTTCGAGGTAAACCACCATAACCGCTGAATACACCAATAAAACAGCGCCGATAACTGTAAGAGCCGGGAAAGCAACTCTGTGGCATGCCATTATTTTATCTTTACAGCCGCCGATAAGCGCGTGCGGAAGACCGATAACCATAATACTGGTAAGTAAGATTCCGATTGCAAGTCCAATCTGCATTTTTGAATCGTTAAAAACAATAAGACAGAGACCCAGCGCGGCGATTAACATTCCCATACCTAATTCAGCCTGCGCTGTCCAATGGCACAGAGGGTATGTACTGCTATGAGACGGACAAGTCTTGAACAAAAATTGCGGACCAACCGCAATGAGTAAACCTAATAAAATTACAATTGCGCTGTCTATAATAGTTTTTTTCATTTTTACCCCGTAAACATAAAATTAAAAATATAACGGCCTGTTCCGCTCACAAGACATGGAACAGACCGTCATATTAATTGTGATTAGCGTAACTGTTAGTTAGCAATCGCACTTTTTGGTAACCTCTTTTCCTGTCATAATGTCTTGTAACGCATCCCCACTGGTTCCGTACTTGTAAACACTACAGTCTGTGCTTTCACACACCTTTGCCTGAGAGATAGCTTTTGTTGAGTATTCACACTCTCCTGCATCTGCGTTACCACCGCCCGGACATGAGGGGCCGCAACTTACAAGAACCAACCCCAGTGACAGCATAATTGCCACCAACCCTAACACGATAATCTTCTTCATAAAGATTCTCCCTCGTTTGCTTTGCAAACAGTTCGCTACAAACAATTTGCCACGCAAACACGCGGTCTTTTCCCGCCGTCAAATTTATTTGTTTACCCGTAAAAGGGAGTAAACACTTTTTTTTATCCGCAAGTACAAGTGTTCTCGTCCTCGCAACAAGAGCCGTCTTCGACGCAATCTTCGCTCATTGAATTTGTTGTTTTTGCGGATATGTTCAGAACAATCGCCGTAGTTAATAACAGGGCGGCTATCCCTACAAAAAACCACTTGTATTTTTTCATTAAACATCGCCCCTTTTTGACAGGCTCAAATTTGCCTGCTTTTTGTATATTTGTTCCATATTTGCTCTATTGTTTAAAATAATAGTGCAATATTGCTCTACACGTCAAGTAAATTCGGCTAAATTTGCTCTTTTTATGGAATAAAATAGCAATATGGATTTCTGGATGAGATTAAAAAAAGAGATAAAAACGAAAAATACAACCCAAGAATGGGTTTCTGGCAAAATTGGCGTCCCTTTTGGCACATTCAGAAAATGGATGACACGAAAAACTTATCCTAATTTAAAAGAAGGCGTTGAAGTGGCAAAACTGCTTGATACATCGGCGGAATATTTGATAACTGGAATTGAACCGCAGGGCTTAAGCGAAGATGAACGAAAACTGATGAACAGCTACCGCAAACTTAATTCCGCCGATAAGGAAAATGTCCTGCTTGCGGTAGACGCGTGGGCGGAAAAACTTTAACGGAAAATTCTTGATTGTATGCGAAGGGTACATACCCCGCCCCTCTGGGGCGTTTCAAAAAATGTACCGCTGACAAGGTATGTGGGTATGTACCCTGAGACAAATACCTTACCAAAACAACCATAC
>JAITUY010000164.1 GCA_031286095.1 Treponema sp. | reverse complement strand
GAACGTAAAACAAATGAAGCAAAATTCGCGGCTGTTTTTGATAGATTAGAACCATTAATGCAAAATTATATATTGGAAGGATACACATGGAAAAAATATAATATAACTTATGAAATGGTAATAGAAAAAAATAAACACATAAAAGAAGCGTCAGAGGAAATATGGGAATTTGTATTAAAAATGCTGGAAAAAGCAGTTGAAAAAGGATATATAAAAACAAATGAAATACGGCAAACCAGCACATAACGAGGCTGAAGTTGAAAAGACCGTTGTCTGCGAAGAAGCTCTTGAAGAAAGGCATAGAACAAGAAAAACTAATAATCGCAAGAAATTTGCTTTTAGAAAGCTCAACGCATGAGTTCGTACATGGATCACTGGGCTGGATTTGAATACCATTGAAACAATTATGGCGCACCTCCAGCCCTTCTCTTGTTTGTGGCAAAACATCTTCAAATACTTTAATGCGAAAATTTCAAGCTAAACTCATTCGTCCAACTCTCCCCGCTTTCGAGTGAAACCGCAAATTGAGGCAAAATGCGGTTAGCCTGATAAAGACCATCGCTCATTGCGGGAAGCAGACAACAAGAAAACGGCTTTGCGGAGCCAAGCAGAAGCTGTACCTCGCTGTTAATGTCTTGAATTTTAAGACTTTCGGCGTTATTTAAAATATTTTCCGCAGGTGTGTCTTTTCCGCCGTTGTCAACAGTGTAAAAACGCGCAAAATCTTCGCCATCGCCGGCAAATGAAAAAACAATTTCAGTAACAAAGATAAAGTTCTCATGTTTATCGCCTGAATTTTTTAAAACATATTTTACTGAAAGAACATCCTTTTTTAGCAGATAACATTTTTCTATCTCAATGCCGCCGTACGGGCTGTCTAATCCGCTGGCGCATAGCTTGAAGTACAATTTCCCCTTGCGATCCTGCGAAACTTCCTCATATTGTTCGTTAAAACACAGGCGCGAACCGTCGGGAAAACCGTTTTCAAGACCTGTTTGCGCAAGCGGCGTAGACAACACCGCAGACGCAGGCATAAACGCGTCCGCAAATGCCGCGCGCCTGTCCTTCGCGGGACCGAAAGAACCGCAGTCAAGGTAATTCCAGTCTTTGGGCAGATAATCAAGTTCAAAAACACTCGCGCCTTTTTGCTGAATGTAGCAGTTTATTCTTGCATCCTGAAACAAATACTCTTTAACGCCGTCAAGATCAAAATCGTGCTTGATAAGCGATGAAGCAAACCTTCCCTTTTCCCTCGACAGCCTTTCGGCGCGTAAAAGAGAACTGTATGCAGACTTGCGAAGTTCATGACGCATGAATCCGTTTCCCGGTGTAAACAGGCAGGAATCCTGCGCCTTCCAAAGTTCTTCCCTCGCATTTTGTTTTCTGTATTTGTCTCCTTTTAATTGATTAATAAGAACACTAGTAAAAATCATTTTTGAATATATGCCGTTTGCTTCGCAATGCTCAATAAGAAAACGGCGCGGCGAAAAATTATTTTCCATGGACGACGAATTAGGAAAACTTGCTTTCTTAAAAATTTTACTTGTTCTTATTATTTTTGAAGGCAGTACGGTTTCCACAAAATCTTTTGAGAGAGAAAGCTCTTCAAAAAAACGGTTCCACGCCGTTTCCTGCGCTTCCTGCGGATCGGAAAATGGCTTTTCAGGAAAAACAGCAATTATACTGTCCGCAGAAAAAGTATTTTCTTCTTTTATGGCGTTTTTAATATCAATAAAAACCTGAGATGCACTTTTTTGCGCCAATACCGCCTGCGCGGTCATTGAAACAGGAAAAACAGTTATCAGTTTTCCCTGATCTTCGCTTATGCACGGAAAATAAAGGTCTGTTCCCGAAAAACCTGCCTGAACAAATTGATCCTGCGAAAGAAAAGTATACTGCATATCGCTGACGGCAAGAGCCGCGGCAAGATGTTGTTCCCACGCCATACCGGGAACCCAACAGCCAAGCGGGCGCTTGCCAAAATGCTTGCGAAGATAGGTTGTCATAAGCTCTATCTGCCCGATTCTGTCCTGCAACGGGATTAATGGGAGCATAGGCTCATAAAAACCGCCGCTTAAAATTTCGGCCTGTTTTTTTGTTACCATATCTTCAATTAACATAAAAAATTCAGGATGATTCCGCTCTACCCAGTAAAGAAGGACGCCGGAATAATGCAAAACAGCCTGTATATTTGAGTAACGGTACAAAGTCGAAATAAAGGGGCGCATTGTGTTCTCGTATACATATTGAAATTCTTTTTCGCTTGCCCCGGAAGGAACGTGGACGTGAGAGCCAAGTATCAAGAATATTTTTTTTTCTTTCACTTTGCCCCTATCATTCTAAAAATCAATAAGGCGCTGACGGAAAAAACCAAAGACAACATCCCCATAGAAATAAGCACAATAGGTTTGCCGCGTAAAAATACTGGGACCGCTTCCAAAGCCGCCCTTCGGCGGATTTCGCCCGTAATAACCAATACAAGACACACTCCGGCGGAAAAACCAAAAGACAAAAGCACAGCTTGTGTTAAATTATCCGCAAGGTTCAGACAGATAAAAACCGCCGCTGTGGTAATTCCTCCCGGAAAACTGATGGAATATTCACTTGCAGGTCTTTTATTCAATATTTGATAAAAAAACAAATACTCCAGCGCTTCATATACCATATAACTTACCGGAAACAGCAGAACATAGACAAAAGGACCTGAAAATATCAAAGAAATTATTTTGGAAAAAAATGCCCATAACAGAATGACAGAGAAAAAAATTATTCCCAGCCTGATAAAATTGGAAAAATGCCCGGGATTTTTAGATTCCGCGGCTCCCTTTATTCCAAGCGCGCATTGAAGCGTCAGATTCATCGAAAAAGCCGAAAGAATTATTAAAATTACAAATGATATTTGATTCATTTTAAGTAACCGCCTGTAATAGCGTTTTTTCCGTATTGATACAAACAAATTATATATCCCAGCAACAGCAACGCTCCGGTTGAAGACGCGAATATTCCGATCGGGAAAAATGAATTCGATTTGAAATACATAATTGTTACCATTCCGCCCGCGGTTCCCGGAAGCGAAAGAGAACAGTAAGACAAAGGTTCTCTGATTATTGAGAAAGCGATTATCAAACCTGCAAGAACCGCCGCCTGCGAGAGAGCGCCCGACACGTCGGTTATAATGTCGCCATGGGTATTTTCGGCGGGGGACACAATCTGTTCAAAAATACCGGAACTTGCGCAAAACAAAGGAACAATGAGCAAGAGGAAAAAAACTTCAAACGAGGCAAGCGGACACAGCAAGCACAACAGCAAAAGATATATACTGCCAAAAAAAGAAGCGATACACGTAAAAACAAATCCCCTTCCCTGCGCGGGAAAAAATCTAGGATTTATTTCGTAACATAAAAAAGCAAATACCGACGTAGCAAGTCCGTATACCCAAAACAAACTTCCCGCTATTATAACAGCCCATGAAAGCCGCGCAGAAGCCATAACCAAAAGCCCCGCGCCGGATAATCCGCCAAGAGGCGAAAGAGAACCCCAAAAAGAATGTTGCCTGTCTAAACTCATTTGTTTCCCCTTATATTTGCCGCAGAGGCTGAGATACGCGAAATATATACCTGTAAAACGCTAGTTGGTAATTTATCCGCAATCTGCATGGCATGGGCGCTTAAAGGAATTATGTTACTCACACTTCCGTCAGCCGAAACAACAGCGCCAAGCGGAACAAGAATTCCATCCTGAAAAACGGCAAATACAAACATTCTTTCCGACGAGCCGGATATTAAAAACCAGTATCCAAAAAGACCGGTTTTTTCTTCATTGGCGTTTTTATATTCCATAATTCTGCGATCGTCTCCTGAAGAAATTAGCACGCTGTTTATGGCCCTAAAAAGATAATACTTCTGAAGCGGCTGTGATAAAATCCAAAGCAGGGATAAAAACAACAACACCCCTATAACCCAGCCAAAAACAATCATTTTGTTTTTCATAACAGATTCTCCGGAATTACGCCGTTGTTTTTATGCGAAAAGAAAATTTTATCTTCAAGAAGACGTATAAGCGGCGTAAGACAATTTACCAGAGCCAGAGCGATTATACAGCCTGTATATTCCATGCACCGGTAACGGAAAAACCATGAAAGAACCGCCCCCAAAACAACAGTAAAAAAAACTCCCTGCCATAACTTGGCTCCGCTTGCAGGTTCGGCAGAAAGAATAAAAGCCGCCACGGCAGTGCCGCCGGAAAAAATACCGTACAATAAATCTCCATTCCAGAAAATTCCCGGCACGTCTCCGGCAAAGCGGATTAAAAAACCGTATACCGAAAGGAAAACAAGCGGTATCCACCCGCGGTTAATTCCCAGCGCGGTAATAATTACAGTGCCAAGTAAAAACGTAAAAAGTCCTCTGTCTACAATCATGCCGGGATTGTTAAAAAAAAGAAGATTTACATAGCCCGACGGAAGTTGCACTCCGGCAAGAGAAAAAACAGTATCATTGAAAAAAGAAGTGGCGGAATTGTCAATTGAGCTGAAACCTGAAACGGTCATTTCCAAAGCGTTATTTTCGATGGCGTTTGCAAAGACGGAAGGCCACGAAAAGCGGATAAAAAGCCAGCCTCCCAGCGCCGGATTAAGCCAGTTTGAGCCAAGACCGCCAAAGCTGTACTTTACAATAACAATCGCAAACACCGCCCCGAATGCGGAATAAACAGGGTGAATTTGGTTTGGCATTAACAAGGAAAGAATCAGGGCTGTCGCTACGGCGCTTCCGTCTCTTATTTTGGAAACTCCGAATTGCCGAGCCGTTAACAAAAGTTCTATTATTACCGCAGAAAAAACAGTAGTAGCCGCGACTATTAAAGACTGTCCGTTGTCGGCTAACGCTGACTGCAAAACACAAAGCAAGGCGCACAGCGAAACCAGCCACATTCTTCCTGTACTTGGATAAGAAATATTAATTTGTGGTTTTTGTTTAAAAATTAACTTTTGTTCAGCCATTCGCTGTCTCCTGATTTCCTTCCAATATTGTTTCAGATAACAACAGATCGGATGGGCAGACAATCCTGCAACAGCCGCACCCGTGGCATCCTGCCGCCCTTACATTTTCAATTCCAAGAGTTCTTATGCGCTTGTAAATATACTGAGGATCAAGTCCCATAGGACATACCATTCTGCATTCTCCGCAGTTGATACAATTCTGCTGCCGGCCTTCAGCGCTGTCTGCGGCCTGCGATTTTGACATTGCTACAATCGCGTAACAGTTTTTCCTTACAGGCTCATCAAGGTACATTACTTCCCTTCCGGAAAGCGGAGAACCCGTAGCAATGCGGTACGGCGCTTCTACAAAACCGCCGCACTGTTCTATTAACTCGCCTATTCTTGTCCCTATTCTTACCTTCATTACTTGAGGGTGTTTTACAGCCGATCCTCCAACTGCCACATAACGATCAAGAATCGGTCTTTTATGCTTTACGGCGTCATTCGCCGCTGAAAGAACAGCGGGACTAAGAATTAAAAAAGAACCAAAATTTTGCTTCTCTTTTTTTTCAAATATCCTAAGCGCGAGTTCAAGTTCCCTGTTGTTTCGTTGCGGATAACGACAGCCTGTAAGCGCAAGAAAGGATTCTATTTCCCAATTTCCGGCTTCCTTCATAAGCCTTTCGCCTAACTCTTTTTCGTGATACGAAACCGCGAAGATTATCTGCGTTACCTTAAAACAGGCTTTTGCGACAATGGCGGCTCCTTCAACTACAGCCTGCAGTCTTTCGTTGCAAAGAGCGTAATCGGCGGCAAGCCAGGGATCGTCAAAAACACAGCGCACTACAAGCGTTATTTTTTCGTTCTCGCTTCTTGCGGTGGAAATCATACCGGCAAGCGGTCTGCCGGAATTCTCCATTTCCACGATACCAAGGTCCGAAATTATCCTTTGTAAATCATAGCCGCTTAAATTCTTCCATTGATATATATCTTCCTTTCTGCCCAATTTTTCAAAAGAACCTTCCATTCTGATTACAATAGCGTCGTTACCGACGCCGTATCTGTCATTCCACGAAACCTTGCGAATAACCCTGCCTGGAACAGTAGCGTGAACATTTACGGCGTTTGGTCCCGACGCCCTGCCGATAAGCATTCCCTCCCTGACCATTTCTCCCGTCTGCACAACAGGAAAAACTTTTCCTGCGGAAGAATACCCAAGAGGGATAACCGAAACCGCCGGCAAAAAGGCGTTTACAGAGTTGTTTTTTTGAGGAGCCGTAGGGTCGTCAAAGACAAGCCCGCCGCGCGGAAAAGAATATATCTTCATTTATCAGGCGTCCTTTCGGATGCGAAAAGTATTTTTGCTATTATACAATAGCATATTTTTGCGATTTATGTCTGTCCGCCTTAACATTCCGGCAAACTTTTTAAAACCGGCAAATCTGCCCTTTGCGGGCAATAATATTTTATCGAATACTATTTTTCCATTAAATAACAATCCGGGCAAAATAAAAAGCAGTAAAATTAATAATGACAATGTTTCCAATATCCTGCTTCCGCCGGCATTTGGAGCCGCTTTTCCGCCTGGATTAACGCTTTTAAAAAAATCCATTAAATGTTTAACAGGAAACGGAGGAAAATCGTCAAGTTTTATTTTCGGGACTCCGGCGGATTTTGTATCCTGTACCGGAAGACCGTCGCCGCCTGGCATATAAGCCGGGTACGGCGCGCCGTATCCGCCAAGTTGCCGCGTGGAAAAAGACGCCTGATATGTCAGGTGCGCGAAATAATCTTTTTCTTCTACAAGAAAATTAAATTTACCGCCGCCGGTATAAGCGCCTGGCATATAAGGAGTTAAAAGCATCACGATAAAAGCAGAAACCGCAAGAGGCGTCATATACAGGGAAAAAGAAAGATCGGGAAAACGCCGTCTGATTATCATTACAGGGACAAAGCGCCTTTGCCCGCTGTTCCAAAGCGATACTGTTTTTACGGAAATAAGAAAGACAACAAAAGAAATGGCTCCTGTCAACAGTAATATAGAAAGTTTTAATTCTGTAAAAACAACAATAACCGCGGCGGAAAACGCGAAAAAGACGAGAAAAGGCAGGTGCATTTTGTACGGTTCAAACACATCCTTGCAAATCAATTTAATTTTTTGGGCGTTTATATCAAAAGAAAGACGCTTAACCAGTTCCAATGCAGGTTCACGAAAACATACAAACAGCCCGATAAACAGCGCGGCGGCAGAAAACCCGCCAACGCCGAAAAACACAAGGCAGGAGAGGGAGGGCAAAAGCGCAAAAACAGCCGTTATGCCGTGATGTGTCTTTCTTTTCACATAACAAATAATTATCAAAGACAGTGAAGCGGCGGTATAGGCGATAAAGAAAAGCAGTAAAGGCTTTCCTATTCCAAAATACTCGGCGGAAAATGGAATGCCGCTTAACATATTATAAAAATGCCTGTTCAGCGAAGATGCCGCCCAATTACCGGCTTTAAGGGGTATATAAACATAACGCTTGCCGTCTCGGACAAAAACATCCCTTAACTTTCCGGCGTACCCGTCGTTACGCGGATCAAAAGGAAATACCCTTTCGTTATATTTATCAAGAGGAATTCTCTGAAGCGAACCGAAATCGTCAAGTAAAACCCACTGCGAAGATTCTGACACGGGGGAACCTGCGTAAAGGTTAGCGTTTACGCCTGAAAAATTATTTCCACCTTCGCTTAAACGTTCAATAAGAAGCCTGTCATCTACATCAGCGTCCGCCTGCAGAACTGCGTACCCGCCTCTGAACCCTCCGTACCCGGCACAAAAACCAAGAACAATCAGTCCCGCGGCGGAAAATAATGTAACAAGGCTTAACAGCAAAAAAGAACGAAAAAAAGACATATATGCCTATTTAAAAACTAGATAAAAACCGATCGCTATCAAGATACCTAAAATACCGCCTATAAGCACTTCCAGCATGGAATGACCGTTGATTTCTTTTACGGGATTAAATTCCAGACCAAGCTTTTCCGATGCCTGTTTTCCAAGGGTATTAAGCGCTTTTGCCTGCAAGCCGGCGGCCCTTCTGACTCCAAGAGAATCGCGGAGCACAACAAGCGCAAAAACAAGGGAAAAGATAAAAAAGTCTGAAGCTATTCCCTGCTTAAACCCGGTTGACGCGGCTAAAGAACAAACCAAAGCGGAATGACTTGAAGGCATTCCTCCCGTGCTCCAAATTGCGAGTTGCACCGCTTCCAGCGGCTTTTTATGCTTATGGGTTAACAAATAAACGACCATTTTCAAAATTTGTGAAAAACACAAACTTGAAAAAGCGGAAAGAAAAACAATGTTTCCGAACAAGAATTTAAATTCCGTAACAGCTGTCATTTTGTAATGATCTAGTAATACGCGGGTTTTGTCAATACACTCTATATTTAATGGAACTGATTACAGGCGAAAATGATAAGGGACGCAGGCTGGACAGAATACTGCGCAAGGCTCTGCCGTATCACCCCTTGCAATTGATACACCGTCTTTTACGTCAGGGACGGGTGCTTGTAAACGGAAAACCTGCAAAAGCGCAAGATCACATAGAATGCGGCGTAAAGATAAGTATTCCCCTGAAAGACGCTCCAAAACAGGCAAAAACAAGCCCTATTCTCCCTCCTCCTGAAATTATCTGGCAGGGATTGGAACTTCTTGCCGTCAACAAACCAGAGGGAACCGCCGTTCACGGGGACAGCAATAGCAGTCTTGACAGCAATAGCAGTCTTGACGATACGGTGCGCTCTTTTCTCGCGGAAAAACTGCCTCATTCGCTTTCGTTTAAGCCAGGTCCTCTGCACAGGCTGGACAAGCCGTCAAGCGGGATTGTGATTTTTTCTACGGGCATAGAAGGAGCGCGCCTTTTCACCTCGCTAATGCGGGAAAGAAAGGTACATAAAACTTATCTCGCCATTGTTGAAGGAAACATTAACAGAGAAGAAATTTGGGAAGACCGCCTTGAGCGAGACGGCGAAAAGAAAAAAACTTTTGTTTCCAAGTCCGGTTCAGAAGACGGCAAAACGGCGATTACAAAGATAAAGCCTGTTGCGCAGGAAGGAAATTACAGTCTTATAATGGCAAAAATAGTTACTGGAAGAACACACCAAATACGCGCCCAAGCCGCGTCTCACAGACACCCGCTCGCCGGGGACCGCAAATACGGCGGACACAGCTTTGACGGCGACAGCAAGGGCGGCTTTTTTCTGCACGCATGGAAAATTGAATTTTTAGACATTAAAATTTCAGCGCCGATTCCTCAAAAATTTAAAGAAAAAATTAAAGCGCTTTTTTCAAACGTGAATCCCGATCGCTTCTCTGATTAAATCCACCAAAGTCTTTCTGTCGATATGCCTTCCGCTGATGCCGGGTATTTCCACAATCAACGGGTAGCGGCCGGAAATCTGCCAGTTGATCATGTGATCGCCAAGCCATTCGGCGGTTTCCTCGGTAAGGATTAGCACCTGACATCGCGGCTCGTAAACGCCTGAAACTTCAGCGCCTTCGGTAATATCCTTAAATACTTCAACAGCCTCGTTTGCGTCTTTTACCGCCATTCCTTCGATGCCGATAAAGCGAAAGGCTGTTACAAGTTCTTCGTCGCCAATAAAATAAAATTCCATTACAGGAATAAAATAAGCAGAGCCACCAGGAATCCCCAAAGACAAATACCTTCGGCAAGACCAGCGTAAGGCAAGGCCTTTCCTGAAAGATCGGCGTTTTCGCTCATTGCGCCCATCGCGGCGGAGCCAATGCGCGCAACAGCCATTCCGCCTGCAATACAGGAAATCCCGACAGCAAGAGCCGCGGCGAAATATTTCAATATGCCGGCATAAGACACATCGGTAGCGGCTGACGCTACGCCTTGCTCTTGCGCCGCTTCCTGCGCCGCTTCTTGCGCAAAGACCGCCATGCTAATCAGCATGACGCATACAAACAAAATTTTTCTTTTCATAAAAACTCTCCTTATTTATTTGTAGTCGTTAGAAAAACTGAAGTTTCCGAACAACTCTATTTTTTGAAACGAAACGGCGCAAATTCCACTCCCGTTTCAACAAAAAATTTGTTAAAAAATTCATAGTATTGCAGACGAACCACCTGAATTGCCACAATCATTCCTTCTAGTACAATAATAATTATATTCCCCAATATCATTATTAAAACCGCCATCGCGGAACCCGCAATGCCGGAATTGGCAAGCGCTTCCGAAAAACGGAACACAATAAACGAAAGCACCGCGTGCGAAAGCGCAAACGCGCCAACGCGCAAAAAACTTACAGTATTGGAAATATAGGTGGAAACTGTTTCCAGAACTTCTACAAATCCCTCCATTATAAAAGTCATAAGCCCATGCTCCAGCACAGGTTTTTCTCTGCTGATTATACGCCAAATTACCGGACCAAAAAAGATGCAGAAAACAGGAATTAAAAGACCCAAAAAGTCGAACCATTTAAAACGTCCGCCAAAAATGACGCGCAGGGCAATGAAAAGAGCGTACCAGAACATTAGAAGTCCCGCAAGCCCGGTTTTGGAAAAAAAAGCCGCCTCGTATTTTTTTAAAATACATCTGTTTATTATATTGATAAGCAAGCCAGCCGAATTAAGAATTACCCCGATGCCTACCGTAAAACCAAAAAAGAAAAGCATTTTTTGCAAACTGCCGCCTTCGCTCGCCATAGGCATAATGTGCAAAAAACGATCAACAGGATTTCCGGTTATTACAGTAGTTATAAACCTTGTAGGAGCGATTAACAGGTCTTCTCTGGTAAAAATAGAGCCGGTTAATACGCCCATAACCATCGAAGCAATACCGACAGAGACAAGAGGAACGGAATAACTTTTAAATTTTGAAAAAACTTTAGGACCTTTAGCGCTTGTCAAAAAACCAATAATCAACAGTACAAGCCCCTGCCCTATGTCGCCGAACATCAACCCAAACAGGATTGTAAAGAAAATGGCGACAAGCGGAGTAGGATCGATTGTTCCGTAAAGCGGCGCTCCGTATGAAAATACCACTCCCTCGAAGCCTTTTACGAACGTTCCGTGCTTCATTGATACCGGCACTTTTTCGCTTCCGTCCTTGACAGATGGAATTTCCTCAGGAGAGTAAGTGCGTATCGCCGCTCTTCCGCCTGTTATTTCAAGAAGACCGCGCGCGGTTTCCAGCGCAATATCAGCCGGTATCCACCCCGAAAAATGGTAAAAACTTTCGGTAGCGGTGAATTTTGATTTTATCACTTCGATAATAAGCGCCGTATTCCACAAAAAAACAAGCTGTTTAATATTTAACTCTTCGCTTTTCCGTATCTGCTCTTTTTCAACATTAATTACTTCAATTTTCTCTTCCAGTTTTCTACGCTGTTCTTCAAGGCTTACAAGCATTTCCGCAGGAACGCCCATATTGTCTTTTGGAACCGCAATAGGCTCAAAAGAAAATTTTTTAAGAGAGGAATCAAGCGCAAAACGCCCTTTTTTTGAGCTTGCGGCAAGAACGCGGTTGCCTTCCCCGATAGGAATAATTACCGCCCTGTCCCCAAGTTCTTCGCGCAACGCGGAGTGATTTTTTACATCAAGCCGCCCAAGTCGCAAAGTAAGGTACGAAAGCTGTTCAAGTTCGGAAAATGGCATATTCATTTTTGAAAAAGCCTGAACTTCGTTAAATGTGTCGCGTATTTGGTTCTTTTCCTGCTCCAGTTTTGTTATACGCTCTTTTAGGTTATCAACAACCGAGCATATTTTTTCAGCAAGGGCTGTCTCGGCACTGCCGGGAACGGAAAAGGTTTCACTTGTTTCTGACGGAAGCTCAACGCCCAAAAATACGGCGGCGTCAGTCAGCCTGCCGATTACCTGCCGTATGCGCGTAACAGATGCGTTGTCGCCTGTGCCGTCTTCTTCCAGAAACTGTATCGCCGACTGTTTGCCAAGATATTCCAATACCCTGTCCATATCGTTCTTAAAAACGGTCAGTTCGATAAATTTCATCTTGCGGGGGCGAATCATGCAGTAGCCTCCAGCAATTTAAACACTTCCGCGCTGTCCATGCCAAGAGCCAAACCTTCGGCAAAACTTGTAAGCAGGTCTTCCTCAAATTGTTTGATCTTGATAAAACAAAAAAGAGCGCTTGTAGACATGGGTATCTTGTGAAAAGAGCGCATGGTAAGATGGTATATGTACTGTGAAGCGGCGTTTTGGAAATAACGCGGATTAACCGACCAATGCGCAGAAGATTCCTCAGGGTTAAGTAATTTTTCCCATCTCCAGCCTTGCCATGAGGAGCGCGTGTCAAGCGGGAAATCAAGCGATAAAAGCGCAGGCGCGGCAAGAGAAGTACCGTTACGCGCTTTTTTAGGCATTTTAATATCCAATAACTGTTTTGCCGTTTGAGCGGCCGTTTTTTGATAGTAAGAACGAAGTCTGAACGCCCAAACACAGTTACGAAGGCAAATCTCGTCCTCAAGAACCTTCTGCGCTATATCGCAGTCTTCGGCGGAAAGCTCCGCAAGGCTTTCTATCAACCCAAGATAATAGCGCATATCAAGCTTTGCCTCGATCTCTGTAATATCGACACCAGCTTTAATGTCAGAAACAATAAATTCAAATTCTGTTCCGTTTACCATAGCGCCTATGTCCGGAAACGCCTTAAAATTGACGGTTTTAAAACTTCCTAAATCCGCTACATGAGGAATTTTAGAGGGGGGCGCATCTTTCTCCGGTATAATGACATGAAGGCAGGCTTTTAAATCGCCGTATTCGTAAACTTTAAGCATACGAACCAGTAACAGAGGCGGCTTTTGATAGGCTTCTATAATCGCAAGTATCTGCCGCACCGCGCGATCTACAAGACGGTGTTCAAGATCGAGTAACAATTCATGCCCTGGCAGTTCACGGTGATCATCAGGGAAAACAAGCCTGTCCAGTTCGTTTAATGAATGAAGTCCAGAAAGGGCGGAAAGTTTTTTTCCGGTAAATGACTTGCTTATGATACCGCAAGCTTTGGAGTACGCGAAAGGCGCATCACTGTGTACCGGCAACATACCTGTTAAAAAGCGCAGAAAATTTTTCCACATCCGTCTTTGCGGAGGAAATCCCGTTCCGGTAATCTTCAAGCATTTGCTGATATTGTTCTTTCAGTTTGTCTTTTTCTTTTCTAACGGCCGATTCGTGTCTTTGCACTTCAACCCTAAAACGTTCTTCGTAAGTTTTTCTGTTTTTTTCTTCGTTCTCGTGTATACGCCTGTCGGCTTCAGCCTGCGCGTCATTTACCAAAGCGGCGGCGGACGCTTCTATTTTTAACAAATGCTCCAGCGTATTATCATTTTCCATGATCAGCTCTCGACGGAAAGCATTTCTTCAAATTTGCGTATTACCTTAAATGCGCCTAACGATTCTTTCTGCGACTGCAGTTCTGTTTTGAACTGAGGTATATCCACGAGCTGGGCAAGGTGCTTTAAAAGCCTTAAATATTTTTCGGAATCTTCCATTGGAGAAATAAACATAAACATAAGATAAACGGGTTCCCCGTCCAATGAATCGTACTGGACGCCCTTTTGGGAAATTCCAAGGACGACGCGCAGGTCTTTTACGGCTTTTGTTTTTCCGTGAGGAACCGCGATTCCCTTGTGAATTCCTGTTGACATCTTCGCTTCTCTGTCCTGTATGGCTTTAAGAATCTCGCCCCTGGAATTCGATTTGTCCGCCTGACAGTAATAATCTACAAGTTCCTCAAACGCCTCGTCCTTATCTTCCGCTTCCATGTTTATTTTGATGAATTCAGGAAGTAATACATCTTGCAGTATCATTTACTTACCTCCTGATTATTGCGTATTTCCCGTGTCCCCGCTACCGGCGTTTTCATCAAAAATAAATATGTCGTCGTCTTTATTCTGCGACTGGTTTAACTCTTCTTCCACCCAGTTTGAACCTGTTTCTTCGGTAGAAAGCAAACGGCCTTCAAGTTCAACGCCTTTTCCGCCTGGGGTGCGGCTAAGAAGCGCCAGTCCCAGGCTGATAATGAGAAACAGCGCCCCAAGCACGCTTGTAGTGCGGGTAAGCACATTTCCGGAACGGGAGCCAAAAGCCGACCCCGAACCACCCGCGAAAATGCCGCCAAGGCTGTCTCCTTCCTCATTTTGGATTAAAACCAGCAATATCAGCAGAACGGCGGTTATAACGAAAAAAACCAATAAAACAACACTTAAAATTCCCATATACATGTCTCCAGAAAATCAATAATAGGGTTATTGTAGCGAAAGCGCGGGGGTTGTGCAATGCCTGATACCTTGAAATTAATCCACATTATAAAATATAGTAAAAAAATGGCAGATTACATCGAACCTAAAGTTCTTAAAGGTTTCAGAGACTTCCTTCCGCAGGCGGAAACCGTCCGCAGGGGACTGGTTGAAAAAATAGAGGCAAGTTTCCGCTCTTTCGGCTTTGTGCCAATCGACACCCCCGCTCTTGAATATGCGGAAATCCTTCTTGGTAAAGGCGGCGGCGAGACGGAAAAACAGATTTACCGTTTTAAGGACAACGGGGAGCGCGACATTGCCCTACGGTTCGATTTGACCGTTCCTTTCGCGCGTTTCACCGCCATGCACAGCGCGGAGTTGACGTTTCCGTTCAAACGCTACCATATAGGTAAGGTTTGGCGCGGTGAAAACACGCAACGCGGACGCTACCGCGAATTCATGCAATGCGATTTCGACATAATCGGCAGTGAAAGCCCCGCTACCGATTTTGAAATTATCCTTTTAATTCACTCCGCAATGAAAAATTTAGGCGTGGACGTTACCATTCATGTAAACCACCGCGGTCTTTTCAACCGCTTTTTATCGAACATAGGGCAGAGCGAAAAATCAGTCGAGGTTCTTCGCGCTGTAGACAAACTTGGCAAAGTGGGAGAAGGCGAAACTCTTAAAACCCTGACTTCTCTTGCGGGTGAGACTAACGCAAAAAAAATAATCGAGTTTATAAGCGCGAAAGGCGGTTTTTCGCAAACGCTTGACCGTTTAACGGAATTATCAGGCGGCGTTTGTCCTGAATCAGAACGGCTTGCGGATTTATGCCGGTACATGACGGAAGCTGTCGGCAGTAATGGAAACGCCGATCCGTTTTTAATTAACCCGTCGATTACACGCGGTCTTGATTACTACACGGGAGTGGTTTTTGAAACTTTTCTTAACGATTTGCCGGACATCGGCTCCGTCTGTTCAGGCGGACGCTACGACAATCTTGCGGGATTGTACTCAAAAGACAAAAACTCAGTCAGCGGAATAGGCGCGTCCATAGGTCTTGACCGTCTTATCGCCGCGCTGGAAAGCCTTGATAAACTGCCCTCAGCGGACAACTGCAGAACCGCTATCGCCTGCGTTGAAATTGAAAAATCGGGACAGTATCAGCGCCTTGCCGGCCGTTTGCGACAGGAAGGAATACCCTGCGAAGTTTTTACAGACCCTTGCGGCGAAAAACAGCTTGTAAAACAATTTGTTCTAGCCGAAAAAAAGGGTCTGCGTTATGTGATAATCCCAGGCAAAAACCCGCCAAGCGACCCTGTTACCCTGCGCGACATTTCCGCCCGTCAAAACAAAGAATTAACTATAGAAGAATTAATTTGGGTTTTAAAACGCTAACCACGAACCGGCATTTACCTGCCGCCCGAAATGATCAGGCAGGCAACGACAAGATATGGGTTAAAAGTTCGTGAGCGCACTGAAGGTACGAAGTTCGCGGCAAAAAAACATTGGACTTGTTCGACAACTGCGAACCTTCGGTTCGAGTTGGTTGTCGAACAAGTCTTGCGGTTTTTCAGGCTATAAGCCTGCGAACGCAGACTTTAGTCCGAAAGTTCGACAAAACCGCATTTTTTATATGAAGTTGTTCAGAAACTGAAGTTTCCGAACAACTCTATTAGGGATTTTATGATTACTATTCATGGGACAGGCTGTTCGATGACGGACAATTTATATACCAACTGCGATTTTAACTCACGCGAATTTAAAAAGCTGATGTCAGATAATGCCGCGGACGGCGGGCTTTTACCTGGTAAACTTGTTTTCAGGGAAGATTTTGAACGCTTTATAAAGGAACCTTACGAAAACGTTTTAAAAAAGATCGCGGGCGAGGTTCCCAATTACAGGAATCTTGGGGGCGTATCTGTAGTGTCACTTGTTCACGCGGCGCAGGTGCTGGAAGACAAAGCGCGGGTAAGTTTTTGGGGGGCGGCAGGAAATGACGACGCCGAAAACGGGAACGGTTATTTTCTTGAAAATATGTTAACAAAGTTTCCTTTTTACAAATATCACTTAATTAAAAAGGAGAGACCTGCGCCAAATACCGACGTGCTGTCCGACCCCAACTATGACAACGGGCACGGCGAGCGTACGTTTATTTGCAGTCCCGGTGCGGCAAATAACCTTTTACCTGAAGACCTTGACGGTGAATTTTTCAATGCGGACATTATAGCATTCGGAGGTACTGCCCTTCTTCCTCGCCTGCATGAAAAACTGACCAGTTTATTAAAACGCGCAAAAGGAAACGGCGCTTGTACAGTTGTAAATCTTGTTTATGATTTTCACAGCGAACTAAAACTGCCGGGGGAAAAATGGAAGTTAGGCGCAAATGACGACGCGTATCAATACATAGACATTCTTCTTGCGGATAAAGACGAAGCGCTTAAAACGTCAGGTGCGGCGGACATAGACAGCGCGGTTCTGTGGTTTCTTAATCAGGGAACGAGAGCTGTTATCGTAACCGAAGGTTCCAGAGCGGTAACGCTTGCCGCCGAAAAGGGGGTTTTTAAGCCTTTGGAAATTAAGTCGATGCCTGTTTGCGAAGAAATAGACAGGGAGCTTGCCTTACACCCAGAACGCCGAGGAGACACCACCGGTTGCGGCGACAATTTCGCGGGCGGAGTCATCGCAAGCCTTGCCGGACAATTAGCCAGTTCATCCAAACCTGATATCCGCGAGTGCGCCGTACAGGGAATAACCGCCGGCGGATTCGCCTGCTTCACATTCGGCGGCTCTTTTCTTGAATCCCTCCCTGGCGAAAAATTCAAATTGCTTAAACACTACGAAAAAGCTTACAGAAAACAAATAGCGGAAATTTGGTGACATCTGCCGCAAAAGAAGATAGTAACAAAGATTAATCCCCAATTTAATTACCGCTGAGACGTTGAACCTTTGGTTCGCAGGCGCAGAGTTATTGTTTGAAAAATTATCATTATACTTTCAAGAATCTTCTATATATTGGACTTGTTCGGCAACCCGGTTGGTTGTCTCACAGTTTTGCGGTTTTCAGGCTAAAGCCTTACAAAACCGCGTTTTTTATATGAAGTTGTTCAGAAACTGAAGTTTTCGAACAACTCTAATATAATACTCTTTATCTATAATTTCAAGTGTTTTGCCAATAA
>JAITUY010000209.1 GCA_031286095.1 Treponema sp. | reverse complement strand
ATATATGAGCGGACAAAAGATAATCCTAATCCTAGTACCTCCTATTTATGCCATCCATGCAATGATTCACTTGACGAATACGCAAGTCATCTTTCCAGCAAAATACTTTCCGCGTTAAGAGCATAGAGGGTTATAATGGCTTCTTTTGACGAAATGTTTCCCGATCGGTCAGATTGTTATTTTGCTTTATTCCAGGATGCCGTCTATGAACACGATAACAGGATAAATTATGTATTTGAAGCTGGTCAATTCAAACGGCGAGATAGGATAGCCGTTGTAAATCAAGTTACTGCTATGGCGGATTTGATATATGAAACTCTGGTTGCAAGTGATGCTACCTTTACCAGATGTGTGCCTTTAATTGACTATCCTGCTTTGTTGGGGGTTTTTACCCGGTATTCCCGTGATATTTACGGTTTCAGGCGCATCAGCGCAAAAATACGGAATCTCAAAGCAACACTTGATCAAAACCAGCAGGAACAACTTGAACAAATTATTTCAGAGGGGGCGGATTTTGGGTTCAAAGTACCTTCGGGTAACCCATATGTTGAACGGCAGGCGGCGGTTCTTTTATTATTGGTTTTCCGTGCTAAAACCATTTCATCTCGGTTTCAGAGATGGGCAAAATCCCCCGCCTGAATCATATATCCAAGCGTATTTCAATGAGTTTTTTGCATACTTCCTTATTTGTTTAGTCTACATACACAAACCGTTAATCTTTCGATACATGAGAATAAAGAAATATTTAAAGAGTTTCTTAATCAGTTGCATTTTAGAAATCTATCCCGGTCTTCTCTTGAATTCTTCCTGCCAAACAGCAAAGACCGAATTTAAATTCACATAGATTCATTTATGCAACTATAGTACCTGTTTGAATATTACTAGGTTTTTTCGGTTATAAAATAGTAAAAAAGCCTGTATGCCGAAACATACGGACTAAAAAAACAGAATTAACGGCATTAGTTGTTTGTCATATAACTCCTACAACAAGCGAAAATTTAACTTAGAAAGGTCTGTTAAACGCTCTAATATCAACGGTCTCAAAGCCGTTTTTCTCTGCAAGTAATTCTATATCTGGGAAACTGCCGTCATTCACAGGCTGATATTCCGCATCCGCTTGCGTTCCGCCAGGATAACATACAACCAGTTTGTATTTGGCTTTTTCTCCGCGTCCCGTAACGTGCATAGGTACAAGCATGAGTATATGCAATTCGCCGTTTTTCATTGCATTTACTTCTAAACCAGTCATTGTCGTAATTTTAGGTCTGCCGCCCTTCTTTCCGTTTTCTGCGGAACTTGCCGCTTTTTTCTCAGATGTTCTCGCTCCAAGCATTGCCGCGGCGTTTATCTCTTTTCCGCAATGCGGACATAAAAATTTATTTTTTGTTGCCATGATTTTTTCCTTATAAAGTATTCAAAAGAATAGTAATAATCGCGCAAACGTCAGATATACGCAAACAGAAAGCTATAAATATTTTGGTATTCTTTTTCATATTGACATTTCCTCTAAAATATAGTACCTTTAATAAAAGGGCGCCGGGTTGAGAGACCCGGCGGCTCATCCGCAGTCAGCCTATTTTATAAGGCTGATAACCAATCCGGCGATGCTTGCTAACGTACCAATCGCCGCAAGCACTCGCAAGAAGGCTTCTGTGGTAAACCACGGGGGCTTTTTTATTGCCCTCATTACAACCTCCATAATTTCATTATAACCTATCGCTAGGTTTATTGTCAACAGTCTTATAAAAAATGATAAAAATTCTATAGACTGTATTGAATAAATATATTATTATTTATAACAGGTTTCTTTGTTGCGGTTCTTCAATTTGAAGTGTCGCAATTATAGGCACTTCTCTCTGAAAGCCCACAGGGTTACCTAATTATTGTATAAATTTGGAGTACAATGATGACATTGAAGGTTTCTGGGGGGGGATGTTAGATAAAGACGGAAAAGCTGTTGCTGACAGGTTAATGGAAAAGCTTAAGGGTGGCGGTTTTATCAAGTCAAGTTCGCAAAACCACGAAGAAGATTACATAGCCACAAAGCAGGAAAGAGATTCCATAGCCGTAGCGGAATTTGTTGGTACCGACCTTTTTCAGGATATAATGGCAATGAGGTAATCAGTGAGCGAAGCTGGGTACGGCATAAACCAGGGGAAGGGGAGCGTCCCTGTCTGCATACGCTTGTATATCCACTCCTTGCTCATACCGATTTTTTCAGCCGCTTCCTCCATGCTCAGGAGACAGCCGCGGACTGGTTTGTCTTCCTGCGGTACTGCTTTGCTTCCCCTCATCAACTCCTCCAAACAAATAAAAAACCTTCTTGCGAAGGGCGGTTGGAAAGCCGCGTTGCCGGAGGTTAGTACGGCATCCTTCGCAAGAAGGTTTCTTAGCTCTAACCTCTCTTTATCCAGTTTCCAAGCTGGAATTTTTCTCTGTTAAGCTGGCGGCTCAATGTTTCTTTGAGGGAGAACTTATCCCCGCCAGCAGAGCTAATCGCTTAGCTCATATTTATATTGTTCATATATATGAACAATATGTCAAGATAAAATATTCTTTTTTATGAACAATTTTTAATTTCTTTTCTATTTTAACTACACAACTATTAAGTAAATGTTCACAATAATGGACAATTTCAAGAAAACCTTTTAAAATGCCGATAATGTAAGACATGAACGGTATAACAATTTCAGAAATGGCGGAAAAACTTAAACTGCCCCATGACACTATAAGAAGACGATTACAACGCGCCAGATGTAAACCTTTCTCACAGGAAGCTTTATACACAGCAGAAGACTTTGAAAAAATCCGCGATGTTGCACCGGTAGGCAGACCCCCGAAGGCTAAAGCCGAAAGCAAGCCCGCAAAGAAAGCCAAGAAATAACCCCAAAATTTTTTATAATTACCCCTTGACAATACACCATATAAGGTGTATATTATAAATATGAGCGGCAAGGACTGCGTAAAACTGCTGAAAAAGCACGGCTGGAGAGTTGACCGTATACACGGGTCGCACCACGTCATGCTTAAAAATGGCGTTGCCATCCCCGTTCCGGTACACGGTAGCGCCGATCTTGCCCCTGGAACATTACATTCTATTTTGAGAAAGGCAGGTCTAAAATGAAAGCAACCGTTCCCTGTAAAATAACGTATTCCGAAACGGATAAACGCTGGTATGTGGAATCGCCCGGTTTTTATGACGGCATTATTACTGACGGGGAGTCTCTTGAACACGCCAAAGAAATGGCGGCTGAGGCTGTCTGCGGGCTTATTGAAACCTATATCGAACATAATATCCCCTTCTCTATACCGCCCGCAAACAACGGGGCTGATTACCACGCCATTCCCCTTGAGCCAGGGTTGACTTTCGCATTGTGGTTGCGCGGACAACGGAAATCCCATAATATGAGCCTTGCGGACGTTGCCGAAAAAATGGGCGTGAAATATCAGGTTTATCAAAAACTTGAGAATCCGCGCACTGCGAATCCGACATTAAAAACGCTTTGTAAAATTGAACGGATATTTGGCAATGAAGTAGTGTCTTTGTAGATCGCCTCAAGAAAGCCAAGCCTAAAGCGTAACTACCGCCGTGTAACTCTCCGATATTGAAATAAAAGGAGAGCATAATGACCGAACAGGAAATCAGGGCTAAAGCGATTGAATTAACCATACAAGCCGTTTCTCTTATGCCGGAAGCAGGGCGAGAGCAAATGATAAATAATGGATTTAGGATGAGCGGTAATGACACTGTTACATACCCTTTCATTTTTCACTGCCACCGTTTTGAGAAGTACATTCGAGCCTATCCTGTTTTTTGTGTAAATGAAAATCTCGATTTTTTTCCCATTACCATTTACACAAAATTTATGACAAGCCTAGCAGAAAAACTGCTGGAAATTTGATATTTCAAGAAGT
>JAITUY010000093.1 GCA_031286095.1 Treponema sp. | reverse complement strand
CCGGCTTAAGGCGTATCGCGGAATTGGAACCAGATATGACAAACTTGATCTTATGTTTACGGCCTTTATCTGGCTGGCTTGTATTTGTATCTTCCTTCGTAGTGTGAACACGCCCTAGTAGAAAATAGACTTGTTCAATAATTGCAAACCTTCAGTTCGAGTTGCTTGTCTCATCGGGGTGTCCAAAAAGCAAGAATTTTTACCGCGAACCAACATCACCTGACCACTTCCGCCCGACCGCTCCAGAACGACGGACAAGTAGCGGGCAGACGTACAACTACAAGATACGGACAAAAAGTTCGCAAGCGTACCGAAGTTACACAGTTCGTAAGGTTCCGCGGTAAAATTCCTTGTAAGCATTATTGACAAACAATCAGTTTTAACTACAATAAAATTAAGATTACAGATTAATTATTGGACTTATTCGACAACCCGGTTGGTTGTAGAACAAGTCTTGCGGTTTTTCAGGCTATAAGCCTGCGAACGCGGACTTTAGTCCGAAAGTTCGACAAAACTGCGTTTTTTATATGAAGTTGTTCAGAAACTGAAGTTTCCGAAAACTCTATTAAAGCGGGACCATTATGAATAAAGATGAAATTTTAGAATTAATAAAAGAAGGTTCCATTGACATTTTAAAACTAAAACCTTTGCTTTCAGATATAAACACCGTAGACATTGCCGAGATTTTTGAAGAATTGGACAGAGAAAAATCTATCCAGTTGTTCAGAATTATGCCCAAAGCAATTGCCTCGGATGTTTTCGCCTACATGGACAGCGACCAACAGCAGATTATTGTCGAAGCGCTTACCGACAGTGAAATCGGCGAAATCATGAACAAGCTTTTCGTAGACGACGCCGTAGACTTTATCGAAGAAATGCCCGCTAATGTAGTAAACCGCGTACTTAAAAACGTACAGCCTGAAAAACGAAAATTGATCAACAGCTTTTTAAAATACCCCGACGATTCCGCGGGCAGTATTATGACCACGGAATATATTGACCTTCGCGAAGACGCTACAGTGCGCGAGGCTTTTGACACTATCCGCAGTACGGGACTTAACAAAGAAACGATATACAACTGTTATGTGATACGCAGAGACCGCCTTCTTGTAGGGGCGATTTCCGCTAAAACGCTCATGCTTTCCAAACCGCAAGAACGCATAGGCGACATAATGGACACTAACCTTGTTTTTGCGCATACCACAGACGATCAAGAAGCAATAGCGGAACAATTTAAAAAATACTCTCTTTTGGCGATGCCTGTGGTTGACAAGGAGCAAAGGCTTGTAGGCATTATAACCGTAGACGACATTGTAGACGTTATTGTTGAAGAAAGCACCGAAGATATAGAAAAGATGAACGCCCTTGCCCCGTCCGACGATCCGTATCTGAAAACGGGCGTTTTCCGCCTTGCCGGAAACCGTATCATCTGGCTTTTGGTGTTGATGCTTTCCGCGACTATTACAGGTATGATTATTTCCAATTTTGAGGCTGGGCTTGCGGCTCTGCCAATACTTGTCGCGTTTATTCCCATGCTGATGGACACAGGCGGCAATGCGGGTTCTCAGGCTTCAACACTGATCATTCGCGGCATGGCGATAGGTGAAATAAGCCCAAGGGATATTATCCGCGTTATATGGAAAGAAGTGCGCGTTGGTCTGCTATGCGGATTAACACTTGGAACAATTAACTTTATCCGCATTTTTTTGATGAACGGTCAGAATCTTATGTTGTGCGTTACAGTTACCCTTTCCGTATGCTGTACTATTCTTATAGCGAAAACTGTAGGCTGTGTTTTGCCGCTAGTTGCAAAATGTTTAAAAATTGATCCTGCGGTTATGGCGGCTCCTTTGATCACTACCATTGTAGACGCTCTTTCTCTGATAATTTATTTCCTGTTCGCCAAGGCTATTATTGGTTTGTAATGTGTTAACCGACGCCCATTGCCACCCCTTCGACCTTTCTGTCCTCTTTCCGCAAATGGAACAGGAACGCCGCAGGCTGGAAGTTTTTGCGGCGGCAAGCGCGTACAGTTTAGAAGAATTTACGCATAATGAAAAATTGGCGCAAGAAGCCACGAACGGAAAAGCCGCGCAGTTATTACTCTGCTTCGGAGTTCACCCCCAACTGCCGGCCGTAAAAAATGATGATTTAAACGATAGTCTTGAAACCCTGCACAATCTTGCGGCGGCTCGTAAAATCGCCGCAGTCGGCGAATGCGGATTTGATCTTTACAATGACGTTTTCAGGGAGACCGAAAAAACACAAGATGATCTGTTTGCGGCGCAATTGGAAATTGCTGTTAATTACGGCTTGCCTGTTGTTATTCACGCGCGCCGCGCAATGCACAAATTTTTTTCGCTTTCAAAAAATCTTGCAAAGTGCAGAGCTGTCGTTTTTCATTCATGGCCGTTCCCTTTTGAGGAAGGGCAAGCGCTTTTACGCCGCGGAGTAAACGCATATTTTTCTTTTGGAAACGTTATTTTAAACGGTCATAAGCAGAGCGTACGCAGTCTTTCCCTTTTCACGGCGGACAGACTGCTCACAGAGACCGACGCCCCGTTCCAGCCACGAAGGGGCGAAAAGTTTTCAGCATGGGCGGACTTGCCTTTGATACTAAAAACGGCGGCAAATATTCGGGGGGAAAATACGGAAGCTCTGGAATGTCAGATTGAGGCGAATTTCCGGGAAGTTTTTACCGAGAACCACACTAACCCCGCAAACTTTTAGAACATATTTTGCCGTTGCCTACCCGGCCACTCGGAGTGGTCGTGCAAAGAAAAACAGGGTTCCCGCATCCTCCTCATAGAATGGACTTGTTCGGAAAACTGAATTCCTAACAACTCTATTTTATTTGACCTTGAAAGTTTGTATCAATTTTAACAATAATTTGCATTGTTCCTGATTAAGGCTTCCTATCCAGCGGATAATTTCCTGCGCTTCCCGGCTTGGTTTTCCCGGCAGTTTAATTGTGTTTTTGTTTTCACCTATGACCAGATACTCTACCGAAACCTTTAAAAACTGCGCAATTTTTAGGGCGTTTTCAGCGGAAGGCACTGTAGAGCGAGAGCCTAAATAGCAATCAAGAGACGCTATGGGAATACCGGTTTTGGCGCTCAATTCCTTTACCGTTATCCCCTGATAATTGAGTTCGTTTCTCAGATTTTCCCTAAAATTATTATTCATTTCGATAGGAAATTATAGTGAAATCTCATTGAATAATTATTTACAATACATGATATATCATATATATTTTATAATTATCATTGATATTTCAAGGACTATCAAATAGCAATGATGAAATTTTAAGTAATTATGGAGAAGGATATGACAAACAAAAAAACACGGCTGGAAATACTGGTAATTACACTGGCATTCGGGATAATGTTTTTAGGTTGTGAAATAGAACCTGATGAACCCACTTACACAGTCTGGACTGACTCAGTTTCTTACACTGAATTTTATAATGCGTTTGGAACACTAAATGACGGATATTATATTCGTTATGAATTTACATCTTATGAGTGGGGTAAAATATCCCAAACACTTACAAATGAAGGAAAATATAACTGGACCGAAAGTGAGATTAAAAATTGGTTTATTGGCAGAGGATTTGGAGATTATGAAGCCAACAAGGAAAAAGCATGGCTTATGACAATCGGTCATGGCTTCATCGCAAGCAGAAGCGGATCAATCGTGTATATGATTTTAAAGTAATAATAGCGTTGTTCGGAAACTTCAGTTTCTGAACAACCTCCGCTAAAAAAACATTTTTGTCGAACTTTAGTTCGCGGGCTTATAGCCAAAAAAAATGCAGAACTTATCCGACAATCAACCGGGTTGCCGGACAAGTCCAGTATACGGACAAATAGCGCAGAACAGACTTACAACCATTCCGTTGCTTTGTTCCAATAATGTAAGCATGCGGTATCAAACGCCTAGTACTCTGTAACAACTAAAACTATACTCTGTTTTTTATCACGCAGAGAACGCAAAGGCGCGGAGAACTGAGCTTTGTTACCTAATTGCGCGTTTCCCGCCATGCTTTTTTATTATTTTATAATGAAAAACAACATGAAATGGATACAAGTTAGCTAATCACCCTTGATCCTCTGCGTCTTTGCGCCCTCTGCGTGAGGATGTCTGATAATAAGTTATTGTGAACATTTAGCTGTTACAGAGTACTAGGGATATATTAAATAACATATCTGTAAAAGAATTGAGTAATATTGCGATGAAAGAGTGGACTTGTTCGGAAAACTGAATTCATAATAACTCTAGTATAAAAACAATAATCCTTAAGGATACTTCTTCTTAAACCCCGTCACGCGCGCGCTGGCGGTAACGTTAAGCGGGGAGCGTTCGCCACGGGCAAGGTATTGATAGCCGATGCCCGCTATCATGGCGGCGTTGTCGCCGCACAAATCAAGAGGGGGGAAAATACAGCAGAGATGTTTGCGCTGGGCGAGAGACGAGCGGAGGTAACTGTTAGCCGCAACGCCGCCGCCTGCCACTATCGTGGTAAGCCCGGTATCTTCGGCGGCGTTTAACAGAGCGCGTAAAATAATTTCTACGGCGGTTTTTTGAAACGAGGCGGCTATGTCCTCATTTGTAACTTCGCCTTTCTTTACTCTGAACATGTCGCGCTGGTTAATAACGGCGGTTTTAAGCCCCGAATAAGACACGTCGAAACGGTGATCGCCCTTGTGAAGAGACGGAAGCGGAAAGCGAAAAGCGCCGCTGTCGCCATTACGCGCCATTTCATCTATCACTTTACCGCCGGGATAGCCGAAGTTGTAATACTTCGCAACTTTGTCAAACGCCTCTCCCGCGGCGTCGTCGATTGTGGTTCCCAGAACTGTAATGTCGTCAAAATTACTTGCTTTGCAGATAATCGTATGCCCGCCTGAAACCAAAAGACCAAGGAACGGGTATTCCGGCCTGTTTTCCGCGGCAAGGCGCGGGGCATACAGGTGCGCCAGCATGTGATCAACCGCAATAAATGGAATGTTACGCGCCCACGCAAACGCTTTCGCAAACGAAAGACCGACCAAGAGCGAGCCGAAAAGACCCGGTCTGCTTGTTACGGAAACAGCGTCAATATCCGCCACGGTCAGTCCAGCCTTGTCCAGCGCCTCTTTTGTTACGGCGTAAATCCATTCCGTGTGCTTTCTGCTTGCAATTTCAGGCACTACCCCGTTCCACGGCGCGTGAAACGGTATCTGCGTGGCTATAACATTAGAAAGAATTTTTTCGCCGTCTTCTACAACTGCCGAAGAACATTCATCGCAGGAGGTTTCTATGCCAAGAACTTTCATTTCGATTTAATTATATCAGAGGCGGTCTTGATAGTATAACCCTGTTCGATAAATTTCGGAAATTGACCGGCAAGAACGGGCGCAAGCGCCGGCGACCATGTGTGGCCGATCATTACCGCGTTGCCGTTTTTCCGCGCCTTCTCAAGACCGCTCGTGATATATTTCAACATCGATTCCTTATCTTGTTCGTTGTCCAAAAAAACGTCCCTTTCGCCGATTTTAATTCCAAGCCGGCGCGCAGAAGACGGAACGACGGTCTCGGCTGTCGTTCTAGAATCAAGAAAACACAAACCGTTCTCGGCGCAAAAAGCGAGTATCGTATCTACTGCCGTTTTATCCATTGTTATTTTTGAACCTTGATGGTTATTCATTCCGGCGACAGGTCCAATTTCTTCGACATTGCGCTTCAGTATCGCGCGAATTTCACCAGCGCTCATGCCGGAATAAATCGCGCCGGGACCGGGGTTCTGTCCTCCGATTGCTTCCATAGGCTGATGCAAAAACACTTCCTTGCCTGCGGCTCTTATGCGTCTTGCGGCTTCGGCGGAATTTGCAAGCCCTGGCAAAACCGCAATGGTCAGCGGACCGGGAATACGCAAAAACGGCTCAAGCTCGCGCAGATTGTTGCCCGCATCGTCTATTACAAAAACAACTGTTCCGGTCTTTTCAACCGCTTTTTCCGGCGGACGCTGTGTTACTGCGGAAGACGAATTTGCCGAGGGAGGTTTTGTTTTTGAACTTGCGGAAGCGGTCGATTTTGCCGAAACCGGCGGAGCGGCGCTGTTTTTTTTCACGGATACAGGTTCGCTTTTTGCCTCTGGCGCGATATGTTGCTGTTCCGGTTGTTGGTCAGGCCGGACAGACACAGAAATTACAGGTTCGTTCCTTGTTTCCCGCGCCGGCCCGGATTCAAATTCCACAGGCGGAATTTCACTTTTATAATATCTGATTACAACCACAGAAATGACCGCCGACAAAACGATCAATATGCCCGTCAGCATTACCGCCCTCATGGCGTCGGAACCGCTTTTTTTCGCGCGTTTTTTGGGCGTTTTTACGGTTTTTACAGTCTTTTTCCCCGTAGTTTTAACCTTGTGTTTTTTGACGCCCGCCGTTTTTACAGTTTTCTTCATAAATTAAGTTTATAACTTTTTCCAAAAATCGAAACTTCGGAAAATCCTCTTTATTATATCGGCAATTTATGCCGTATTGCCTAAAAACATTTCTTTATAGATAATAACAAAAAAGGAGTTCTTTTAATGAAGAAAAAAATTGTTCTCGCCTATTCAGGCGGTCTTGACACTACGGTTATTATCCCCTGGCTGAAAGAAAATCAGGATTGCGAAGTTATCGCGGTATGCGTCGATGTAGGACAGGCGGCGGATTGGAAGGCTATCCAAAAACGGGCTATGACTACGGGAGCTTCGGCTTGCTATGTCGCGGACGTTAAAAGTGAATATGTTGAAGAATACATTTGGCCTGCTCTTAAAGCGGGGGCAGTTTACGAGGACAAGTACCTGCTTGGAACTTCCACCGCGAGACCGTTAATCGCAAAAACTCTTGTCGAATACGCGCGGAAGGAAAAAGCTACCGCCATCGCTCACGGCGCGACAGGCAAGGGCAACGATCAGGTAAGGTTCGATCTTGGAATCATGGCGCTTGCGCCGGATATTGAAATTATCGCTCCGTGGCGGACTTGGAAACTGAAAAGCAGGGAAGACGAGATGAGGTATCTCGCCAGAAGAAAAATTCCCGCGCCCGTAAAAAAGAAAAATTCCTACAGCATGGACGACAATCTTTGGCATATTTCCCACGAGGGACTTGAACTTGAAGACCCGTCAAATGAACCGCTGTACAAAAAAATGCTTTCAATTACAGTTACGCCTGAAAAAGCGCCTAACAAACCTGAATATGTGGAAATTGAATTTGAAAAGGGCATTCCTGTTGCTCTTAACGGAAAGAAAATGGAAGGTCCCGCGCTTATCAATCAGCTTAACAAAATAGGCGGGGCAAACGGCATCGGCATTGCAGACATCGTAGAAAACAGGGTTGTCGGAATGAAAAGCAGAGGCGTGTACGAAACTCCTGGCGGCTCTATCCTTTACTACGCCCACAGCGAACTTGAACACATTTGTCTTGACAGACAGACATACTCGTTCAAACAGCAGGCGGCTCTTAAAATGGGAGAACTTATTTACGGCGGTCTTTGGTTCACTCCGTTACGCGAAGCTATTTCCGCGTTTGTCGACAGCACGCAGGAGACGGTCAGCGGAAAGGTGCGGCTTAAACTTTACAAAGGTTCGATAAGTGCCGCGGGGGTATCGTCCGCGTATTCGCTTTACAATACAAGCCTCGCAAGTTTTACAACGGGTGAATTGTTTAATCACGCGGACGCGAAAGGCTTTATCAAACTTTACGGCTTGCCTGTTCTTGTACGCTCGCTTATGGAGCGGGAAAAGAAGGGCGGCGCAAAGTCTGCGCCGGCGTCATCTTCGGGGAAAGCAACTGCCGGAAAAGCAAGAGCGCAGGCGGGAAGAAGAAAAAAATAGAGATAAACTTCTCGCGGAGGCGCAAGGGTACGAAAAGACATCTCGCAGAGGCGCAAAGTTGTTGTTCGTTGTATTTTCGTTTTTTATTACGCGTGCAAGATTTAGGGCGTTAAAAAATATCTTCACTATGAATTGCATGTAAGGGTATTAAACCAGCATAAAATCCATACCTATCGTAACCAACATATCTCGCCCCTTGGGGCGAAGTTGTTGATTTCTTGCCGCCGCGATTTTTAAATCTTCGCGTGCCGTCTTTATTGGACTTATTCGACAACTGCGAACCTTCGGTTCGAGTTGGTTGTCTCACAGTCTTGCGGTTTTTATATGAAATTGTTCAAAAACTGAAGTTTCCGAATAACTCTATTAAAAAAAACGCTTTCCGGTCTTCCAATGAAACTTTTTTGTACCAACAGGAAAGCGCGGCTCTTTTTTACAAAAGAGCGCGCTTTTGCAGGGAAACTGCTTGTTCTGCGACAGCGGATATTCTTCCTTGGTTTTTCGCAGAACTCAGGGACGCACAAGCCGGAAACCGATGTCGCCGCTCCAGTGGCTCGGGTCGCTGGAGCCCCCCCGAGAGACCGAACGCGCGCTGTCCGCACTGTTTTCAAAATTACCGCCACGAAACACCCGGTAAGCCCCAGAAGCCGCTCCCGTGGGATCAATCTGCGCCTCGCTTGGATATTCTGCGTACCAGTCCCAGCACCACTCCCATACGTTCCCGCTCATGTCATACAAGCCAAGACCATTGGGTAATTTCTTTCCTACTTCATGCGTCTTGTAATCACTGTTTCCATTAAACCATGCCACTTCTCCTACCGTGTTGCTCCCTGAATAGCTGTAATTCCCCGGCGACCCGGCTCCCCCCTTCGCCGCATATTCCCACTGCGCCTCAGTCGGCAACCGGTAACCTGTGGAACCGTTGACAATTGTTACCGCATCCCATGTGCTGTTATTACTTTCCGGTACGCTTCCCCAGTCAGCTGGATTTGTGCTGTTAGATATGCTGTAAGCCGGACTTAAGTTTTTCGCCATGCTCAACTTATTGCAGAACACTATCGCGTCATACCAGCTTACATTTTCCACAGGACGGTTTCCCTGCACTTCCCCGCTCGCAGGTTCTCTGCCTGCCCCTCCGTCAAAGCAACTCGGAGGACGGTACAAATTGCTCCCCATCACCGCCTTATACTGCGCTTGCGTTACTTCGTACTTGCTCATGTAGAAGCCACTTAGCGTTACGCTGTGCACTGGCTCTTCATCATAATAGTTGTTTAACTCCTTCCCCATCTGAAAACTACCACCAGGAATTTGTACCATTTCAATGTTGGCGCTGTTTCCATCGTCAGGATTGTTCGATTCATTAGGATTGCCAGAAGATTCAGAACAGCCCACAAAAAATAAAGCCATCGTGACGGCAACCGCCGCAACGGTACAAACTGTCATCATTCTTAAAAGAAATTTTTTCATTTTTTACCATCCTTATGGTTAATATAAACTCCACATACGTGGTGTTTTTAAAAAGAAAGCGGCAATGGGGTGTTTTCATTTGGACTGATGTCCCTTGGACACACCTATCCTCTGAAAATGCCTGTAGGGGAAAAAGAGATAAATTTGACAAGTTTCTTCTATAAGTAAGAGAGAGAGAGAGAGAGAGAGAGAGAATTTGAATTCACACAAGAAAATGTATCAAATTGTAAATTGGCGGTTCTTTCACTCATTGGTATAATATAACGGAGCGGAGGCGGTTTGTCAAGGCGGAAAACTTAAAATAGTTATAAATATATGATTAATCTGCACCCCATCCACATAGTTATCCTTCCAATCCCACACATTCCCGCTCATGTCGTACAATCCAAGATCGTTGGGTGATTTCTTTCCTACTCCGTTGGCGCTGTTTCCATCGTCAGGATTGTTCGGTCCATTAGGATTGCCAGAAGATTCAGAACAGCCTGTAAAAAACAAAGCCATCGTGACGGCAATTGCCGCAATGGTACGAACCATCATTCTTAAAAGAAATTTTTTCATTTTTTACCATC
>JAITUY010000092.1 GCA_031286095.1 Treponema sp. | reverse complement strand
CCGGCTTAAGGCGTATCGCGGAATTGGAACCAGATATGACAAACTTGATCTTATGTTTACGGCTTTTATCTGGCTGGCTTGTATTTGTATCTTCCTTCGTAGTGTGAACACGCTCTAGTGGAAAAGTTATATGCGCCGTCAAAAAAGAACCACTCATTTTCGACATCAAATGCGGCGGTTGTTATTTTTTTGGAAAGTTCCAATGCTACATAAGCGACAGGTACAAGTTCTACGCCCATTGTAAATATCTCCTTTATTATCAGTTACGACAGTTCAGGATAATAATAAGCATAATATATTGTTAATAAATAATAATAAATTTCTTGTAAAAGTCAATAAAATTCATTACGAGGTTATGTTCTTTTTTATTGTAAAACTGTTATTCATAAATTGTTAAAAATAACACATTGGACTTGTTCGATAACCCGGTTGGTTGTCTCACAAGTCTTGCGGTTTTTCAGGCTAAAGCCTTACAAAACCGTGTTTTTTATTTTAGAGTACCAAGACGCTTGCATAAGGCTGGCGGAATGGATCGCGTATTACAACAACGGGAGGCTTCACAGTGCGATCTGGTATTTAACGCCAAATAACATATTTTACGGCAGAACGGCGCAACGGCCGTGAAATAAAATCTAACCGGAATCGTATTGTCTCAAAAACAATCTAACCAAAATATGCTTTTCCGAAGGAGGAACCGTGGAAAAAATGGGGTTATCAATGCAGGAAAAAAGGCGCTTACCAAAGAATAAGTAAGCGGTATCAAAAAGCCGGAAAAAAAGAAGACCGGCATACTTGACGAACTGGTCAAAACGACAGGCTATAACCGCAAGGACATTTTACACGTCTTTGCCAACTGTGGAAAAACTACCACGTCCACATGGACGGAAAAACGGTCAGATTTAAAGCCGTACCGCACAACCAGCGCAAGGGCGGCGGCAGGAAGCCGAAATACTTAGATGGTTTTGTAATCGTCTTGCGGACAATATGGGCGTTTTTCTCGTACTGGTGCGGAAAAATACTGCTCCCCTTCATTAGGAAACATATGGAGTTTCTTAAACAACCGTTTTGCATAACGGAAAAAGACAAGGAACTACTGCTGTCCGTCAGCCCGCCCACTATCGACAGGCTGTTGAAAGCGGACAAGAAAAAACTTGCCCTCAAAGGGAAAACCGGGAAAACTCCTTAAAAAACAGATTCCCGTCCGCGCCTATTACACCGATGCCGATAAAAAGGTTTCTTTGAAATTAAAACGGCCCACCACTGTGGAGCTTCGGATTCAGGGGGAATTCTGCCTTAACCTTACCGCCACAGACATTTATTCAGGCTGGGTCGAACTGCGCTGGACTTTAGCTCAACAAAGCCCATAAATGGGTTTTTGAGGCCATGCCGGACATCAAATCTTCCCTTCCTTTCCCTCTTACAGGCATAGACTCGGACTTTAGTGAGTTTATCAATGCCGCGCCATGCTAAAATGGTCCATCCGCTACGGAGGAAAAGCCCTCGCTGTTTCCGCCCTTCATGCCATCTGACTACGGTTATATTTTATTTTGAGGCAGAACGCTGTCCTATATATGTAAAAAACTACCTATAATAATCAAAGTTTTCTGTCGATAATATAAGTAATACCATGAATAAAAGGATAAATTTTGAAGATACTATTTTTATATTAAATGTCAGAATAAGAATGATCCGCGATCTCTTACAGCTTGATACGGACACTGGTCTTTTTTTACATCAGACTATGAAAGACCTTGAATTTATCAATTCTATGCTGGATATGCTGTCCGAAAAATTTCTTACCAATATTAAATTTATGGACAGGGAAACTGAAGCGGACAACCTTTCGGACGCGGAATGGCAGTTTAGTCAGATTGTAAATGAAGTTTCCAACAGTTCAAGCCCTTTTTCCCCCGTTCTGCTGTCTGAATCTCAGGTTTGGATTGACAAATTTAAAAAAGACAGCGCAAAAAGACAAAAACAGATAGAAGAAGCCAATATTCCCATCGGGCAGGCCGTAAAGGAACCGCTGGTAAGCAACGCGGAGCTAAACGGACTTTTGAGCGGCGAGTGAGAATTACAGGCGGGACATTGCGCGGAAGGATAATCGAGGTTCCCGCCGGAATTATCCGTCCAAGTATGGACAAAATGCGCGAATCGGTTTTTGCCTGCCTTGGAGACTTATCCGGTCTTTCATTCCTTGATGTTTTTTCAGGTTCTGGAATAATCGCTATCGAAGCCGCCTCGCGTGGCGCTGTTTATGTCGAAGCGGTTGAACAGGATAAATTAAAACGAAAAACACTTTTGGATAACGTTTCAATCTCCCCAGTACGGATTAACTGCCGTTTTATGCCGGCGGAATTGTATGTAAAACGGGCAAAAACCGCCTTTAACATCATTTTCCTTGATCCGCCGTTTCCCTACCAGTACAAATGGGAATTAACGGCAAATATCGCGCTTTCGCGCCTTACGGCAAAAGGAAGCAGAATCTTAATCCACCGCCCCCGCGAGGACAGGCAAAAAACGGATATTCAACACCTTGAAATCACAGATTCGCGCGAATACGGAAGGTCCGTGGTTGACTTTTTTTCGGTGACAAAATGAATTGGACTTATTCGACAAATGCGACCTTCTGTTCGAGTTGGCTGTCTCACAAGCCTTGCATTTTTTCGAGCTATAAGCCCGAGGACGCGAACGCGGACTTTAGTCCGATTAGTCCGGAAAAATGCTTTTTTATAGGGAAGTTGTTAAGAAACTGCAGTTTCCAAACAACTCTATTTTTGTTTTTACTTTTAAAAAAATCGCTTGCGTTTTAATAAAAAACAGCAGATAATATAAGTAAGAAAAATATGGACATAAAAAAAGAATTTGATAGATTTAAAGATCAAGGTTCTTTTCTTAAAGTAACTTCTTCCACGCCGGTAGAAAGCGCCCAAAAAGCCGTGTTAAACCGCAAGGGCAACCAGATGTACAACGACGGGAATGTAGAAGGGGCGAAAAAGGTTTTTCTTACCACAAAATATTCTGACGGGCTTTCCAGAGTAGGCGATTATTATAAATCGCAAAACAAACCTCTTGAAGCCCTGCAAATGTACTGGCTTGCGCCGGATAAAACAAAATCCCAGCCGTTAATTGAGCAGGTTGCCGCGGTATTGCAGGGGCTTATTCTGGAAGACGAAGATTACGGCGTTTTTCAGGAAGGGCAGGAACAGCATGACTGATGAAATTCCCGAAATGGAACATCAGAAAATATCTGAAATTTCCAAAACCGGATATCAATGCCTGAAAGAAAATAAAATGGACGAAGCCATCGACTGTTTTACAAAAATTCTTTTGATGGACGAAAATAACAATTACGCGCTTGTAGGTTTAGGGGATGCTACGCGCAGGCAGGGGGCAATTCACGAAGCGGTAAAATTTTACCAAAGATGTTTGTCGAACCACCCTGGCAACAATTACGCGCTTTTCGGGCTTGCGGATTGTTACAAGGCGATGAACCAGTACAAAAAAGCGATTGAAATATGGGAACAGTATCTTATTCATGACGATAAAAACATTACGGTTCTTACAAGGATCGCGGACGCTTACAGGAAAGTGCGCGACTTTGCCAATTCCAGAAACATCTACATGAAAGTACTGGAAATGGAAGACACCAACCCCTACGCCATAATCGGCATGGGGCATCTTCATTATGATTTTAAGGAATACAAAGAGGCTCTTTACTACTGGGAAAAGATGCTGAAAATCAACAGCGAAAATGTCGATATCCGCGTTCTTACCTCAATAGGAAACTGCCACAGAAAATTAAAAACATTCTGCGAAGGAATACCCTATTTTGAGTCCGCGCTTAAAAGAGAAAAAAATAATTTTTACGCTCTTTTCGGGCTTGCCGACTGTTACAGGGGCATGAACCAGATTGCTACGTCTTTGAAATACTGGAATTTTATTCTTGAACAGGACCCAAGAAACAAGATGATCCTTACGCGCATGGGAGACGCTTACCGCAATCTGAACGACTATGAGAAAGCAAAAGATTATTATGAAAGAGCGCTGAATATTGAATTTGACACCTACGCCGTAATGGGGCTTGCGTTAATTGCAAAAGAACAGGGTAAATACGACGAATCAATCACCTCTTTCAGGCGGCTTATCCAGCAGGACAACAGAAATTACCGTCTTTACCTTGAACTTTCCGACTGTTATCTGAAATCGGGCAACCGCAGAAAAGCCGCGGAGATACTTGAGGATTTTCAAAAGTTCGGAATTAAAAATCAAAAAGTAGCCGAAATGCTGGAACACATTTAGTACAGATGGACAAAATTCCTGCTGTCCTTGCGGGACTGCTTCCCGCCGAACTGGAAAAACTGCTTCTTCCTCTGCCGCGTATGCGCGCGGTTCAGATATACAAATGGATAGCCCGCGGCATTTCAGATTTTGATCAAATGACCGATCTGCCTTCTTCCCTGCGCGAAGAATTAAAAAGCCGTTTCCGTCTTTATTCAAGTACGGTGGACAATTGTTATAAAGACACGTCTTCCGCCAGCTGTGCAGAAAAAATTGCAGTTTCGCTTAAAGACGGAAAAAAAATTGAGGCTGTTCTTTTAAGAGACGGAAAATCGCGCTTTACCGCATGTCTTTCGACGCAGGTTGGATGCCCCGCTGGATGCATATTCTGCAAAACGGGCAGTCTTGGCTTTTCCCGCAACCTTACGGCAAACGAAATAACAGAACAGTTTTTATTCTTGCGTATGACAGCTTTAAAAGAGGCTAACGGCAAAAAAGAACACAGTATTGATAACATAGTCATCATGGGCATGGGGGAACCTTTATTAAACCTTGATGAACTCCGGAAAGCCATTGCCGTCTTTACGGACCCCGCCGGAATGAATTTTTCAAGACGCAGAATTACGGTTTCAACCTGCGGCATCTGCGAAGGTCTGTCTGATATTGCAGATAACGGTCCTTACGTCAGACTTGCCCTTTCGCTTGTAACGGCGGACGAACCGTTGAGACAAAAACTAATGCCCGTTTCCGCCGTCAACTCTCTTGCAAAAATAAAAGAAACCCTTGCCGTATTTCAGCGTAACGGAGGCGGGCGTATTACGCTTGAATTGCCGCTTTTAGGCGGCATTAACACCCGTGAAAAAGACGCCGTATCTGCCGCGCAGTTCGCAAAAGGGATAGAGACCGTTGTAAACATAATACCGTGGAACCCTGCAGACGGTCTTGAGTTTGAAGGCAAGCCCTTGCGCGAGCCTGAAAAAAAAGAAACCGAAAATTTTATAAAACTGCTTGAAAGCTACGGATTAAAAGTAACCATGCGCAGACGCAAAGGCAGAGAAGTAATGGGAGCTTGCGGACAATTGGGTGTAATTGGTTAAGAAGAATCTCTTGTAGAGGCGACAGGACGAAGAATATCCTCTCGCAGAGGCGCGGTGGCGCAGAGTTGTTGTTCGTAGTATTATCATTATATCTTAAAGATTTCTGTTTTAAGATAATGGACTTGTTCGACACCCGGTTGGTTGTCTCGCAAGTCTTGCGGTTTTTCAGGCTATAAGCCTGCGAACGCGGACTTTAGTCCGAAAGTTCGACAAAACCGCGTTTTTTATATGAAGTTGTTCAAAAACTGAAGTTTCCGAACAACTCTAATATAT
>JAITUY010000079.1 GCA_031286095.1 Treponema sp. | reverse complement strand
AGCTACGCTGACCAGTCTTGCGGTTTTTCAGGCTATAAGCCTGCGAACGCGGACTTTAGTCCGAAAGTTCGGCAAAACCGCGTTTTTTATATGAAGTTGTTCAGAAACTGAAGTTTCCGGACAACTCTACTGTAAAAATAATAAATAATGGGGGGATGGTGATTTATGGAAAATAAAATATATCCGACAATAAAGAATTCAATATTATTGTGTCTTTTGTTTTTGGGAATTCAAATAGGATTGGGCTTTTTAATAGGCATAGCCCAAATATTATTTGATATTTCATTGGTTGCGGGTGTTTTAACGGCTTTAACCAGTATAATCTCCTTTGGAATAGTTATATTTATTGGTTTCAGAAAGACAAAACGGCAATTTAACGATGTATTTAAGTTTAATAAAGTTTCAGCATTTTTGTGGGTTGCAATAATTGTTTTTATGATAGGTTTCGTAATTGTAACATCTGAAATGGATAATCTATTGAATTATTTTTTACCCATGCCTGAAATTTTCCGCAATGTATTTGAAGCATTAATGACTGAACAGATATTCATTATACCAATAATTGCCATAGGAATAATTCCGGCTTTTGCGGAAGAATTGTTTTTCAGAGGACTTATTTTGGACGGGTTAAAAAATAATTATTCAAACAGAAAAGCAATAATAATAATAAGCGCTCTGTTTTTCGGAATTATACATTTAAATCCCTGGCAATTTTTAGGCGGTTTCATTATTGGATTGTTTTCAGCTTGGATATGTATAAATACAAATTCGATATTATTAAGTATATATATACATTTGTTTAATAATGTATTATATACAATAACTGTAAGATTTAAAAATATTATCCCAGTAAGAGGTTTTAATGCAAATAATATTACTCCTGTAGAATTTCAACCATTATGGTTTGATTTAATAGGTTTAGTAATATTTATATTGGGAATAATTTTATTAAAGAAAGGATTTGAAAAAGCCAAAACCAGCGACTAGCAGGTCTGTAACTGCGTCGCCGCCTGTTGGCGGCTCGGGCTACGAAAAATCGCAGTCGGGCACGGACTTTAGTCCGAACGCCCTTTGTGCGGTTTCTCTCCGCCACATTTTTTTGCGCCCGTAAAAAAACGCCAGTTACAGCCAAAATGTTATACGCATGAAAACAACTTGTTAATCGTTTAAAAGCGATCCGGCAAATGATATTCGCAGTGATATTGGACTTGTTGTTTTTCAGGCAGAAGCCTTACAAAACCGCGTTCTTTATCGGAAGTTGGTTGTGTCCGAACAAGTTTTTCAAACTTTTAGTACGCTCCAACTTTATTCTTTTCTGTCTTTTACCACGACACGTTTTTTACCATCGCGCTTGCCACCGTCATGTCCGTGATCATGTCCCTTGCGTTTTTCACCATCACGCTTTACATTATCGCGCTTTGCGGGATTTGCGTATTTTTTTTCGCGCACTGCTTTTTCCATAACTTTTAACGATTCGTCAAAACCTTTTAAGAAATGCTGTAAATCATCGGCAAAAAGAATAACCGACTGCCTGTCAAACCCGCCCGTCTCGCGGTTTTTGCTCTCAACTATGTTGAGATAGAGATCGCCCATGCGATTTTCTTTAACATTAAAGAAATACGTCCTGTTAGGTAATATTATTCTTGTCGAAAAAATTTCTCCTCTTACACCCATTTTTTTCTCCTTATAAACTTTGTCTCTACTTACAATTTTACCACGAACATGCAGTTTTTTGTTCGTGTGGTTCGTGATAAGAATTCAATTTATCCGCTTCCGCTATCATCTCTCTTTGCCATCCCAGCAAAAACCGTTCGATTTCCCTGCCGTCAGCGTATAGACAAGAGGTTTGGCAAACATCCGCCATGATACGGAAAACAGGTTCCGTGGCTGACCCCCTCATCCAGATATAGGCGCTTTCTTTTTTTTCGCTGTTCAAAAAAAGAATTTTAAGCCCGCCCTTGCCCGCCGAACCAAAATTGTCTATACTGCGCCTTTCTTCCAATCCGTTGTAGGCTATGGCTTCCCATGCGCAAAAACCAAAACGCGATTTTAACTCATCTTTGCGCTCTTCCCATTCCCGCAGAAAAATCTTCTGATAACGCTCCTTTAACAGGGTATGATCCTTTGTGTTAATACGCAATACCGCATCTTCTGAATACGCTGGAGTGCTGACAAACGGCGGAAGGCTGGCGATTATGTCCGCAAGAGTAAACTCTCCGCGGTATTTTTCAGCCTGTCCGGAGTGTTTAAGCCAAATTTCAAAAAGACCGTCTTTAACCGCGCTGGAACGAACGGCAAACAATTTGACAATGGCAAGAACCGTGTTAACCGGATCGCGAACAGCGGACGGGTGCGTTATATTCCCCCCCGCCGAACCCTCGCCCAAAATACGCACAATGTATCCCTGCTCTCGTAACTTGCGGGCAAGACCAACTACGTTTGCCTCTCCAACTTCGGCGCGGAAAACCGGAACGCCAAATGCAGAGGCAATTCTGTCTACCCTCATGGAAGTAGGGTCATTAACCGCCACAGCCGACTTGGAAAGCTCTGTCCCCGTCCAAACAAGATGGGCAAGTTCCGCGACGCAGACAAGGGCAAAAACCTCCTGCGCCGAAAGCGCGCGTACTTTTCCTGTAGCGTCATCCCAAATAACCAGATTTCCTCTGTCGCCGTCGCAGTCAGGTACATAGCCAAGTATAAATGACGTGTCACGGTCGCGGACTTTTTCAAGAAATTCCTCGCAAGGTTCAAGAGATTCGCCTTCCGGCACTATGCGGTGGACAATTTCACCCGGTTTGCCGTTTATATAATCTAACTTTAACCCAAGCGCGCGGAAAAAATCCTTATCTACAGAGACTGTCCGCGCGGAGCCGTTAAAATCACAGACAACGCCAAGCGGATACCTTGCAAGACCTGTTTTTAGCGCAGAAGCAATTTCGGTATTGCCGTCCCACGCGACAACGCCGCAGAAATCATAATATGCCTTGTATGCCGATGTCTTATCGGAGGATTCGTCATTGTAAACGCTTTTAAGACGCGAAGGATCGGCAGTTAAAATCATGTTTTCTATTTTTTGAATACTGTCGTTTTTTTCAAAGAACAAGCGGAAATTGTTAATAAGTTTGTTTGCTTCTCCTGCAGACAGCACTCCGCCGTCCGTAAGACCGAACTTTATGCCGTTATGCCCAATAGGATTGTGGCTTGCAGAAATATAGATAAATCCGTCAGCATTCGCCGCGCTTCTCGCCCATGCCATAATTTCAGGCGCACAGACAAAACCGGAAAACCGCACATCGCACCCGGCGGAAAGCAAAACAGGTATCATTGTTTCCGCAATTACCCTGCCTGTAGGGCGTGTATCCATACCGAGCAGAACCAATGGATTTTTTTTGGATTTCTGTAAATATTCAGCAAAAATAAAAGCTGTCGCCCCGCAAATAATTTTATGAGCCCCGGAAATTTCTTTTGTTGTACTTTCTTCTTTGCCGTCTGCAGTAAAAATTCCCCGCCAGCCGCTGGCGGAAAGAATCATATTATCAAGGGCGCTGTTCACTTCATCTCTTGTCATATTTTATTTTACCAAATTAAACCTTTTTATAAAAAGGGTGTATTATGTTCTTTTTCTTTTGATATTTTTAATTTAGATGAAGGAGCGTATATTATGGCTAAACTATCTAATATTATACAACGCCGCGAACTAGAGCCGCTGTTACACAAAGCGCTCAAGGTTGTAAAGCATTACGAAAAGGCGGCAAATTGCGCCGCCTCTGTAATGGGGCCGGACGGCGATACGGGCATATATCAATTATGTTCGTTTTGTAACCAATGCAAGACAAAAAACGACGAAAAAACAGGAAAAACAGCATGCTACAACGTGCATAAAGAAGCTGTAAATAAAGCAAGACTACTGGGAGGTTCCTATGTTTATATGTGTCCCGAAGGCTATGTTTTTTGGACAAGCCCGTTTTATTCCGGCGAACGTTTTGCGGGAGCGTTGTTTTCGGGCGGCATACAGGGACTGCAAAAGAACAGCGATAAAGTGAAAGCCCTGGCGCAAATGATGCTGATCTGCGCGGATCAAATTTCCGGGTTGAGTTTTAATCAAAAAAATATACCTGTATTGGTAACATGGCAGAAACCAAAGGCCGCAATACCGGCGGAAGAAGCCAAAATAAATCCTGCATTAATGGACATGGAGCGAATGCTGTTAGCGAGTCTTCGCAGGGGGGACAATATCCATGCAAATCAAATTCTCTGCGAACTAATAGAAGTTCAATACAGGGAATTAAACGGGAATTTTAAGGTTTTCCGGTTAAAGGCGCTGGAATGGGCGGTTCTATTGTCAAGAGCGACGATAAATTCTCAAAGTACAGATAATGATAAATTACTGGAAACAAATAATTATTACTTAAAAAGAATAGAAGAAAGTACAAATCTTAAAGAAATAAAAGAAATACTTTTATGTTTTACAGATCAAATGGCGGAAAGAATTTTCTCTTTTCACGGAGTACGTCATTTTTCAGCCATCAGAAAAGCCGAGCGATATATCTGGGAAAACTATACAAAAAAGATCGGTCTTAAGGAAATAGCCGACGCCGCCGGTCTTTCCGCCTCATACTTCAGCTCTATTTTTAAAGAGGAGATGGGAGAAAATCTTTCAAATTACCTTAACCGTTTACGTGTCGAAAAAGCGGCCGCTATGCTAATTTCAACTAATATATCTATAAGCAAAATTGCATCCGCCTGTGGTTTTGAAGATCAAAGTTGGTTTTCAAAAATATTCAAAAACAATACCGGCTTTACTCCCGGCAAATACCGCGAGCAGGTAAATATTTTAGAATAGGGGTTAATATGAAAGAAAATAACGAAAAATCAGACAATCTGATAGAAAAAGTAAAAAAAATGATGTCAGACTATACTCAGGCTACCGGCAGTAGTATATGTATATATGACAGCGACTGCAAACCGTTTTTTCCTGACAATTTCAGGAATGATAATCCCGAAAAAACAATTTGTCCGTATTGTAATACGACAGATTGTAATAATCTACATAAAAATTCAATAAATGAAGCGATAAAAAAGGGCGGCTTACATATTTATACATGTAATATGGGACTTGTTTTTTGGATCAGCCCTATATATACGAACGGCTCTTTTTCAGGAGCAATAAGAGGATCAGGTTTTTTACAAGAAAGAAAAAAAGATGTTGACATTTTTGCAAATGCAAATAATACTCATAATGTGAGCAATGAAAAAATGGCGGAAGAAGCCAAAGAGCGCGTAAATTCACTTCCAAAAGCAGATGATGAAAAAATTCAATCGCTGGCGGAGATGATGCAAATATGCGCAGAGTCCCTTAGTTCTGGAAGTGAAGACTATCACGAGATACTAAGGCGAAGGTCGGAACAACAGGAAGCAATTAAAAAAATTATTGCGGAACTGGAAAAAGCCTATCCTGAAAACACCGAAAAACCGGGATACTCGCTTGAAAAAGAAAAAATTCTTTTAAACACTTTGCGTAAAGGCGATCCCTTGGAAACCAGAAGACAGTTGAACGAACTGATAGCGGCAATGATTTTTTCATACAGGGATCAATTCAAATATATGCAGTTACGCACAACTGAACTGGTCGTTTTGTTTTCCAGAATAGAAGTCGGTCCTGTAAAAAATGGAAGCCTGTCATTGGAGATAAACAACCAATGTCTTAAATTAATTCAGGATTCCAAAAACACAGAGGAATTAACCGACATTTTACACACTGTCGCGGACAGGATATTAAGTAATATTACTTCTTTCCGCGGTATTCCCCATGCCGCCGCTTTACGAAAGGCTGAAAATTTTATCATGGAAAATTACACCAGAAAAATCAGCTTAAAGGAAATCGCGGACATGGCGGGACTTTCTCCTCCTTATTTCAGCACTATCTTTAAAGAAGAAATGGGAGAAAATCTTTCAAAATACCTGAACAGGTTAAGGGTGGAAAAAGCAAGCCGTCTTCTGCTTGAAACAGATATGTCTTTAAGCGAAATAGCCGCCTGTTGTTGTTTTGAGGATCAAAGCTGGTTCTCCAAAATATTCAAGGCATTTACAGGCATAAGCCCGGGGAAATACCGCAATCAGGGCGGCGGTATAATCAGAACAATAACCGAAAACAATCTTTCTCAGGCGTTCAGGAAAACATTGAAGAAATAGCCTGACCGCTAAAATACAAATAAAATTTACACAAGGTTAATGTAGTATTTTTAGTGGTCAGGTAAAAAAAAGGGCTATCCTTGCGGATAACCCTTTATAACTGTTATTCTGCGTCTGCAGTCAGTTCTTCTTATGCGTCTGGAGACGGAATAATAGCCAGCTCTGTTTCCTTGTCGAAGAAACGCGCTTTTTCCATTCTGGGAGTGAAGTTAGCGGTATCGCCAACCTTGAAAACGTGGTGAGGCTCGGTGCGCGCTACTAGCGGCTGGGTTTCGGTTGTCAGCCACAGGTGAATATCGGCTCCCAGCGGTTCAACGACAGTTACCTTCACAGTCATACTGTTGTTTCCGGCAGATTCGGTATAAGTCAAGTCTTCAGGGCGAATACCGAAGAAAATCTCTTTTCCCACATATTTTCTTAAATATTCAACATGGGAACCGTCCGCTTTAATTTTAAAGGAACTTTCATTTAAAGTAATTGCGCTACCTTCTTCCTGTACTTTTACAGAAAGGAAGTTCATGGGCGGCGAACCGATAAATCCGGCTACAAACTTGTTAATCGGGTAGTTATAGAGGAACAGAGGAGAACCAATCTGCTGGACTTTTCCGTCCTTCATAACGACGATTTTGTTCGCCATCGTCATGGCTTCTACCTGGTCGTGGGTAACGTAGATCATTGTCGCGTTCAAGCGAAGGTGCAGATCGGAAAGTTCCGCCCTCATCTGTACGCGCAGTTTCGCGTCGAGGTTGGAAAGAGGCTCGTCAAAGAGAAAGACCTTGGGGTTACGGACAATGGCGCGCCCTACCGCGACACGCTGTCTCTGACCGCCGGAGAGAGCCTTCGGCTTGCGGTCAAGGAATTTTTCGATGTCAAGAATACGCGCCGCTTCGTGTACGCGCTTATCAATTTCGGCTTTAGGGACTTTCTTGATCCTTAAGCCAAACGCCATGTTTTCATAGACTGACATGTGGGGGTAAAGGGCGTAATTCTGGAATACCATCGCAATATTCCTGTCCTTGGGCGGAACATCGTTCATTTTTTCGTCGTCGATGAGGAGTTCGCCTTCGGTGATATCCTCAAGACCGGCGACCATACGGAGTGTGGTAGATTTACCGCAACCCGAAGGTCCTACAAGAACGACAAATTCCTTGTCTTCGACTACGATGTTGGCGTTGTCTACTGCGCGGACGCCGCCATCATACACCTTTGAAATACTTTTCAATTCTACTTTTGCCATACGCTGGCCTCCCTTTTGGGTTATTTTATTGTAGATTTTCGATAAAAGTGCCCCTTTTTGAAAATCCGTAAAAATTATACCCCTATAGTGGATTTTTGTCAACCCCAAAAATGACATAAATATGGACTTATTCGATAACCCCGTAATTTAAGTAACTCTACGCTATAGCAGACATTTCCTGTTGTTTGTTAACTTTTGAGAGAATAGGAATATGTTGGAATTACGGAGGGTAATCTATGGCTGACACGCGGTATGATGAAAACCTGTTAGTCATTTTTGCCGTAGAAGAATACGCAAGACGGCAAAAAACACCCGCGCATGAGACCTCTCGCTTTCCCTTAATTTGGCATAACTGAATTAATACGACAATGCTATGATACACTTCATATATAAGATATTTACGAATGCGTATCATTTGCAGGAGATATTTTAAAAAGGAAAAACGCATGATTCTTTATCGTGGTTTAAATCAGAATTTCAATAAGCATAATTGCAAAGAAAGAAAACATTTCTTTTGATTCCGCCTACGCAAATTTATTAAATTTGAAAATAGAGTTGTTCGGAAACTTCAGTTTCTGAACAACTTCATATAAAAAACGCGGTTTTGTCGAACTTTCGGACTAAAGTCCGCGTTCGCAGGCTTATAGCCTGAAAAACCGCAAGATTTGTGAGACAACCAACCGGGTTGTCGAACAAGTCCAATATATAAATCCTTACAAATC
>JAITUY010000073.1 GCA_031286095.1 Treponema sp. | reverse complement strand
AAGAACGGAGAGGTAGAAATACCCTGGAAGGTAGAATACCACGAGGACAACGACGACAGCAGTTCCGCCAGGGAGATAGAGGAACAGGGGTGGACGGTTCCCGAGTATTTTTTTGTCGTGGAATACGGCGGAGTTAAGAGCATAGAAAGCAAGCTGCTGTATACCAGAGATTGGATTCATAAAAGGCTTATTGATGAAAGCACAGACGAGGCATTGGCAAATATAAAATACACATTATTTTTATCGGATGGTTCGACAATAAAAGGAACGACTGACGAAAACGGCTACATGGAAAATATTCATGTAATAAAATTTGTATCGTCTATTGAAATTTCTATTGGAGATGAATAATGGCAGGTAGTCAGCAAAAAACAGATAATGAACGCATCGAACTTCCATCAACGAGGGGAGGCGATCTATTTTTCAGCCCACTTGTTGATGAAGTCACCGGCCCGGAAAAAGGGGAAGCGGGTGAACACTGTAAATATCGCGTAACAAAATACCGGTATAAATTTAATTTGGGTAAAAAAACTGAAAACAATGTCAAGTGGGCAATAAAGATAGATGGAAATAAAGAAGAACTGGGGAATACAGGAGAAGAGATCGAATTAGAGATACTAAACGAGTGGGTAGGAAGAGAAATAATTGTAATGCCGTATCTTGTCAGTCCAACTGAGCGTGTCAGCGTTAAAACATGGTGTTATATTTTAAAACATGATATTCTGAGGAAAGATGCAATTTTAAATAAAATAGCAATAAACGAAAAGCCAGAACATGATGATTATCCGCTTCAGACAATTTGCAAGGCGTTTAATGAACTCAGTAAACCTATGAATGTGGGTAGATTTACTACTATCAGAGATTTAATAACAGTGCAAATTAAGCTATTTCAAAACGAGTACATGAATAAGTATACAGCTGACAAGGAATATGAGGAAAATTGTAGTGGGAAAATAGATAGCGAAACAATATTGGCGATGGATAAGGCGCTTATAAATGGTTGGAAACTCAGGTGGTATGAGCTTGGCAGTTATTATAATGGAATAAAAATGATTGTGCGTGCTTATGGGGAAGGTAGTAACAAGGCAATATTCCTGATAGGCGGGATCCACAGCGACGAGTTAGGGGGGCGCAGGGCAATAAAGATAATGAAAAATTGTATAAAAGAAAACCCGAGTTATGTCCCTAGTGATACCACTGTCTTTGTTTTGAATCCAGCGAGCATCTCGAATGATAGGAATATTAATGGAATAGACCCGAACCGTGCTTTTTTTCTGCCAGACACTGCTATTGATAAACCAAAAGAAGTTAAAGCGATTTCTACGTTTCTATTGACTATAGCTCAGCAGTTTAGCCACATAACAATCATTTCAGGGCATACCGGGAATGATTTAGAGGAAGGACGTTTCCCAGGTGAAGGTGTAGTGTTTCCACTCTACAAGCTAACCGCATCTGGGGAAATAAAAGTAAAAAATGAACTTAAAGGAAGAACATATTATGTACAAGGAATTAAGTTAATAAATAATGATAATATCAAATACTATAATAATCCGCAGACTTCAGTTGAGTTGATGGATTTATTTTGGAATTGTACAAAGTTTAGAAGAAAAGGATTATGGGATGATAGCGTATATTATGGGGAATTGATCTATTTTATTGCTGATAAAATAAACAAACCGGTAACCATGATAGAATTTGAAACGCCATTATCATTGACAAGAACAAATTCTGATAAAATTGAAAGTATGTGGGGCAATGCTTTCAGAGAATTCATCGAAAAACTATTAAAAAGGATATAATAATGCGTAAGTCGATAATTTTATCATTTTACATATTTTTTGTTTTCCAGGTAAATGCACAGCAATCGTATACCATCAATGATTTTGGAACATATATTATTGATTGTAATTTGGGTATTATTAAAAAAGTACCCATTGATCAGGAATTATTTTTTTCCAGATTTTGGAAAGATTATGCTGTTTTTTCCTGCATAATTAATAGACATGGGACTGTTATTTATAATTTTAAGAATGGTTTTATAAGTGAGATTCTTGGTGGAGTGCCGCCTACATCTGGCGAAAAACTAATTGAGGTTAGCCCTTACATTATATACTTTGTTGATTGCTACATATTCAAACTTGATCCGGTAAATTTAAAAATTATCGAAAAAACCTATGTCGGTGAATTATATAAGTACCCTGATACAGATGAAGTTGAGCTTGAACCGGTAGTTTATGAACATAAAAACAAACACTCCATGCGATACAGAGGAAAAAATAATTTTATTGACATTACTTACGCCTCCCAAATTTATCCGTCCAATTGTACAGCGGTGTATGATAGCGCGTTAAACCGGTATGTCGTGTGCGTGTATAAGTCAGATTATGGAAGATAAATTAAAACACCCCTACTGTTCAACATACTCCGCAGTGGGAGTGTATGGATATGACTCTAATCGGCGGTTCTGCGAGGGCGCTTTCCGCTCCGTTGTCGCCTTTGACCGCCTTAACGGCGTCGGCCAATGCACCGTCACCTTTGACCGCCAGGACTTGTCAACCGCAGATGAAAAAGTCTTCTCCTACAACACCCGGCTTTCCCTCCACCTGGGCT
>JAITUY010000226.1 GCA_031286095.1 Treponema sp. | reverse complement strand
TTTTAGTGAAACTTAAAAACCCACCTGCTTTGCAGGTGGTAATGTACTTTGGGCTATGCCTGGAGTTAAAATTTTCAAAAACTGCGGTGGCGAAGCCATAAAATCGGCGGTAAAGCCACCACCTTTGGTGGTGGTTAGCCGATTTTAAGCAGTTTTTTTACTGAAAAATTTACTACGGTCGTAAAAGTTATCAATAACTGATTGAACTTGGGAATTGAAACGGAGCGTTGCTGTAACCAAGCCAAGGCGTAAGCCTTGACGAACAAGTCCGGCGCAGGGATGCGCCGGGCAACGCGCAGACGGCTTGGAAGAAGTAAACAGGAGGTTTGCGGCTGGAAAATAATACTCCTAATTTTATCGATTATTTTTTTTGTATATGTTTTTTCAAATGATTGTAAAAATCATAGGCATCTTTTGTTCCTGTTATATATTTTCCATGATTTATTGACCATTGTAAAATTAATATTTTTGACATCCACTGCATTGTTAATGCGTTTTTCAAAAGCCGTGGAACATAATGCTAAATAACCACCCCATGAAATACCTATAATTGAACACGGCGAACAAAACTTTTCAAAATGGCAGTCAAAACAAGCCTTTTAACCATTACACAATATGCAATGCCATTACAATAAGAGACGCCAAAAACGAAGGCGAATTCGTATTTGGCGTGGTGATTATTTCAGCTCTCTCCCTAAAATAATTTTTAGGGCGTTAATCCGAAGAAAAGAATAACCGATAATCTTAATACCTGAGCCTATCAGATATTTTGCCATTTACACAAAATATCTGATAGGCTCAAAATTAAGTCTGCTTTCATAATTATTTTATATCCTTTTTACCATAAATTGTCAAACATTTTCTTTCCAATTCAAAATTGTATTTCGCTTAACTTTATTTAAGCGCCGTTATGCCGTATTTCATCTGTATAATAGAGTTGTTTTCGGAAACTTCAGTTTTTGAAAACAATCTCAGATTACAAATTTACTTATAAAAATCACAGTTTTGCGGGCCGTAAGCCGAAAAACAGCAAGGCTTGTTCGACAACCAACTCGAACCGAAGATTCACAGTTGTCTAACATGCACCATTATTATTTCATAAGGATCATAATATTAGAGTTGTTCGGAAACTTCAGTTTTCCGAACAACTACCAATAAAAAATGCAGGACTTGTGAGACAACCAACCGGGTTGTCGAACAAGTCCAATATTTAAATCCGCCAATTTTTTATATCTCCTTTTTCTATAGGAATGCTGTGCTTCTTCATTTGACTGTGTTGATGTTAATAGACTTGTTCAATAAACAACGGAGTTATCGAGCAAGTCTATTATATATTATTGGACTTATTTGACAATTGCAAATCTTTGATTCAATTTGGCTGTCTCATGATCTGTTATCCTGATATGTCCCGCATTTTTTGCGGAAATTGTTCGCTAATCCGGCTGGCTGTTATTAACTGTTCTCATGTTTGCGCTATCGCTTGACACCTGTAATGAATTAGGCAATAATTAAATAATGTCGAAAGAACAAATAAAAACCCGCGTTTTATTTCCTATTGGCACAAAATTGGTAATTATTATTTCTGTTTTGTTGCTTTTTTCACTTGGGGCGGTAATTGCGCTTGTTTCTTTTCTAAGCACCCAAGATGTACGCCGTACAGCCGAGTACAATAATTATACAATAAACCAGCGCGCCGGTTCCCACGCGGAGGATTTTTTTAATTCTTTAAAGGCCGCTGTTAATCTCTATTTGAATGTTCTTGATAATTTTTCATTAAAAAGCGGCACTAAGATGGAAAACGATTTTTTTAACAGTAATCAAAATATAGCGGCGATAGAATATAAAAACACTTTTATTCCAAATGAAAATTTTTTGCTTTCTAATAATATAAGCGATGAATCCGTAAAAGAATATTTTAATTCCCAAGTGTTTTTAGACGCGCCGTTGACGGACAAGACAGTTTTTTTAAATGCGGCTCCTTTTTTTCGCCAGGCTTTGCTTTGCGCCGTTTTTACACGGGAAAATAAAACCGTAAAAGCGCTCTTTTCCCCTTTAGAGCTTTCTCGGTCATTCGGAACCGGGACCAACACAAGTTTTATCATTATGGATTCAGGCGATGTCCTTCTTCACCCGGATAACGATCTTGTTCTTAACGGCGCGAATTTATTGTCCCTGCCTATTGTTACTGTTATACAGCAATCAGGCAACAGCAATATGCAAACAACTTTTACAGATGATAAGAGCCAGCATTTTTTCGGCGCTTATTACCGTCTTGCGGAAACAGGCGTAGCGGTCGTTACAACTATATCTTACGATATCGTATTTGAAGCGGTAAGAAGCATTACATTACAGAATATATTTCTTACCGGAGTTGTATTGTTTATTGCAATTATAGTAATTTGGTTTTTTTCAAAAACAATCAGCAATCCCTTATATCTTCTCAGCGCTTCCGCTCTTGAAATAGAAAGCGGCGATTTTGAATTTAAACTACAGCCTCAAACACGCGATGAGATTGGGCTTTTAACGAAAAGTTTTGGAAAAATGACAAGCGCTCTTAATATTTTTGGACGCTTTACTAACAAGAGTATAGCGGTAAGCGCAATGCGCGGCGAAATAAAACCAGGCGGTCTTTCCAAACACGCGACAATATTTTTTTCCGATATCCGAGGGTTTACGGAAAAGTCAGAAAAATTTACCAAAACATTCGGAGATTCGGCATCTAACCATATCATAAAATGGTTAAATGAATATTTTACCTACATGGTTTATTGCGTTGAAAAGACAGGTGGTATAGTTGATAAATTTATAGGGGACGCTGTAATGGCTCACTGGGGAACCGCTTACACAGCGGGAAGTCCGCGGGCGGATGCCCTTAATGCTGTAAAAGCCGCCCTTATGATGCGCAATGCGCTTGTTAAACTTAATGAAAAATGGAAAAGTAGCAATTCAGAAAATCCTGAAATCCATATAGGGTGCGGACTTAATACCGGCATTGTTACAGCGGGACAGATAGGTTCTGAGCAACGCATGGAATATACGGTCATAGGCGATCCGGTAAATTTAGCCAGCCGGACGGAAGCCCTGAACAAGCCCTTTGGAACGGATATTCTGATAACGGAAGACACATGGAATCTTACAGGCGATGAATTAATAGTAGAAGAAATGCCCTCGGTAACTGTTAAGGGAAAAGAAAATACGGTGCGTTTGTTTGCTGTGGTAAACATTAAAGACGCGAGAGGACCTAAAACGCTGGAAGATGTAAGAAATCTTTTGGGCATTCCGAACGTAGATATAAGCAAGGTTGATACAAATGCTAAAGAAAAAAATATAAGATTCAAAGCGATTGATATTGCAATTGTTATTATTTGTTTAGCCGGATCAGCTTTATCGGGAACGGTATTCTGGCGGGAATATACCCGTACTTTAACTAAACTGAACGAAGAACCTGTAGGAACGGTTGTTTTTACAAAACGGATCGCGCAACGTAATTTTATTAATCGTGTCGCATGGGATATAATAAAAAAAGAATCGCCCGTATACAACGGAGACACGATTCGTACCATTGAAAATTCAGAAGCGGTTATTGCTTTTACAGATAACGCGGTCAGGCTGAATCTGTATGAAAATACTATTCTTCAAATTTTTTATACCAAAACGATAGGTGCAAACGTCAAATTCATAAACGGGCAGTTGACTGTCAATTCCGCTTCGCGTAACGTTACAATTACAGGCGCTGATTCAGAAGTAAAGTTAGAAGGGTGTGCGCAAATAAATATTAATAAAACAGGATTTAGTCTTTCTGTATTGGAAGGATCAGCCGTTTTAAACGGAGAAACGGCTGAAACAGGCGATATAATCACATTTGATTCAAACGGGAAACGCTGAGCAACGCCCGCGATAGCCATGACGTCTTTTGGTCCTTATGCTCAAGTTTTGGGCGTTTCAGGAGCTGTAACTCCCGTTGTTTTTTCATGGATCGAGTCTAACTTTAACAGCGATACTCATGTAATTGTTGAAGTAGCGCAGGAAGTAAATTTTAGACGCATTGTGAAAAGCGCGGACGTCAACGGAGCCAGTACAGTTTCTATTCCATTGGAAAATGGCAATTACCGCTGGCGGGCATATCCAGCGCAGGGCGGTAACCGCGCGCCAATCAATGCCGCGTACCCTTACGGCGTTTTGGAAATAATTTCCGCTGACACCGCCGTTTTGCTTTCTCCTGCGGATAAAGCGGAAATAGCCGTTCCCGGTAAGAATGGCGTTTTCTTTTCATGGACAACCGTACAGGGAACATCCGCTTACCTGCTGGAAATTTCAGCAAATGCCGGTATGGAAAATCCTGTTGTCATTCTGCCTGTTGAATGGACAAGCGTAAGCCTTGCTTCTCTGGAATTGGGCGATTGGCATTGGCGCGTTATTCCGGTTTTTCCTGACTGGTTCATAGGCTCTCTTCCGCCTTCAACGGTACGGCATTTTACTCTGTCTGCCGTTAAACCGCAGACAGTTGAATACCAAAAGGAAACGGAGAGCCAAACTCCGATCATTGCTGGAACGCCGTCAGTTAAATCACAAGATAAAACAGAAAGTCAAAAAACGGCTAACTCTAAAACAACGGCGGTTAAACCGCAGGAAAAAGCGAAGACAAGCGCGGCGAAAACAGACATTAGTCATATTATATTTAATAGAACGGAATGGGGAAACGAAGTATATTCAGGCGACAAAAATACAAAAGACAGATTGTTTTCTGACATTTCTGTTGAAAGAGAAACCATACAAGGACAGGAAAAAGATGTAATAACTTTTATAACTAATCTTTCACAGGGAAACGCGTGGAGAAAATGCAGTTTTACAATAGGGAACGACATAATACTGCAAAAATTAAAAGAAGGTCAGGGAATAAGGTTTAAAATATTAGGCGACGGAGGGAAGGACTGGTTGCTAAATATTGCAACAGTAATAACAATGTCTCAGTCTGATTTTCCGCATCATAGAATGGAAATAAATACCCCAAAAAACGAGATTGTTGAAGTGAATATACCATATTCGCGGTTAAAATCACCTGACTGGGGAACAAAATCATTTAAATTTATAAAGAATGATATACTGTTTCTGGAAATACAACGGGAAGCTTTAGATAATTCTACGATAGGGGGAACTTCTGCAATTAAAATATTTGATTTTGAAATTTATTGAGCCTATCCTGAATGGTAAATGACGAGTTCCGCCGCAGAGCAACGGGGTATTGAATCCGCTTGCGAATAACAATTAAAGTTGTTAGGAGATTGAATATTCCCGAACAATTTCCCGTAAACATATAAACGAATTGTCCGAAAAGCGACCGGCTTTTCGGATACCCCAATTTATCTGCAGATTTATCTGCATTACTCCTTCCTTATTTTTGAAAGAAGCTAACCGCCAAACGCGACAATCCACCCGACTAAAACAAGATACGAGCTGGTCTGCAATTTTGGTATACGTTTTAATAACCTGAAAACGCTCCAGTCAATGTCGTCAGGAATTTTTTTGATTATTATTAAAATCCCGATGACAGGGAAGAAGTACATTTTATAAAAAAATTGATGACAAAAACATAATATTTGTCAAATACGGCTTGTCAAGTTTTAGTTTAGATATTTTTTTGTCATTTTGATATATTATTTTTAACAAGAATGTGTCATTTTTGACACAACGACATGGCAAATATGATACACATTTTCAAATTTTTAATGCTATATACTGCTTTTTCCGAAAAACTCCAGAAAAATGTAAAGAAATATATTATGGAAGACTTGTAAATCAGAGTTGTTCGGAAACTTCAGTTTCTGAACAACTTCATATAAAAAACGCAGTTTTGTCGAACTTTCGGACTAAAGTCCGCGTTCGCAGGCTTATAGCCTGAAAAACCGCAAGACTTGTGAGACAACCAACTCGAACCGAAGGTTCGCAGTTGTCGAACAAGTCCATTGTA
>JAITUY010000103.1 GCA_031286095.1 Treponema sp. | reverse complement strand
GCGGTTTTGTCGAACTTTCGGACTAAAGTCCGCGTTCGCAGGCTTATAGCCTGAAAAACCGCAAGACTTGTGAGACAACCAACTCGAACCGAAGGTTCGCAGTTGTCGAACAAGTCCATTTTTTTATTTTGTTCGTGAGGCATACGGCGCGGTTCGTGGTAAAATATCTTCTTAATTTGTTTATCTAATTTATCTCAGGATCGATTTTATGTTGCAGGTTCTGTTGAATGTACTTCCTGATTTTAATTTTCACCTCGGGATCAATACGCTGGGTAAACAGCATTACAAATATTCTTTCATGACCGTCAAGGCGCGAGCCAAAAACAACCGCTTCTGCTTTTAACAGCATGGTCTGCAGTCTAATCTGAATGTCCTTTACCAGAGCGTTCTTGTGAAGCGGTATGTCATCTTCAAAAGAACACGACACGCCGACTACGCTGACATCTCTGACAATGCCGTTCACAAACCCGCTGTTTAAAGGCATATTTATAGTCGCGACGCTTTCTATCTCGGTATTGGCGCGCAAATACTTACGCCGCCCCTTAACGTTCATTGCGTCAAAAACTTCCAGAATTTTATTTATAGTTTTGCCCATATCTAACTTTGAGTTAAAAAAACCGCATTTAATATGAAGAGTATTAAGATATTTTTCCCTGATTTTATCGTCAGAACTGGAAGAAAAAACCCCGACCCTTATATTTGGCAAAGCAGTCACCAGCGTATGAATCCATTTTTCCCACTCCGATTCATGTAAGCCTTCGTCAATATTCGCAAAAATAACAGAATCCGAATATTTTTTTAGAGCGTGGGCAAGCCGTTTTGGGTCTTTGGAAACATATACTTCGTATTCATGCTGAACCAATTCCTCGACAACCTGATTCTGAATATACGCCGTAGGGTAAACAAAGAATATTTTTTTTCCCGTAATATCCGACTGAGACGGCGCGGTATTTGCTGTATCACCCGCGGCTTTTACAGTTTCAGGGATATTTGTATCACTCATAGAAAACCACACTGCAAATCATTGGAACATTTAAGAACCCAAGTTGGGTTTTTAGATGTTCCTTGGATAAAATTACTAGTTCTTTATTTGATAACGAATTACTCAAACGCAATTTTCTCCTTGACTAAAAATTACAAATTTGCTTTAAGCAGTTTGTTAAAAGCTTCCTGATCCGCTTTAAAGGCATTCGCCGCTTCTCCGTTGCGTATAATTGTTATCCTTTCAATCTTGTCGCCCTGCTTAATTTTATTTACCGTACTCTGCCCCTGAACAACCTGTCCAAAAACAGTGTGCCGCCCGTCAAGGTGAGGAGTAGGAACAATAGTGATAAAAAACTGACTGCCATTTGTACCCGGTCCGGCGTTCGCCATGGAAAGAATACCCGGTCTGTTATGTTTCAGTTCAGGATGAAATTCATCCGGGAACTTGTAACCCGGTCCGCCTGTTCCCGTTCCAAGCGGACATCCGCCCTGTATCATAAAATCCTGCGGATCGCCGTTTCCTTTGGAAATGACGCGATGGAAAGTTAGCCCATCATAAAAAGGTTTGCCCTTTGCGGCGTCCATTTTGCCTTCCGCCAATGCGACAAAATTGCAAACCGTAAGCGGCGCGCGCTGATATTCAAGGCGCACTACAATATCTCCGCGATTGGTTTTAATCAACGCGAAAAGCCCGTCTCCCAACTGCTGGGCATCGACTGTTTCTACAGCGCACATAATCAATAATACTCCGATAATTAAAATAGATTTTGTGAAAGTTTTCATAAGCCTATTATAGCAGATATAGCGTACATTGACAATATACGCCTGTAACCGTTAAATTCACTATATGAGCGAATATTTGATCGAGGGCGGAGCTCCGCTTAACGGAACAATAAGGGTAAGCGGAAATAAAAACGCCGCCCTGCCCTGCATTGCCGCGGCGCTGTTAACAGACGAACAGGTCATTTTACGGAACATTCCCGATATCGAAGATGTTAGGGTAATGCTTGACGTGTTCACCGCGCTTGGCGGCGAAGTAACCAGTTTACAGCCGAATATTCACCGTTTGTCCCTGCGCGACATAAAATCATCAGAAATACCGGCCGATCAGGCAAAAAAAATAAGAGCGTCGATCCTTTTTGCGGGACCTCTTCTTGCCAGAACGGGAAAAGCCGTACTTCCTCCGCCGGGTGGCGACGTTATAGGAAGAAGGCGGCTGGATACGCATTTTCTTGTACTTACAGAACTTGGCTCCAAAGTAAAAATAAGCGACAACTTTACTTTTACCGCAAAGTCCCTTACAGGCGCGGATATTTTTTTAGATGAAGCGTCGGTTACAGCGACTGAAAACGCAATAATGGCGGCAGTGCTGGCGAAAGGTAAAACAATTCTAACTAACGCCGCAAGCGAGCCGCACGTTCAAGACCTTTGCAGAATGTTAGTCCAAATGGGCGCGCAGATAGAAGGGATCGGTTCCAATATCCTTATCATTAACGGGGTGGAAAAACTTACAGGCTGTGATTTTGAAATAGGTCCCGATTTTATGGAAGTAGGTTCTTTTATAGGGCTTGCGTCCGCAACAGGCGGAGACATTCATATTGAAGGCGCGCGCGCGCAGGATATGCGCCCAGCAAAAATCGCGTTCGGCAAACTTGGAATCGTCTGGGCGCACGAGGAAAACATTATTCATGTACCCAAAAACCAGAGCATGGAAGTAAACCACGATCTTGGCGGAATGATTCCAAAAATAGACGACGCGCCATGGCCGGGATTCCCGCCCGATCTTATCAGTATTGTAATGGTAGTCGCAACGCAAATAAAAGGAACGGTTTTAATTCACGAGAAAATGTATGAGTCGCGGATGTTTTTTGTGGACAAACTTATTGGAATGGGCGCGAGAATCGTTTTGTGCGACCCTCACCGCGCCGTTGTCTCCGGTCCCTCAAAACTGCACGGGTCTGAACTGATAAGCCCCGACGTCCGCGCGGGAATGGCAATGCTTATCGCCGCCCTGTGCGCCGAGGGGAAAAGTGTTATACGCAACGTCTACCAGATCGAGCGCGGTTATGAACACCTTACGGAAAGACTTTCATCACTGGGCGCGCGAATACTGCGGACGGAACGTCCGAAGAACGGGTAAACATGGATATTATTACATTAGCCGCCTTCGCCGTTTTATTCATGCTGATCATACTTATTCTTATAAAACTCTATTCCAGTAAGACAACTGGAACTTTAGTTCCGTATATTACTTCCCAAATGCTCGACCTAAAAAACGAGCTTAACGAGCTTAAAACAAAACAACTGGAAAGCCAGCAAGTCTCTCTGTCATCACAACAGAAACTTCTGCTTGATACCCAAAATCAGTTAGGTTCGCAATTACAGCAAATGATGACCATAATGAATCAGAGTTTCAGTTCCAATCAAAGCAATATTACAAGCCAGCTTAACAATTCAAATAAAGTTATTAACGAAATACACACAAAACTGGGCGCGCTTGAGGCAACTACAAACCACATTCAGGAATTGGGAAAAGATATTTCCAAACTTCAGGATATTTTACAGGCTCCTAAACTTCGCGGTAATTTGGGCGAGTATCTTCTTGAGGAACTGCTTAAACAGATTCTTCCCGGCGCAAATTACGCCGTTAAGCACAATTTTAAAAACGGCACGCAGGTAGACGCGATAATAAAACTTGCAGGCTATATCGTTCCCGTTGACTCAAAATTTCCTCTGGAAAGTTATCAAAGACTTACGGAAACCGGAAACGAGGAAAATAAAAAAGTATTCAAAAAAGAATTTATCGCCAGCGTAAAAAAGCGCATTGACGAGACGGCAAAGTACATTAACCCCGCGGAAGGAACTTTTGACTTTGCAATGATGTACATTCCGGCGGAAAATGTTTTTTACGAGGTTATTATAAACGATTCATTTACAAATAAAGAATATGAACTTTTAAACTATGCCATGTCCAAACATATAATACCAGTTTCGCCTAACAGTTTCTATGCGTATCTTATGGCGCTTGTTTTCGGGCTTAAAGGGCTTAAAATTGAGCAGGAGGCAAAAACCATACTTGGGGAACTTTCTCAGGTACAGGGTAAATTCGAAAAATTCTTTACCGATTACAGCCTTGTGGGGAAACACATTTCATCTGCCGCCGGCAAATACGCCGACTCCGAAAAAAGCGCGGGAAAACTGCAGGATCAAATTAATAAGATAACGGGAAACAAGACAGAACTTATCACAGACGGCTTGTAGTTACTTGGCAAGCAAGCCGGCTATCGCGGGAATTGAAACAAAAGTGCCTATCGAACTGCCAATGCTGGAAAGGAAAAACACCAGTAGCGCCCTTGTAATTCTATTGCGATACCAGCCCTTAAAACCAGCAGTATCCTCCATTATATTCTGAACGTCTGAAACGCGCGGTTTTACAAGCGCTACCTGAACAAGACCGGAAAGAATCCCCACTCCGATAAACGGATTAAGAGATGTTACCGGCGCCCCAAGAAACGAAACCAGAATTGCCAGCGGGTGTGCAAGCGCGACGCAAGCCCCAAGAGCTGAAAGAGAACCGTTCCACAAAACCCACTTTAACATCATTAAAAAACCCGTCTCCATTCCCGCGCGAAGGAATCCGGCGGCGACAAGGGCGACAACGGCAACGGGGATAATAAAACGCGCTATCTTGGAAAAAACGGACGGCGCGGGAATAACGTCAAGCCCACTGACATCGGCGCTTTGTCCGCCGGAAGAAAGTTTTTCAAGATGAGAAGCAATCCCTTTTAAATGCCCCGCTCCGACTACTGCGACAATTCTTTTGTTTCCGCCGTTATTTTCATTCGGCGGCAAACTTGTCCAAATTTTGGAGGCAAGATAGAAGTCCCTTTCGTCAATCAAGGTTTCTTTAACGCTTGGCAGATAATTCGCAAGTTCGCCCATCATTCCGTCAAGCTCGTTGCTGTTTTTAAGATTTTCAATTTCCTGCTCGCTTAACTTTTCCGTTGTAAAAGCGCTTGCCAAAAGCGACGCCAGCAGTTTTGCTTTGCTCAATAAACCGCAACGCGCCCACGCCCTGCGCAATGTTGTATGCACCTCACGGTCGCAAAGGCTGTGCGGTATTCCCTGCTCCTTCGCCGTTTCAACCGCCACTTTCATTTCTTCGCCTGGTTTCACGCCAAGATCATCGCCAAGCCGCCTTTGAAAACTCGCAAGAACTAAATTGGCAATTACCAAAAATCCTTTGCCTTCTCTAAAGACTTCGGATAAATTAAGTTTTTCCCAATGATTGTTCTGCGTGATCGCGTTGTATCTGCCTTCGTCCAGTTCCACGCAGACCATGTCAGGTTTTTCTTCCTGAATGATATTTTTGACTTCTTCTATGCTTTCTTTTGAAACATGGGCGGTTCCTATCAGTCTGAATTCCTTTCCGCCTAAGGAAACTGTCATGCTGTTACTGCTCATTTTTTTGCCTCAAACCCAGACCCCGTTCGGCCAGTATCCATTCATTTATGCGCCATTCAACCGACGCCATAGCGTTAAGTTCCTGCACAAGCAAATAATACTTATTCGCCAGCGTTTGATTTCCTTTTATATCATAATAGCAGGCAAGATAAAAAATCATACGCGCTTTTGTAAAAATATTTTTTTCGCTTTCAGCTTTTACAGTAGCATCGGCGTCGCCCGAAAGCTCATAAAACAGCCTGAGCATTGTATATTCAAGCGAATCCCTGGAAGCCGTCTTTAGCACCTGCGACAAAAATTGTTTTGGGTCCGTCATTTTACCTGCGCGCATCCAGTTTACCGCCGCCAACAGCGCGTATGTGTATTCTTTCGGCGCGCGTTTGTACGCTTCCAGAAAAGCGTCCCTCGCCTGCGCCCATTGTTTGTTTTTCATTTTAAGAACGCCAAGTCCCTCGAACGAAAAATAATATTCCGGTCTTAACTTTGTCAATTTTATGTAATCCTGCTCCGCTCCGGCGTAATCGCCCATATCGTCTTTAAGACCGGCGCTGTACACATAAGCGATAAAAACATTCGGATCGATTGATGTTGCGCGTTTAAATTCATCCAGCGCTTCCTGCCTCCGGTTCATATCCATTAAGATAAGACCGCGATCCACAATTATCCATGAATTAGCAGGCTCTACCTTTATCGCGGCGTCAATATCTTCAAGGGCGTCGTTTAAAAAGCCGGCCCCTTTGTAAAGACGCGCCCGTTCCTGCAAAGGTCTTGCCCATTCGGGATAAAGTCTCGCCGCGCGGTTTAAAAGCTGTTCCGCTTTTCTTGATTCTTTACTGTAACGGTATACAGTGGCGCGGCCTACAAGCGCCTCCCCGTTATCCGGCTCAACTGCAAGAACCCTGTCAAAGTAACCGGCGGCAGAGCGCAGATTTTGATTTCCAAGATTTATATTCGCCAAATCATTAAGCGCCCTCGCGTGGTTGGGATTGATCTTTACTACCCGTTCAAGAAAAACACGCCTGTCTTTTTCCTTTCCTTCAATCGCGGAGGAATCGGCAAGCACCATAAGGGCATCGGTGTTTTCTGGCTCTTTTGCGATTACGGCGTTTGCTATCTTTTTCGCTTCCGCAGGTTTACCCGCGGAATTTAAAATCGAGGCACGCATAACAAGGATTTCTGTCTTTTCGGCGTCCTGCGGAGGCAATTTGTTAAAAAGTTCCAAAGCTGAAGAAAAATCCCTGCGGGCAAGGAAACCGGCGGCCTCGCTTAAAACCGACTCTAAATTCTCCCCCGCCTCTTCCTGAGAAAAAAGCAAAACGGGAATACCGCAAACCAATAGCAATAAGATAAATAAGCGCGGCAAAAGACCTCTACGGTTAAAACCGCTTCCATAACGACAAAAAATCATGTTACTATATAGTATACAATAATTTACTTACGGGCAATACTGTTGTAGAAAGGGTTTAAGGAATTGAAAAAACATTTACCATCTCGAATTCTCGGACTCGCCGCGCTGTACTGTGCGGTATTTTACGCTCTGGTTATAGTGCAATTTTCCGGCAAGGGAAACTTTACCATTTCCGCGAATGCTATGACTATAAAAGGGCGCTATCTTCAACCTGAAGGGCAGGAAAACGCAGAATCTTACGCACAACTTCTTACAGGCGGTGTAAGAGTTTTTTTTGGCGGTCTTGAACTTAACTTAAAAGGGGATCACGGTAACGGTCTGATAATAACCGGTATTAACGGCGCTGAAATTCCGGTAAATCCTGAATTTTTGACGGTTGAGGAAAATACCGCCCTGCTTGGTCTGCCCGGCGGCAGTAAGCTCGTTTTTAGCTCATCCGGTTCCGCAATAGGGCCGGAACTGCAAATTAGCGCCGAGTTTGCGCCTGATGTTTCGGAAGTAATCATACCTATCATACCGCGCCGCTCCATTGTCCGTAATAACGGACAGATTGGCATTATGTATAATGGGAGCTGTTATATGTTTAACGGTTCCGGGCAGGAACTGGAAAGCAACAAGATTGTTCTTTCTAAAGGAAATTCCTTTGTCTCGTACCGTTCCAAAGGGAAACAGAGAACTATTGACCCTTCCGATTTTATTATTCCGCAATCGCAAAATTATTATTATACCGTATCAAACTGGCAGGACCTAAGTTTTTCGCGCTGGAATCAAAACGCCGCCGCGCTTAACGGCGAAGACGACATAATAGGTTATATGAGCGAGGCCTTACGGCAAAATTCTTACACTTCCGCTTTGGCGTCTATTTCGGATAATTTTATAGACAGCGCGCAACACTCTTACAAATCCTCGGCGTATATTGGCGGCATGACAAACGCTTTCAGTTCATTTATATCAGAAGAAAATAAAAAACTAAATAATATCAATGTTTTAACAAAGCAAAGTTCACCGGATGTTTTTAAAGAGGAACATGTTATTGACTATCTGTTTACGCGCGGCAATACGGTTCTTGCCCATGACATTATCCAATTAATACAAAACACAAGCGCGGAAAAATTGATTATTGATTATTGCCCAGGACTACTGGAAGCGTATTCGGATATCAAGCGCTGGAATTCGTCAATAAATAATCCTGTCGCCCCGCTGATAGAACAAATACAATCGCTTGTATCGGAAAACATAAGTAAAGATACAATTACAAATTTAGTGTACGCGGGCGGCTCAAAAGAGCGGGATTTATATTTCAGCGTCAGGCTTGGAAACGCGCTTATTTACTGGGCGGAGGACGTAAAAAACGCAGAGTGGGCGGACATTGGCCGTTCTCTTGTTTTATCCGCGCTAACAAATGCGGGACCGGGCGCTGGAAAACTTTACAGCAATCTAAAACCCGCGGATTATTATCCAAAAGCTGTATGGCTTGCAGAGAATGGTCTTTGGACATGGACTGCTTCTCCTTCCGTCAAATCGTCATGGCCGGACGGTAACTTGAACATTACGTTCTCCTTCCCTGTAAGCGCGACGCATCATGTAATAATCTGCGGGGTAAAACCTTTTATAAAACTGCAAATCCACGATATGGACTGGAGGACGGACAGCCAGTTTGAACGCTACGATTCATCGGGTTGGGTATATTATCAGCAGGATCAAATTTTAATCCTTAAACTACGGCATCGCTTGCAGACAGAAAATATCAAGATTGTTTACAAATTGCAGGAACCTTTGCCGGTTATGGAAGAACCAGCCCCGGTTACAGCCGGAGAGGATAACGTTGTTTGGTAAATTACCGGTACGGCTGTTAATTTTATTACTGCTATGCTCAACTTTAATTATCTGCAAAAAAAAAGAAACGCCGCCTGAAGAAGTTACGGAAGAAATCGCGGTTCAGGAAGAGGAAAAGCAGGAAGATGAAAACCTGCCGGAAAAAGCGAAAAGTAGCGGCGCTCATGTTTCGTACCTTACACAGCGTCCAAAGCAAGGGCTTTCGGCTATCGGCGGCAGGGTAAATACCGGGGAAATAAATCCTATAAATTACGAAAACCCGGATATTAACGTACTAAAACAGATGGGCGCGGAGCCTGCCATAATTTCATTTTTTACAGGCGAACAGTATTACAAGGCAGGGGATTACAATAAAGCCCTTATTGAATATAATGCCTCGATTAGCCATAACGGAGAATTTACAGAAGCCCTGACTGCGCGCGGAAATACATGGTTAAAAAAAGGAGAATATAAACGCGCTATCGACGATTACTCACGCGCAATCAGAATTGACGGCAAGAGAGCGGAACTGTACAATTACCGCGGCTACGCAAGGGCGGAATTAGCGGAATTAAAATCCGCGATAGAAGATTATTCACTGGCTCTTGCAATTAACAGTAATTATACCGACGCCCTTATTAACCGTTCGTATGCGTTATTTGAGATTGGCGAATATGGCAGGGTAATAGAAGACTGCACCCGTATTATCGCGCTGGAGCCGAAGAATGTCTATGCGTGGAACAGGCGCGGTAGCGCGTTGTACAGTTTGGGAGACGACGACAAGGCTATCAAGGACTTTTCCGAAGCGATAAAGTTAAGGGACAATTACGCGCCGGCGTGGCATAACCGCGGCAATGCGTGGTACAGTAAAGGAGATTTGGACAAAGCGCTTGCGGATATAAACCGCGCTCTTGCGATTAACCCGTCTTATGCGGACGCGTACACCAGCAGAGGGAACATACTGCGTTTACTTGGAAATAACGAAAGCGCCGCCTCGGACTTTTCGTCAGCGCAGAGATTGAAACAGCGCTAATACAAAAATTTTTATTGCCTGCCTGCCTGAATGAGGTTCAATTTCTATTGAATTACCTTATCCAGCCCTTCTTTAAAAAGACCGTCAATCTCGTTGGTTATCTGCGATTTTACAGTGTTAGGAAGAGTGGGCAAATTTGAGAAATAGCGCATAACACGAATCCCTTCCGGAGCAAGAGGCGGTCCCGAGAAACGGCAAAGCCTTGCAATCGAAGACGACGCGGCCAGCACAAGCTGAGGGTCAATATTGGGGTTTCTTGGGGTCAGCGCGTAATTGTAGGAATAAAACGATCTTCCCGTCGGGTCTACACCGACAACGCCAATCGCGTCCGCACACGCCCTCATTACAACAGGCTCATGGTCTTTGTCAAAAATATTCCAAAGAAAAGGAATGGTTTCCCTTGATCCTACATGAGAAAGAAGTTCAATAAGCCTTACGCGCTGAGGCGGTTTTACCAATGGACGCACTTGAGAAGTTTGAGGATTGCCGATAAAGAATCCTATCATCTCCATCATGTACGCAACATAAACAGGTTCTTTCTCTCCAATTTGACCGCTTTGAATTACGGCTTTCATTTCATCATACACCCTGTCTTGATTAACATCGCTGTAACGGCTGTTATCCCCTTCCCATGGAGACGGGGGAGGGTGTCCCATACCGTAAGAACCTTCCGGCTCTGGTCCGTAGAATTTGCTCATTGGGACTGTCCTCGGTTTAGCGTCTATCTTGTACACTCTTAACGTATTATCTTTTCCGCAAGCGTATAAAATCCCCTCGTCGCTTAACGAAGGAACGCCGGAACATTCGGAACTTAACCTGTGAACAAAACGCCTTCTGCCTTCCTGTGTAAACGCGCTAACTCCGCGTATTGACAGCGCGTAAACGCCCCGTTCGTCCCACATTAACGAAGCCTGTCCAAGTGAAAGATTGCCCGAACCTTTTTCCTCTACAGCCTCGTGGGTATTTTTTGTCCAAACAGTTCCGCCATTACTATCCAGTAAAAGCGTTCTTCCGTCTTTAAGCAGTACAACAAATTGCGCGCCGCGCCCTATTGCCGCAACAGGAGTAGCGGGAAGAGACTTTATACTCGTTTTTGAAAGCTTGCCCCCGTCTTTTACCCCGTCATTAAAAGTTATTTTTTCCATTTCGCCGGACTGATAAAGCAGAACATAACTTTGTAGCGAACCTTCGTTCAGTGAAGTAATCATGGAAGGAAGGCGCTGAAGCCTTATTCTTTCTACCTTACTGAATTGATTAACTTTGACAAAATCCATGTTTTGCAGAACTGTCGCGACACTTCCGGTCTTGTCAAGAATTGGGGCAAAAGCGACAGAGCTTCCCAAGTCTATTGTCCAAAGTCCGTTTCCTGATGCGGTACGGCATGTCATTTTAGATTCCAGCGAAATAAAAACCCTTCCGTCCCATCCTACGACAGGCGGATATGAAATCGGCTTTCCAAGATTAAGCCGCCATAACTCTCTGCCAACCCTGTTTATCGCCATTAAAACTCCGTCATTGTTGCACACATAAGTCGCCGCTTCGTAAGAACGCGCAATGTACGGAACAGCCGTCCCCCTTGCGTCAAAATTCCAAAGAGGAGTGCCGCTCATAAAAAACGATTTAATACTGCCGCGATCTCCGGCAAGCACCGCAGAATTAGCCTGCAAATGGGGACTTCCCTTGATCGTGTCGCCGATGCCTGTTTCCCACATTTGCGCCGCGCCTACAGGGACATTAAGCGGATCGTCTATTCTTTGCTGAGCCGCCAAAAACGGCAAAGCGAAAAAAAGAAAAAAGCCTGTTATCTGTAAATATTTACGGTTCATATTCATTATTTCCTTATTTGATTTTAACAAACCGCGTAAACCCGATATATTCGGAAGGATAAACGGCTGTTCCGTCATAATTCCGTCCGCAGGGCAACGATCCGTTGATAATGTCAAAAGCGCTTCTGTCGGCATTAAACTGTATACCAAGCCTGCCCTGGTTAACGGACGTTTGTTCCGGCAAAGTTTCTTCCAATGTCAAATTGAAACCTGTCATCGCGTCTATCTGTATCTGCTGTGAATTTACAGTTATCGTCCTCCGCACAAAATAACCCGCGTAAGAGTAAGTTCCGTTCCCGTAGCCTTCATATCTTAAAGAATTATTTTTCTTGTGTTCCCATGTGTCGTATCTTTCTACTATGGCTGTTCTGTCAGATTTACATTCGATAATACAGACAACAGGACCGTCCGGCATATTGATTGTAGACTGCCATGTTCCAAGCAGATAATTAGGCAGAGGGACATTTTGCACTATACTGGAACAAAATGAAAAAATAGAAAGTTCCCCAATCGACACTGACTGTTCCGTTGATTCGTTCAACTTTTTTTTAGACCTTGCATCTGTCGTAGTCGCCGTTAAAATATAATTAGCCCCTACTTTAGAAAGCGTACCGCGCACAATATATTCCGCTCCGGCTTCGGTCTGCAGAACATTAAGCGATCCCCATGAGTTTAATTCCGCGACAACCTGTCTTGAAACACGAGACGCTTCGTCAGGGGTAGCCCTGCCGCCTGTAGCTTCAAACGGTATTACGGCGACAACTGGAGTTCTTTGGGCAAAAACAGCGCCCATAGCAAGTGTCATTAATAGAAGAAATAAAACCACTCTTTTCATATCAATATCCTACTTATGGTAGATAAATTATAACAAGAAACATAAAAAAATGCAAATAAATAGTACCCAAAAAGCCCTCGCGGAAGCGCAGAGGCGCATAGTTTTCGTACGATCACTCTTCCTAAATATATCATGTATTATCTTAAAACAAGAATCTTGAAGGTAAATATAACATATCAAACAACAACTCTGCGTCTTTGCGCCTCCGCGAGAGCTCTTTCTGCGTATTCCTGCGCTATTACCGGAAAAGCCCGCGACATTCCAAATAAAAGCGCTTTTCACAGGAATGACCCATAGAAAAACTTTTTCGCGGCAGGGGACCAAGACGGGCTACGGTTTCAAACAGACCGGCTTTTTGAACGGGCGGCAGTAAAATTCCGGTAGCAAGACGGCTTTTATCTTCCGCAAGACGAAATACCTCTTCCTCGCCGTGAATGTAGTCGATTGTCAGCGAAGTCTTGTCCAGCAGGGGCTGAAGACAGGCTGTGGCAATTCCACCCGCGGACGTTTCAATTAGCGCATAACGCCCCTGCGAAATAACGCCGAAACAGTTTACAGCGGACGGACAGGCGCAAAGGCGGACAAGCTCTTTCGCGCTGTCAACAGGGCGTCGGGAAAAATCAGGAAGAGACGAAAGCGCGCCTGAAATTTTATCAATATCCGCGTCAAAAACAACACGGTGAATTGGCTCAAACTGAATCGCGGGGTCGTATATGTTCTCTATCTCAACTAGCGCATAACGGCACGGGTGAAAAGGCTCGCCGGGACGCGATTTCTTAAATTCTTCCCAGATGCCTTTTGCGGACGCAAGTGAGTGATTGCCGTCTCCCACCGCGAACAGGAAAGGAGACGAGTTTCCCTCATAACGCGAAACTGAACGTCCGCACAAACCGTCAAGTTTTTCAACAATAAAATCCAGCGCGGCGGAAGCCTGTCCCTCCTCTGCCGGCAAAAACCAGCCCGCAATACTGCCGCTGTCCATCATAAGCTGAGTGTTGTAAACAGGGGCGGATTTTTTCGCCATTTCACCAAGCGCGGGCAAAAGAGAGTCCGTCTCGTCGTCGATAAGCAGAAGAACATGCGGAAGTTCCAGCGGCGCGCCCCTGCGGATATCCATTCGCGGCGGAAGCCTGTCCGCCACAGTTCCCTCTGTACAGCGGATCAAAGGACGCGCCTCGGGCTTCCATTCGTACTTTTCCAGATCAACCGCGGAAATCAGCCCCCTGCGTTTTTTTTGATAAGGCGTATCCCTTTCGATATAGATAAACCCCTGCATAGGTTCGGCAAAAACTCCGTCCATTAAATATTTGATCATCGTCGTATGAATATCCGCTATTCTGGAATTGGCGTTTCCTTCCGGCAAATAGATTTCAGGAAAAATCAAATTCAAAGTTGAAGGGGAACCATCAGTAATTTTTTTTACCTTTTCCCAGTAATCAAAATCCTGCGTAAATTGATCGCAGGCGATAACAGGCCATTTTTGCATGTCAAAAGTTGGATTTACCTTCGCCTCAGGCAGTAAAATAGACGGCGTTTCAATGCCAAGCGAATTAAGCTTTTCTTTATCCATGATAAGTTTATTATAGCGGATTTTATAAATTTTTACTATAATCTATATTATGCAAATTCAACGCCAGTCCTTTATTCAGGAACAGCGTCAAAAGATGAATCCCCAGCTTTATCAGTCCATAAAACTTATGGAACTGCCGGCTGTCGATTTACGCGCGAGAATAGAACAGGAACTGGAACGGAACCCCGCGCTGGAAATAATCGAGGACAGGAGCATAACCCAACTGGACGAAACCGAAACACAGCGCAAGGAAGAAGACGAGTATTTTGAATCAACTTCCGATCCCGGGCGGCGCGGCAGTGAAGAAGCGGCGGAAGCGCACAGAAAATTTATAGAAGGCGCGCTTACAAGACCGGAAACTTTACAGGAACACCTTTTGTGGCAGTTACAGCTTGAGTCTGCCGATGAAGAACTGCGCGCCATTGCCGAGACGCTTATTCAAAATCTGGACAGCGACGGCTTTCACAAAGAAAAGCCCGAAACATTATTCAAAACAGTCCCGCAAAGGTTAGACGAAGCGATTAAACTTGTAAGAGGGCTTGATCCTGCTGGAACCTGCACCGCCGGCTACCGCGAATCGCTGAAAGTGCAGGCTGAGCTTCTGCCCGGCTCCCCAGACGGAATAGAATTGGCGCTTGACAACCTCGATCTTCTGGAAAAGGAAAATTTTTCCGGCATGGCGAAAAAAACCGGAATTGACGAAGAACAGGCGCGTCTGATCTACGAGTGTATAAAAAAACTCTGCCCCTTTCCAGGCAGAGCGTTCGCTCCATCCGGCGTACGTTATGTGATACCAGACATCAAGGTTGTCAGAAATGACAATGACCTGACCATAAACCTGAACGACGAGGCGTTTCCTGTTCTTGGGGTAAATTCGTTTTTTGAGGAATTAAGCGAATCGGAAAATGGACAGGCCGAAGCAAGGGACTTCGCGCGGGAAAATATACGGGAGGCGCGGCTTTTTATTCACCATTTAAACAGGCGCAACAAAACATTAATCCGCGTAGCCGCCGCAATTCTTCAATTTCAACATTCATTCTTTATTAAAGGCCCGAAACACCTTGCCCCCCTTACTCTTGGGGACATAGCGAAAGAACTTAATGTCCACGAAACGACTGTTTCCCGCACCGCAAACGGCAAATATATGCAGACGGAATGGGGAATTTTTGAAATTCGCTATTTTTTTACAAATTCGATCAGCGGAACAGGGGCAAACAGGTCTAAATTTTCAAAAAGCAGTGTAAAAGAGATAATCAAGGAGATAATCAAGGCAGAAAACCGTCTTTTGTCAGATCAGGATATTTCCGGCTTATTAAAGCAAAAAGGAATTGCGCTAGCGCGCCGAACTGTGGCAAAATATAGGAAGGAACTGGATATGGGCTCCTCTTACACGCGAAAAATACAGGAGGTTCAAGATGAACACAGAAATTAAAGCGGTGCATTTTTCACTGCATGAAGACGCTAAAGAGTATCTGAATAAAAAACTGGAAAGGCTTCACAATGCCGAAAACATGATTGTAGATTTGCTTATAGTCATTAAAAAAGAAAAAGATTTTGACGCCGAGGCGACTGTAAACTTCCGCTGGGGAGTTTCTATCCATGTAAAGGAAACAGACTTTGACCTTTCAAAAGCAATTGACAAGATGATCGACAAACTTGAGGCGAAAATAACCAAAGAAAAAGAAAAGGTAAAAGAGAAACGGTAAAAAAATTGAATCCCATGGAACAATACTCCGCGCGGCTTGCAAAAGTCTGGGACTGGATGACAGAAGAATCAATATCGCTTGTAATGCTGGAAGACACCGAAAGCAGGCGCGATCAAAATATCCGCTGGCTTACAGGCCACCCGGGAGACGCATTGCTCTTTCTTTCGCAAAACAGAAAAGCGGTTCTTACCGCGTGGGACATAAACCTTGCGAAACAGTACGCAGGTAACGCGCCCGTCGTTCTTACCGCGTACAACGACTTTGAGCGTCAAGCGTGCAAAGCTATTTCTGCGGTAGCCAAAATGCTCGAAATTCCATTAGGCTCAAAAATAGAAATCCCTTCCGTTACGCCCTACCCTCTTTTTCTTGACTATGTGGGAAAATTAACAGACTACGACATAATTTGCAGGGACAAGGGCGCGGGCGCTCAATTAAGAAAATTCCGCGCGGTTAAAGACGAGCTGGAAACCGCCATTACGCGGAAAGCCGCTGGAATTACAAACGAACTTATTGAATTGCTGGAAAAAAACGTGCGCAACGAAAAAATTAAAACCGAGGCGGACGCGGCGTTGTTAATCGAGGTAGAGGCGCGAAAACGCGGATGCGAGGGAACAAGTTTTGAAACCCTTGCGGCTGGTCCCGGACGAAGTTTCGCCATTCACGCTTTTCCCAACTGGACATATTCCGGCTTTGGCGGAGACGGGCTTTCCATTCTGGACTTCGGGGTAAAACTGGACGGCTATTCTACGGACGTAACCCTTACTTTCGCCCGCAACCTGAATTCCAAGCAGGAAAAACTTGTCAGTCTTACGGAAAAAGCGGCAAAACTCGCCATTTCGATGGCGCATAACGGAACGCCCGCGAAAAACATTGCGTCTGCTGTGGACGCCCTTTTTTCAAAGTCAAAAAAGCAGATGCCGCACGGTCTTGGACACGGCATAGGACTGCAGGAACATGAATATCCGCTTATCACCAGCCGCAGTAACAACGAATGGGTTCTGGAAACGGGAATGATCTTCACGATCGAGCCGGGTCTTTACGACCCTCTGATTGGCGGTTGCAGACTCGAGAACGACATTCTTATTACCGAAACCGGTCCGGAAATACTTACAGCTTCGCGCATCGTTCATCTATAGCATTTTTTACTAAAAAGGGATAATCTGTAAACATGAAAGTTTGGGTAAAATTATTATTTGGCTCTATTTTGGGAATGGCAATCGGCTTTTTAATGCCGGAGGGCAACGCGGGCGTTAACGCGTTTTTTCAATGGCTACAAAAACTGGCGCTCGGCATAGGCCGTTACGCGGTAGTTCCGGTTCTGGTTTTTTCGCTTACAATCGCCATTTACGAACTGCGTCAGGACAACCAATTTTTGAGAATGGTAACAAAAAACGTCTTTATTATAATAATCGCGGCGTTTTTTGTAATATTCTCCGGGATTATAGTAACCATCATCGTCTCTCCCGAACGAATTCCGATTGAAAAAATCGAACAGGTTGAGCTTTTGGGGCTTGATACCCCTGCAAGTCTTTCAGAAATATTTCCATCCAATATGTTAAGCGTACTTACCGGCAACGGTATATATCTTTTTCCGGTTTGCGTATTCGCGTTTTTTCTCGCCATGGGGCTTAATTACAACCGCAATTTCTCCAAACCTGTCCTAACCATGATAGACGCGCTATCAAGAATTTTTTACCACATCGCCTTTTTCTTTTCCGAAATTCTCGGCTTTATAATAATTGTGCTGTCCTCGTACTGGGCGGTTTGCTTTCACGGTATTTTAGACGCAAAAGTTTACAAAGACCTGATTGTCATGCTTGGAATATTTAGCGTGGTATTATGTTTGGGTATTCTTCCTTTATTCCTTTACATTTTAAAACCAAAAGTAAATCCATGGCAGGTTCTTTACGGCTTTCTCGGACCGCTTATCGCCGCGTTTTTTTCAGGCGACATAAATTTTACAGTTCCGGTTCTTCAAAGCCACTTAAAGGAAAATTTTGGAATAAAGCGCCGTTCAAGCGCCTTGTCCACGGCTCTTTTTTCAACCTTTTGCAGAAGCGGAAGCGCTATGGTTGCGGCGGCGGCGTTTATCGTAATTATTAAATCTTACTCTTATTTAAGAATTGCGCCTTTGGACATATTCGCCATAGGGTTACGCGCACTGCTTGTTTCCTTCCTGCTTGCCCGTCATCCAGGAGAGGGCGCGTATATCGCTTTAGCCGCTCTTTGCCTTGGCTACGGAAACGGCGAATACCGCGCCGGTTACCTTATTCTTAAACCTCTGGCTTTTTACCTTGTGGCGGTAGGCACTTTTATCGACGTAACATTAAGCGCTTTCGGCTCTTATGTGGCGGCGCGTACCAGCGGTTTTATAGAAGAAAAAAATCTGGTGCGATTTATATAAGTGAAGGAAACAGAACTTTTACGGAAAGGCATCGAAGTTTTAAGGCAAAACGACGCCGATATTGAATGTGTTATCGCCCCGCGCGCCGAAGAAATTATCTCTTTGCTTGTCCGCTACATAAACGAAATTGAACTTTTTAACTCCGCCTACGGTCTTGTCGGCGCTGAGAGCGAAAAAGAACTGGTAATTAAACACATTTTGGACTCTATTGCGCCGCTTGGGATAATCTTACGATTACTGAAAGAAACCACAGCGGGGGACAGACCTCAAATAGCCGATGCGGGTTCTGGAGCGGGACTGCCGGGCATTCCGCTGTCAGCGGTAATGCCAAACTGCGATTTTACCCTTATCGAGCGCATGGGGCGCAGGGCAGGTTTTCTATGGAACACGAAAGCAAGCCTCGGTATTTCCAACATTGACGTGGAGGAGGGGGAACTGGAAAAAACCGCACCCTGCCGTTTTAGCCTTATTACATTCCGCGCATTTAAGCCGCTTGACTCAAAATTGCTTAAAACACTTTTTAAGGCATGCGCAAAAAACGGCGTTATCGCCGCCTACAAGGGACGGCGCGAAAAAATTGAACAGGAAATGGCTCCGTTAGGGGATTATGGCTGGGAGGCTATACCCTACACCGTCCCTTTTTTAGACGAAGAACGTCATATTTTAACGATAAAAACGCCTAAAATCTGATATAATTAAATTACAAGAAAATGCCGATAATGCATTGAGGGGAAAATTTTGGCTTATAAAAACGCTTCATCAACATATAAAGAAACAAAAATTAAGACCGCCAGTCAGGGTCAGCTTATCATAATGCTGTATGAAGAAGCTATCAAACAGCTTAATATGGCTATCGAAATGCTGGAATCAAAAAACGAAAACAAAAAAATCCACGAAAAAATAGAGCAAATAAACAAGGCAATTATGAAAGCCGAGGAGATAATTACAGAACTGATGGTCTCGCTGGACTTTGAACAGGGCGGGGACATAGCAAAAAACCTTTTCGCCCTGTATTCATGGTTTAACAGGGAACTTCTGGAAGCAAGTATTTCTCAGAATCCCGAAAGAATAAAGACCGTAAAAAATATGTTTTCGGAACTTAATGATTCATGGAAAAAAATAGTTCATACTGTCGAAACTGAAGACCGTTCAGCAACAGTGGGACTGAATATTGCCGGATAGACCGGAGAATTGGAGGGGAATATGGCAATTATAGCGGACGAAGTCAGCGCCAAAATTGACTCTGCGGAACTTGCGCAAAGGGTCGCAATTCTAAAACGTTTTAAAATCCTGTTAACCCAGCAAAGGGACAGATTCCGGTCTTACATGGATTTACTGGAAAAACAGCAAAGCGTTATCGAAACAGGCAGTGCGGAAGACCTTTTAACCTATGTTGAAATTGAAGAAAAAATTGTCGCGGACATTTTCTCGATTCAAAAAGTCATAGACCCGCTTGAAGAAATGTACTACACGGTAATCTCAAAACAGGATGCGGAAAAAACGGCAATAAAAGCCGAAAATACCGATGAAGTGTCCGGTATTAAGGCCTCGCTGGAAAAACTGAAAAGCGAAGCCGTTATCCGCTCGACAAAGAACAAGGAACTGCTGTCCAAGCGAATGCTGGAACTGCGTCAAGAAATAAAAACCCTGCGAAACAATCCGTACGCCGCCAGAGGCAGAAGTTCCTTCGGCGAATCAAATTCAGCCTCGCTGGTGGATATAAAAGGCTAAAAACCACAAAATTAGTTTTAAGGTGATACGCAGGTGAACACGGCGGACAAAACTTTTCAAAATGGCAGTCAAAACAAGCCTTTTAACCATTACACAATATGCAATGCCATTACAATCAGAAATGTATGTCCATTTAATTGAGGAAGGACTTGTCAGAACAAACCCTATCCGCGATGTGGTACGGTGCAATTCTTCCCCCGAACGGCCACGAAGCGCGTTGCCTGTAGGAGATATAAAAAAGCTGTTTCCTAATAACCGCGTTGAGTTAAAGAAAATATGGCGCACTCAAAAATACATATGCGCTTTTTTAATACTGCGTGATACTGGCTTACGGCCGGGGGAATTGGTTGCGCTTAAATGGCGAGACTGGAATTC
>JAITUY010000147.1 GCA_031286095.1 Treponema sp. | reverse complement strand
ACTTCTGCGTTATGCGTAATTGCCGTTTTGGTTACGCTATGGGGAGTACGGTTAAGTTTTAATTTTGCGCGCAAGGACGGGTACACAGGAACCGAAGATTACCGCTGGAGTGTGCTGAGAGGTAAAATTAAAAATCCTTTTTTGTGGCAGATGTTTAATTTGCTTTTTATCTGCGCGTATCAAATTGGAATGTTTATATTGTTCACGTGGGCAGTCTACAGCGTTACTAAAACAGGAAATGAGTGTTCAACACTATTCTGCCTATTTGCAGTATTAGCGTTTGTTTTTATTTGTATCGAAACCGCCGCGGATCAAATGCAATGGAACTTTCATATCGCCAAAAAAGCGGGTAGGGAAGGGAAACAGTTTCCTGATAAATATATTAATAACGTTAAAAACGGATTTCTTTCACAGGGACTGTTCCGTTACAGCCGGCATCCCAATTACTTTGGCGAACTTGGTTTTTGGTGGTCAATCTGGTTAATGGGCTTGTCTCTGTCCGGCGATTTTATGCGGTCGGGTTTTTGGGGTCCTGTAATGTTAACTATTCTTTTTATTGGCTCCACAATATTTACCGAAAGCATAACAGGCGGAAAATATGAAAAATACAGGGAATATAAAGCGCGGACAAGTCCGATAATTCCATGGTTTGCAGGAAAAGAATAAGTGGACTTTTCAATAACCCCATTGGTTATTGAACAAGTTTTGCATTTTTTCATGCTAAACCCTTACAAAAATGCGATTTTATAAGGAAGCTTGTCTAAAAGCTGAAGTTTTTAAATAACTCTAGTGAGAAAACTTTTACCGCCATCGTTTCACACTGTTCAAATACTCAATGACGCAAAGACCATCAGCCGCTGTCGAAACAGGCGCGTTCTGCGGGTCTTTGGCGCATGAGACCGCATCCATTAACATATTTGCAAAGTAACCAGTGTGACCGCGAAATTCTGCGCCCGTGTTTTGCAAAGAGCGGAATTTTTCGGCGTAGGGGCTCGGGACGCTTTCCCAAACTTCAAAAACGCCGTTGCCAATGCGTAAACGCCCTTTTTCACACGAAAACTCAATCTCAAAAACAAGATGATCGCGCCCTGCGCCTATTTCCATTAGAACGGGAACCGGCGTCGCGGATTTATCACCGCGCAGTTCGCCTTCAAGCCAAGCGGTTCCGTTACGCGAGGTCAGTTTTGCGCCGGATCTCCGCTTGTGTTTCAATTTTAAAGAAGTAAGGAACATTATAGCATCCGCAAGATGTGTTCCGTCATGCCACAGTGCGTCTACAAGACGGGTGGTTTTCCCCATGTAAAGACAGGCGCGCACTCCCAAAAGCCGTCCAAGTTTTTCTTCGTCAAGTATAGATTTTGCGTTAATGTAATCTTGCGAGTAACGGCGCTCATGGTTTGTGATAATTACTGTATTGCTCTCTTGCGCCAATTTCGATATTTTTCGCGCTTCACGAATGTTATCCGCAAGCGGCTTCTCGCAGATGACGACGGGAACGCTGTAACTTGCGGCAAGCCGGCAGTAGCGGTAGTGGCTGTCGGGGTGCGTCGCTATAGACAAAATATCAGGTTTATGGATGTTCAGCATTTCGCAAGCGTCTTCATAAACGGAAACTTCTAAACCTTGTTTGTTCCACTTCTCCGCAAAAAGGCGTCTGCGCTCTTCATCAATATCACAGCCCGCGACAAGAACGCAGTCCCCATTGGCGGCGATAGCGCCAGCGTGGGTGCATGGCTTTTCGCGTAACGTATCTTCATCAAGAAGAGATGCTATTCGTCCAAGACCGATAACGGCGGCTTTTAGTTTTTGCATATTATGCCGGATTATTCCAAACTGCCGCTGAAGACGCGCTTCCGGCAACCTTTGCTTTTATTTTATCGTGACGTGAATTTAAGATCGAATACATGACAGGCGTTACAAAAAGCGTCATAAATGTGCTGACAAGAAGACCGCCTACGAAGGTTTTGCCGATAGGCTGAATTGTGTCCGCGCCAGCTCCTGGAAAAAACGCGATCGGAACCATTCCAAGAATAGTTGTAAGACTTGTCATTAAAATCGGGCGCAGACGCCTTTTCCCCGCTTCAAGACACGCGTCTCTGACTTTTGCGCCGCGGGCGCGCAGGGTATTCGTGTAATCTACCAAAACAATTCCGTTATTTACAACAACGCCGACGAGCGCTACAATTCCTACAATGGAAAACATCGACATCGCCTGATTTCCGAATTTATATATCCAGATAACGCCGATAAACAAAAGCGGTATCGAAAAGAAAATAATAAGCGGATCGACAAACGATTCAAACTGGCTCGCCATAACTCCGAATACCAAAAAAACCGCTGTGGCGACAATTAAAACATAACGCCAAAAGTATGATTGAATTTCCTGCGCCTCTCCGAGAAAGCGGATTGTTACTCCCTCGCGCGGAACAAGGTACTGGTTAACCGTGGCAATAAGACGGCGCTGATATTCGGTAGCCGCTATTCCCGGTTCAAGTCCTCCCGTTATGCGAATAACGCGCTCCTGTTTCTCTCTTCTTATCGACGAAGGCGCGCGCCCTTCTCTGATTTTTGCAATATTGGAAAGCGACACCCTTGCCCCGTTTTTGCTGATTACGGAAATTGAGTCGAGGTTTGGCATTCCCTGTCTGTCTTCTTCCCTCAGGCGGACTTGTACGTCTAACAGACGGTTGCCCCTGCTCATTGTGGTAATGGCATCCCCGTCTATTGCGGTGCGTATTTCCGAAGCGATTGTTGTAAGCGACACTCCGAAACTTGACGCGCGGTCGCGGTCAATTTCAATCTGAAGCTGAGGAGCCCCCTCGTCTACATTTATTACGGGGTTGTCAATCTCAGGCAGATACCTAATCATTATGTTTTGAATTTCTCCGGCGGTATCCATAATAGCGTTATAATCTCTTGAGCTTACGGCAATTTCAATCGGGTTCGTGTTTCCCATGCCCCGCCCCGCCCTGAAACTTATTCTTGCGCCGGGAATTGTGTTCAGGTACGGGGTAAGTTTGCTGATAATTGTATCGGGCGTGTCAATCTGTTTGGCGGGAGGGGGAAGGGTAACGCGTATCGATCCCTGGTTGTTTCCGCTTCGTGTTGCGGTAAGAACAATATTCGTGTAACCTTGCACCTCTTTCTTTACAATATTCTCAATTTCGAATAACGTTTTCTCGGTAACTTCTATGGCTGTTCCGCGCGGCATTGCTACGTTGATAATTACGTTGTCGTCCGTCCGCATGCGCGCGTACATATTCATTCCGATGCCGCTGAATTGGCTGAGCGAAAAAATGAGAATTAAAACAACGAGTAAGAAAATTATCAGCCTGTGCGAAAGGCAATAGTTAAGCGCCGTATGGTATTTGTTTTCCAAGGCGCAAAGAAAGGACTCAGTCTTATCGTCAATTAAACGCAGAAAATCGCTTTTTATGGGTTTTTGAATCCTCGTATTCAGCTTCAAAACTGCGCCTGAAAGACTTGGAACAAGTGTGATTGCAACAACAAGGGAAACCGTAAGCGATATTACTACAGTAAAAATAAGATCGCTAAACATTAACCCCATGTCTTTTAAATCGTTTTTATAGATAATAAGCGGTACAAAAACGCAAAGGGTAGTGGCGGATGACGCTATAATAGCGCGTAACATTTCTCTGCTTCCCAAAATTGCCGCGACTTCCGGTTTAGCGCCGCGCACACGGTAACTGTGGACGTTTTCGATAATAACAATAGAGGCGTCCATTGTCATGCCTAATCCCATGATAAGCCCCGTCATTGTAAGAAGGTTGAGGGTAAAGCCGAAAATCGACATAGACATAAGGGTAATCATAATGGAAATCGGAATTGAAAGACCGATTATTACAGTTGCTTTTATGTTACGCAAAAATAGCATAAGTATAAGCATAGCGAGCGCCGCTCCCTGAAAAGCGTTGGTATAAACCTGATTTAACGTAGCGCGGATCATTGTGGTATTATCTGAAAGCACGCTTAAAGTTATGCCCTGGGGCAGAGAAGAATTGATGTCTTCAAGGGCGGCCTGTACGCGATCCGAAACTTTAACCTGATTACTGCCGCTTTCGCTGGTTACCTGAATATAAACCCCGCTTTGCCCGTTAACGTTAACTCTCGCGGCATTGTCATTGTAACCTAGCGAAACATCGGCAATGTCTTCAAGGCGTATTGCGTGGTACAGCGGCGGCTGTCCCGCGCCGGAAAGATTGACAGTTTTTACCGCAAGACGTTTTATCTGCTCGATGCTGACAAGCTCTTCCTGCGTCATAATCTGATATTCGCGCGTTCCTCTGCGCAGGTTTCCCCCCGAAGAAAGAACGCTCTGCCCCTTAAGCGAGTTTGAAATATCGTTTAACGTAAGATTAAACGCGGCAAGGCGGTTAAGCGAAACTTCAACCTTGACGATCTGTGTCGTGCCTCCTGTAACTTCCGCGGCGGCGACGCCTTCAACGCGCTCAATGCTGGGTTGAATTTCGTCCTCGGCAAAAATACGCAGTTGGTCGGGCGGATAATTCCCCCTTACGACAAGTTGCATAATCGGCATCGCGCTTGCGTCGAAACGGCGCACAACTGGAGTTTGAACGCCGTCCGGCAGTGAATTGACAAGCCTGTTAAGCAAAACCTGCGTGTCGTTAACCGCCTTATCCATGTCGGTTCCGTATTCAAACTCAAGGCGTATATTGCTTGTTTCAAACTGGGAGTTACTTGTCATATTTACAAGACCTCTGGACGAAGAAAGGGAACGTTCAAGACGCTCTGTAATATTGCGCTCTATGTCTTCAGGACCCGCGCCGGGGAAGCGCGTATACACGGTAAAAACGGGCTGATCAATGGACGGGTAAAGATCAAGGGCAAGTTTTGAAAGCAGAGTAGCCGCAATGCCTATGATTAAAACAAAAAGTATTAATACAGTTACAGGGTGTTTAACAGAATACTCTGATATGTTCATAACATCTCCCCTTAATCGACAATGCGGACAGGATCGCCGTCGGAAAGAAAATTTTGTCCGGCGCTTACGACAAGGTCTCCCATGCTGATACCTTCAAGCACTTCGACAAATTCCTCGTTGTCAAGTCCCAGTTTTATTTCCCGCCTGCGCGCGATATTGTTTTCATCTGCAACAAATACAATCCATGAACCGTAAGTATTGATAACCGACATTCTTGGAATTAAAGGAACGCCCGTTTTTCTGTCTGTTATAAGACTGATGGTGGCGAACATTCCAGCTTTAATGCGGGGATCGGGTTTTATAAACCTAAGGCGTATTCTCATTGTCCTGCTTGAAGGATCAAGCACCGGGTTTATTTCAAACACTTCCGCCGTAAACGTTTCATTCGGCATGGCTTCCAGTTTAAGCTCTGCCCGCAAACCCTGCGTAACAACAGCGACAAATCTTTCGGGAATATGAGTTTCAACTAACAGCGAAGAAAGGTCTCCTACTACAAAAACAGCCGACTGCGCCGTAACGGTATCGCCTATGCTGAAAGGCGTCTGCAATACAGTTCCGGAAACTGTTGAAATTACCGGGCTTCGTGAATAAACTTCTCCCGGTCTTGAAGGGTCAATCATGGCGACGACATCTCCGCGGTTTACCCTGTCGCCGATACTGCGTCTTGTTTCGACTAGCCTCCCGCCGATAGCCGGGAAAATTGTTACTTGATTACGCGCAAGTATTTCACCGTTAATGATAACGCTTCTTTCGATTGTACCCGGCGATACGGTGGTAACCTTGATTGTCGCCGCATTACGCGCGCCGCCCCTCGGTCCCTGTCCTTGAGCTTGCCCATTTCCCGAAGGCGGCTGTCTTCCGCCTCCCTGCGCGTTCTCTCCTTGAGGGCGCGATGGACGTTCCGCGCCGCCTTGCGTCTGCGAATCTGACGGCTTTTGTAAAGCCGACAGCTTTTGCAAAGCTGTAGATTTAACGGGAATAAAGGTAAATGCGAACAGCAGGGCGAAAAGCGCGATCAAAAAAATTATCGCAAAGGTAACGATTTTATTCTTTTCCACTTGGCACTCCAAAAGTTTCTATAAGATTTTTCCAGTCCATGTTAATGGCGGCGGAAAGGTCCAGTATCATATTAAAATAGGAAAGTTCCGTTTGCAATAAACGCTGTCTCGCGCTTGTCATATTGTTACGCGCATCTTCAAGCACAAGCGATTCGATCGTTCCGCTCCTGAACCCCTCCTCCGTCAACTGATAGCCTGTTTCTGCCGCTGAAAGACCAAGACGCGCTATTACGATACTGTCCCATGAATTTGCAAGCTGTGCGCAAAGGGAGCGGATTTGCGTTTTTGCGGAATCTTCCGTAATTGATAAATCAAGTTTCGCCTTTTCTACCGAATCGGACGCCCTTTTGCCGGTTTGCGCTTTTGAAGTTCCCGGTATCCACGGGTCTATTGGAATAGTAAGGCGGGCTGTTGCGCCGAAAGAATCGGTAAAAGGATCAAGCTTCGACATGTTCCAGTCCATTGATAAATTGAGGGAAGGCGCGCGGTTTTGAAGTAACGTCTGCTTTCGCGCGTTTTCCAGCCTTTCAATTTCGCGCCTGCTGCTTACAATATCAGGCCGACATGGAAGATAATCGCTTATAAGCTCGTCTGCGCCGGCGTTTATTTTCGTAATCGTAATTTCACCTGACAATGTTATTTGTTCGCCGGGGGAAACGCCCAGCAAAGCTAAAAATTCACTCATACTATTTACATAGACGGTATTTGCCGCGCTAAGGTTATAGCGCGCATTTTCGACAGCCAGTCTGCTCTGTATTACGGAAAGCTCCCCGACAAGCCCGTGTTTGAAATAGACCTCGTTTCTTTCAAACTGCTTTTGCGCGAGGTTAAGAACTTCATCTAAAAGCAACAAATTGTTTTTTTCTGCGATTAACGAATAGAATTTTTTTGTTATCTGAATAGAGAGCTGTTTGCGCGCGTCCTCGTATTTTAAAATATTTGTCTGATGGGCCAGTTTGATGTTGTTCATTATGTACGGAATTCCGGCGTTAAGTCCAAGACTTATACCGATACCAGCGCTGTTTTTGGCGGTTTTGTCGCTGTACTCAAATCCGTCCCCTGAAAAAAGCGGGCTTGAAAATCCAGTGCTTAGGCTCGCGTTAATTGATGGAAAAATTTCCGCCCAAATGTTTTTTTCGCTATAACCGCTTGCGGAAAGATCAATATCGTTTTTTTTAAGGTTGAGGTTGTGTTCAAGGGCAAGACTGACGGTTTCATCAAGATCAATCGCCCTTTCCGCGCCGTTTTGGGCGTAAATATTGAATTGAATGGCAAAAAAGAAGATAAATATTGAGCAAAAGGCCGAGAAATACAGCTTCAGTGTCGAAACCTCCGTTATTATAAATATAATATATATAGATAATTAATGAAAGAGATGAAGGTTACGGGGGCAGACGGCGGGAAATTCAATTTCTTCAACGAACCACACTAACCGAGGGCTGTCCGAGAAGCCGGCTACTTCTTATTACATTTTTGTATTTTCTCATAATTTCTACGAAATATTAGGAAAATAGATATTAGAGAAGGTGTCCGAACAAGTTTTTCAACAGACAGCAGGTCTCATACTGAAGGTCCCAAGCCTGATGTCTGACTTTTCGGATACCGTATTCACGAACTTTTAGCGCATATCTCGTCGTTGTTTGTGATGGTTCGTGGTAAAATACTTATAAGACAGCCCATTTAACTCATAATTTACCGTTGTTATGAGGTTAAGAGGCTTGTCTGCAGTTAATTTTTGCATTTCTAGCATTAGACGTACGCTCTATATTTTAAATATTTTTTCTATTCTGCGTAACAGATCGTCTTTATCGTATGGCTTTTTAATATAGTCAACCGCCCCCATTTCCCTCGCATGTTGTATGTCTTTCGGATCATTTGAGGACGTGAAAAACGCTATCGGGATATCGTGCAGACCGCTTATCGCTTTTATTCTGGTGTAAGTATCCCAGCCGTCCATGTCCGGCATGATTAAGTCCAATAAAACAAGATTGGGAACAAGTCCCTGATAGAACAAGCCTAGCGCGTCCTTGCCTGATTTGGCGGTTGATACGTCGTAGCCGCTTGACAGTAACGCTTTCACCATTTCAAGATGGATGCTGTCATCGTCCACGATAAGGATTTTTTGTTTTTCATTGCCCGCATTAATTTTAAATTTTTCTGTTTCCTGTTTTAACGATTCAAAGTTGCTGTTGTTTTCAAGGCTCATGTCGTTTACATGGTTAATTGATATATTTATCTCGTTTACGCCTTTCAGTATTTCGCTCATACTTTCGGCCGCTTCCCTGCTTGTTTTTATAAATCCATCTGTTTCCTTAACAAGAGTCATTCCTGATACCGCCATATGGTCGGAACCTTTTTTAACATCAGCTGTTATATCACGCAGTTTACTTATGGATTCCAGTATTTGCTTTCCGCCTGTTTCCTGTTCTTCCATTGCCCCCAGGATATTTTGTTCATGTTCGGAAACGGTTTTTACTCCTGTATCTATAGCGCCGAAACGCGCCAGTACGTCATCAGAAGATTTTGTGATGTTGTCTATGGACGCTTTTATTTTTTTGAGCATGGTCGCAGTGGTCTTTGACTGATTACTGGACGACTCGGCGAGTTTGCGGATTTCACTAGCGACTACGGCAAAGCCCTTGCCCGCCTCTCCGGCGTGGGCGGCTTCTATTGCGGCATTCATCGAAAGTAAGTTTGTTTGAGCGGCGATATTGTCCATTACCGAGTTTATTTCTAACAAACCCTCTGAATCCTGCGCTATTTCGCGTATTTCCTGCGCAACTGTTTGGAGTCCGGTTCTGCCATTCTCAGATGCTGAGGTCAACGCGCTTACGTTCTTGCTGTTTTCAATAAGCGTCTGAGTTACCGAATGAATGTTAGCTGTCATTTCTTCAATGGCGCTAGACGATATATTTACGCTTTCGGTCTGTTTTTCTATAATTTTGTTAAGGCTGTCGATGTTTTCTTTAATATCGCCTACCGCCTTGCCCGCTTCTTCCGCGCTGTTTTCCTGCCTGACCATAAGGTTTTCCATATTGTCAAGGGTAGACGAAATTTCATGTACGGTTGTAGATGTTTTTCTCATATTGGCGGAAAGTTCAAAACTGGTATGATTAAGCCCGTTGATTTTGTATTTTATAATCCCTACGAGATTCCTGATGCCTTCCTGTGTTTCTTTTAACAATAGCGTCATTTGGTATATTTCTCGGCTACCTTTCGCTTCAATTTTTTGTGTCAGATCGCCTTTGGCGTTTGCTTTTAATATTGTATAGAGTCCGAATATGGGCCTCGTCAGCGAACGGCTGAAAGCGAGCGCAATTAAAGAAGCAAAAAATGCGATGCCTATCGCTGTAAAGACAATGAATTTTAAAACGCGCCTGAATGTGTTTCTCAGGCTGTCCAATGATCCTGATGAAACAAGAATCCAGTTTGTACCTTGTAACGGAGAAGAGCAGATATAATTGTTACCGTGGAATAAAACATTTACTTTGCCGTTCAGTATTGTATTTTTATTAAGATTTGGCATTTCGTCAAAAATATTTTTTTTAAGCATAAATGATGTTTCGGGGTGTACGATAAAAAGCCCGTCGTTATCAATAAGAACCGTAGACCCGTCCGCAGTGATTTTTTGAGCAAGAACAATTTCCGCAAGTTTATTCAACAACACGTCAACGGCTATCACGCCGGTAATTGTTCCGCTGTCGTTCTTGACAGTCCGGCTGATCGTAATCACCAGTTCATGAGTATCGGCGTCTATATACGGGTCTACGATCATTATCGTATCAGGATTTGCCATAGCCGTCTGATGCCAAAGCCGGTTCGGCGGGTCCCAATCGGGATCAGGTTCCCAGTCTGTACTGTCAAAATACAACCCGTTATGCGCAAATCTAGAAACAACCGTGCCGTAATACATGCTGATAATATCCTGCCCCTCATTTGCGATTTTGTCCAGCAGTTTATTCATACTCCGCGCGTTGGAATTGGATAGGACATGGTTAACAATTGCCGCTCCTGTTTTTACCGCGCCTATATTAACAGTTAGAACCCTCTGCAAGTCGGCGTTCAGATACTGCATTGAAATTCGAGACTGGGCTTCAAGTTCCTGTTTTGAATAACGGTCGATAGTAACCATGAA
>JAITUY010000138.1 GCA_031286095.1 Treponema sp. | reverse complement strand
GAATATTCTTTATTTGCATAAAATTTTAATCTCCAACTATATGCTCCTTTGCCATTTATACAATATTTCAAAAGTGTTTTCTTTGTTTTTCTATTACTGAATGATATTGATATATCTTTTGTTTTTTCCCTTTTAGGAAAATATTCTAAATCTATTGCCTTTTTTGCCAAACTTCTATATAGTATTTTTTCCTCATCGGAAATATGATCATAAAATTCATTTAAAATAACATCATAATCCATTTTTTCTCCTTAAAATACATTAGAGTTGTTTGGAAACTTAAGCTTCTAAACAGTTTCCTTGAAAAATATTTTTGTAGGGCTTTAGCCCGAAAAAATACAAGACTTGTTTGATAACCAATTGGGTTGTCGAATAAGTCCATTTTTATATTCCAAAGTATTTGTCATAATGTTTTCTTTTTTTATCGTTTATATATAATCTTATTGAAATATATGCATTTTTTGACATGTTATTTAATTGTTCAATGCATTTTCTTTTTTGCAAGTCAATTTTCATGTCTATCTTTGAAATATCAATTCCGTTCCAGTTAAAATTATTTATCAAAAACAATGCGATTTTTGGTTCAATTGCTCCATTTACTTTTAATTGCGTCCAACAATCTATAAACAGACTATTTTGTTCTATATCTTTATTTACTTTGCATAATTCATTTAGTGCCGAAAAAGTCATTTTATTTGATGAATTGATACGTTGTATTGTTATAAGTTTATTTATTTTTGAATTTCGTTCTTTGCCGTATATTTTATTACCGCTTTTATCCAATAAAGCCACATTGAATTGTTTAATACATGATGAACCAACTTTTAGCTGATTATTATTTTTTTTATTAAAAATTACAAATTGCCATCTTAAATCTTCTCGTTCGCAGAGTTCGCAAGATGGTCTTGAAGTATTAATTTCCAAAAATTCATTATTGTCTATAACTTCATCAAGAAAATACCATTCATCTAATGCAATTTCATAGTCATCTTTTTCAATACTGTGTTCGAGTAGATTTTTTTTGCAATTTTCAATATAGTTTTTCATAATATCATTAAATAGAGTTGTTCGGAAACTTCAGTTTTTGAACAACTTCATATAAGAAACGCGGTTTTGTCGAACTTTAGTTCGCAGTTGTCGAACAAGTCCAATATACAATAGAATTGTTCGGCAAACAACTAGCTTGAACCGAAGGTTTGCAGTTATCAAACAAGTCCAATATTTAATTAAAAAATGAATATTTTTCATCAAAATTGTTCAGAAAATTCAGTTTCTGAAAGTAGTTGCAGATTGCAAACTTCCTTATAAAATTGCAGTTTCGCAGACCGTAAGCCTGAAAAATGCGAGACTTGTTCGACAATGGGCTATCCGGGAAGTCGGTTACTTCTCGGACAGCTCTTGTGTTTTCTCATATTTCTACAAAATATTACGAAAATACGATATTAGAGAAGGTATCTGAACAAGTTTTTCAAACTTTTCGGACACCCCCTTGTCGAACAAGTTCATTATGTATCATATTCAAAATCCATGGACCTGCAATGGGGGCAAACATCAAAAGTTACTTTTATTCTTCTGAGACATCTCGTACATTTTTTTGTTTCTGTGGTTTCTTCTTTAATTTCTTTTTTTGAAGAATTACCGGAAAATAATTTCTTTATAAAATTCATTTTCAAACATCCTTTGCTCAAGATTGGAATTTAAAGGCTGAGTATCATAAACTGCCGTTTTAAAAATTTGGTTTAATAGACTTGTGCAATAACCCCGTTGGTTATTGAACAAGTCTTGCATTTTTTCAGGCTAAAGTCTTACAAAAATGCAATTTTATAAGGAAGTTGTTTAAAACTTCAGTTTCCGAACAAGCCAGATACTCAGCGCTTCGCTTACAGACCGTTGGCATCCATAATCAACGCGTTCCAAATTTGTGAAACACTTTCGACTAATTGCGCAGGCTCGCCGTCAAGGTGTCTGATTTCATATGCAATGTTGCCGCGGTTAAGACCTGGAACATGAAAGTGATATTTCCACTGCCAGAGTTTCTGGTCGCGGATTAACGCTAAAGTTTCATCAACGGCTCTTTTGTCCCTGTATGTAGAGTAAGCTTCCAGCTTCCAGTTGTTATTTTCTGGAGGAGTTACCCATGCCTGATAAGCCCAAATAATCGCGTCGATCTGTTCTTTTGTATAACCTTTGGCGGGAATTACTCTTACATTTTCAAAGTTGAATACGATATAGTTTTTTGCTTTTGGACCTTTTGGCGGCAAAACCATTCCCCAATCATCTTTCATATTACGAAGATCATTTGTCGTTAAATATTGTTCGTCAATACGCATAGCGACCTTGCCATCGTTAAATTCCGGAATAAACCAGTTCCATGCAGTATTATCTCCGGCTGGTTTTGGCTTCATAACTTTTGCGTCTCTCAGTTTTATGTAAAACCTAAGAGCCTCAATAAATTCAGGTCTGTTTGAAGCGTTTACAAGCATTCCGTCTTTGTCTTTATCGACATACATTGCGCCGTTACTGGAAACAAAAGCATCCAAGATTTCGGTGGAAAAGTCGTCCGTCATTGCGTATATATCCGTAATACCGTCGTTGTTTGTATCTCTCGTAAGTTTTATGGCAATTTCAAGGAATTTATCCCATGTCCATTGACCGCTTTTCTGCAGATCATATGGCAAATTCGGATCAAGTCCTGCTTCTTTAAATAATCTCCTGTTAAAAAACACACAAGTGGCGCGCTCGCTTTCGCCATAACCTTCCTTAAAAGCATAAAAATCGTTGTTGCGTCCATTCTTAAAAGTAAAAGCGGATGTAACAGACCTGTTCCATTCAACAGGAGCAGTAGAAGTCCAGTTAACAACTTTGCTTGTGCTTACAGGATACAGAAGATTTTGACGGTACAATGCAAGCGCCCAATCCGGCTGTAATACAAATATTGTAGCCGCAGGTTTTCCAGCCATAATTGATGTAGCTGTAATTTGCGGCATTTGATCCCATGTTGCAATCTGTTTTTCCGACATTGTAAAGTTGTATTGCTTTAAAAGTCTTTTGCGGTAATCAAGTTGCTTTTCCTGATATTCGCTTGACACCCATTGATTCGACGGCGGATTAGCGTTTACATCGTAATATCTCCACCAAAGACCGATGACAATGTTCATTCCCTTGAGCGCCTTTTCGACTGCGCTCGGAGCTTTTGGGACAGGTTGCGCAAAAACGGAAGTAACGCCGAAGGACATTACTGCAAGGACAAGACAAGCGGTTAAAATTTTATTTCTCATTTTTTTTCTCCTATATAAATATTTACTATGACTACGCTAACAGCGCATTTAATAAAATAATTGCATAATAAATATTTTTATAATGAACATTTTTGATCATTAGACTTGTTCGGCAGTTACAAATGAACATAGGTGTCTGAAAAGGATTTTACCACGAATCTCACAGACCAATACGAATAGAAGAAGTATATCGTTAAAATTAACGCAATATAGCGCGGATAATGATAAGACATCAACTAAAAATTTGTGATGGGTTGGCCGAAAAGCAACCGGCTTCTTGGAGCAGACTACAGTTCATGTTGGTTTATAATAAAAAACGCTTGCTTTTTGGACACCATGGTTCAGCTGACAATGTTAATGTTTGCGTAATTTGTTGTTTAGCGGCGATTTACGCAAAGCTAATTTACAACAAATGAATATTACTAGTACTTTGTAACAGTTAAATGTTCACAATACCTTCTTAAAAAACATCCTCACGCAGAGATTGCAGATGACCAAAGGTGATTATCTAACCTGTATCCCTTTTATGTTATTTTTCATTGGACTTGTTCGACAACTGCAAACCTTCGGTTCGAGTTGGTTGTCTCATGGTCAGCTACGCTGACCAGTCCTGCATTTTTTATTGGTAGTTGTTCGAGAAACTGAACTTTCCGGACAACACTATTATAAAATAATAAAAAAGCATAGCGGGGAACGCGCAATTAGGTAACAAAGCGCAGTTTCCCGCTCCTTTGCGTCTTATGCGTGATAAGAAACAAAGCGTAGTTTTCGCTGTTACAGAACGCTAGTTTTGCGAAACTCCGGTATTTCTTGGATTATCTTCCTGCGTTAATTTTAGGTATGATAATTCTAACCAGCCTATACCGCTTCCCGCCTCAACAAGAAATTTTGCCTCGTACATGTTGCCTAGAATTAATCCCATGCTCTCCCATTGTTTAAAATGTTCGGTAATGGAAATTACGCCTTTCTTGCGGGGCGTTTGGCGTATGCTGAAATATTGAACAAATGTTTTTGTCCCTTCTATAGAAGGTTCGTTGTGCCTAACATTCCTGATAACATTGTAAGTTGCGCCGTCTATCTTAAAACTGCCCAATACTGAACCGCCCGTTGTGCCTGTGCCAATGGGAGTTGTGTCATCTTGCCATTGATTGCCAAACCAATCTTCCACGATATAGTATTCAACCAATTTGTCTTCCTCTTTTTGGGCGTTTGAGTTTTTTGCCCAACCGTAAATTCCTACATAAGAATGATTGCCGGCAGTGTTTCGTCCTGATCTTTTAAATTCAAAATCCGCGTACAAATTCTTGTATGTAGTATATTTTCCGCCGTTCCCCCAATAAAAACCTACGCGGCCTAAAAATATATTAGGATTGTTCCATTCGGCTCTGAAAGCCGCACCGCCTCTTTCATTTGGTCCGTACCATGTAAGCTTGTTGTTATTGCCGCCCTGAGTCCACATTTCGTAGCCGTAAGGCGAACCTTCCAACTGCTTGTTTCCGCCGCTGTTTTCTGTAAATATTACTGCCGTTTCTGTATTTGCTTCCTTTGGCGGTTTTGGCGTACCACATGACGCTAAAAGACAGAAACTTAATAGTATTCCTAATACCGGTAGATTTTTCATTTTTGTTCCTCCTAAATTAATTAATCTTATTTTTTATAACATTTTTAAATTTGCAGAAATGAATATTTTTCATCATTTCCTATCATTTTTCATGTTGATTGGAAGGCGGGCGGCCATACTCCGCGGCTTACCGCGAGGTTCTTTACTTAACTGGGTTGTCGAACAAGTCCAATATCGTGTTTTTGTAATATTTCGTAGAAATATGATAAGATGCAAGTTCTGTCGATAAAAGTAACCGACTTTATGGACAGACACTAATTAAGATGGAAATACTTGGAATTTCTTAGTAAAAAACTAATTTTAATGATAGCGCCTTATCCGGCTATGTTAAATGGCGTTGCCGGAAAAAGAGAGAGCAGGGCGCTACAGAGTGTTACTCTTTGTGAAAAATGTCCCTGCTCTCTGATGAAGAACACATTTTATTTATATCAAAAATGAAAAAAACAAAATGAACATTTTAGATCATTGATTGTATTTGTGAGACAACCAGCCGGGTTATCGAACAAGACCAATAACTATGCAGTGTCCGAAAAGTCAGATCGCAGGTCTGTTTAAAAACTTGTCCGCCAGCTTAAAGTTTGTTACAAATACTCCTATGAACATTTTGTATCATGCAGATTAAGAGGAGGAGTTGTTTTTACTTTCTGGCCTGTTCTGCGAATAATACCTGGAGTAACGCCGAATTCGCGCCTAAAGGACCTTATATATGACTGTTCATACCCAAACCCGTATTCCATAGCAATATCTATAATCTTAAAACTGGTATCAGATATGTTTTCAAGACTTGCCGACAGCTTGCGGGAACGTATATAGGCCCCAAGGGGCTGTTTGAATGTGAATTTAAACAGTCTTTGCAAATGACCGCGTGAAACTCTTAAATTTTCCGCCAGAAAATCAATGCTTATGTCGTCTTTTATCGTATTCTCTATCTGATTAAGTACATTTTCCATTAAATCATGCGGTTCTTGTATTTTTACTGCATTTGCTACCGCTTCACTCATGTATAGTGTGGTTTTCTTTTTCATAAAATTTCTCTAACATCAAATATAATAAGAACGGTTTTTCTGTAAACAGAAATATTACCAAGATGCAAATTTTGGTTACTAAGATGCAATATCCATTGTGGACAAGATAAGTAAATAAAAATAAGATAAATTATGATTCTTAAGCTTGAACAAAATACGGCGCAAAAAGATATTGAAGTATTAATTAAATATCCGCAAAATAATAAAGTTGTTGAACAGCTTGTCTCTTTGGTAAAATCAGTCGATATGCAAATACCATGTTATTCTGACGACGGCGCAAAATTTATTTATTCTTCCGATATTTATTACATTGAGAGCGTCGATAAAAAGACGATCGTTTGCTGTGAGGATGAAAATTATCAAATTAAAGACAGGTTGTACCAGATTTATCAAAAACTGGAAAGTTTTGGGTTTGTACAAATCAACAAGTATTGTATTTTAAATATTAACAAATTGAATTTTATTAAAACGCTTGCAAACAGCCATTTGCAAGCGGTATTGTCAAACGGAAAATCTTTGTATGTTACCAGAAATTATCTTGCAAATATAAAGCGAATATTATAGGAGAATTAACATGAAAAACTTTATTTTATATACTATGTTTTACACTGGAACCGCATTGGTAATTTTGGCGGTTTATAACGTAATTGTTGGCGAGGATTATCTTTTTGTTAATCATATTCTTGAGATATTTGGAGCAAGTATATTGATTGGCGTCGGTATTACTATAAGATATAAATTTGAAATTCGTAATGTTATTTTGGAGCACATAATCAATGTCGGCTACGCAATTTTTGTTATTTTGGCATTTAGGATAATTTTTAAGTGGCACACTTTACCGGTTTGGCTTCTTATTATAACGGTGGTTGTGGTGCATATATTTTTATCAATTACAACTATAAAAAAAATGCATAAAGACACAGATGAGATAAATGAACTGCTTAAAAAACGCAGGGAACAAAATAAAGATATTAGAGTTGTTTAAAAACTTCAGTTTTCCGAACAACTGCCAATAAAAAATGCGGGACTGGTCAGCGTAGCTGACCATGAGACAACCAACTTGAACCGAAGGTTTGCAGTTGTCTCACAAGTCCGATATTTTTAGCGGTCAGGCCACTTACCCGCGCCTTGCCGTATCAATTTAATCTCGTCTCCGCACAAATCTAAAATTGTAGAAAAAATCCGCGCCCGTTCCTCTCCGCTGTCAAGAATCATATCTACCCCGCTTATCCCCTCAAGCTCCCAGCCGCTTTCAAAAAGATTGTCTTCGGGGATTGGCGGCAGTTCTGTAACATGTTCTTCGCTTGGCGTTACTTCTTCCTCATCAATGCCCGCCATGCTTTTTTTTGCGGTTATTGAATATAAAGGGTGTCCTATTGTTTGTATCAGGCGGATAGGGACGGGATATTCGGGAATGCGCACGCCGACTTCGTGCCTGCGGATATCCAGCACTTTTTCCGTTCCCGGCAGAGTTTGTAAAATAAACACATAAGGACCGGGAGAAAGACGGTTTATTAAACGGTAACGGGTATTGTCCAAATTGCACACTTCCACGAACTGGGAAATGCTTGAACACAGCAGGGTAAAGTGGCGCTCGTCCCTTTCGCCGGAAAGCCGTCTTAATTTTTTAATTCCTTCAGATGATTTTAAGGAACATACGATGCTCCAGCTTGTATCCGTGGGAAGGGCGATTAACGCTCCGGCTTCCAGCATTTTCGCCGCCCTTACGAGTACTCTGTCATCAATATTTGACGGGACAATATACTCAATCATAAAAAACTCACTGAACCCAAATTAATTTGTCCGGTTCGGACTCTTTTATAAATATATTTTCGTAGCGCCCAGAATGTTCAATAATTGTTTTTTCAGGAAAATAGGTGTTCATAAAAAACCAGACGACATCCGCCATATCCGCTGTGGAATTTGCCGGCGCGTAACGATACCAAATTTCCTTGTCTTCAAGAAAAATCCTTGCCTGAGACTCGGTGCATAGTTCAGGATCGGTAAGCCGCCGTATTTCGCTTCTAAGACCGCCGTAATGGGTCAGCCCCACATTGTACAGCCTAAGATGTTTTGTATCGTCCATCCAGTATATTTCAAAAATCCCGGCAACCGAAGGAACTTTGGCGTTTATTTCCCATCTGTCCGCTTTGGAGAGCGGAGACCAGTTGACATAATAGTATATATCCTGATTTACCCCTGTTTTTTTCAGGGTGGTTATACCGTATTCCATATTTTACTATATCACATCAATATTATATTAGGGAACAAAAAAGCTTTGGTTTTCAGCCCCTGATTCTCTTATATTAAATATTTAATGATGTATAAAAAATGATACACTTCTTTGTTTTTATTCGCCGTATATCAATATTTGATTTTTCATAACTCCTTATCCTGTAAGGATTTACAATGATTTAATACATATTTTTTAATCTTGGCATGGAAATTGCTGTATAAATGGCGAAGTTAAGGAGGTATTTATGCATAAAAAAATTGCTAAGTCGAACGACGATTTGCTTGAAACATATTTCAGGCAGATAAAAAATTTTCCTCTTTTAACTTTTGAAGACGAACTGGAATTGTCAAAACAGATACTCGATGGAAATACCGCCGCTTTGCATAAACTTGTAAATTCCAATCTTCGTCTGGTAGTTAAAATTGCCGGAATGTTCAGTAAAAGCAATGTTTCCATTTTGGACATAATTCAGGAAGGAAATCTTGGGCTGATCCACGCCGCGGGAAAATACGATTACCGCAGGAACGTCCGTTTTTGCACTTATGCAAGCTGGTGGATTCGCCAGTTTATAACACGTTTTCTTTCAAATAAAAGCAGAATTGTGCGTTTACCTTCACGGAAAGAGGAGGCTCTTCGCAAGATTCAATATACATACCATGTGCTTTGCCAGACTTTGATGCACCAGCCGGGAAATTCCGATATTGCCAAGGAGCTTGGCATTTCCGTTCAAGATGTTGATTATATCGTTAATATGGCGGCAGGTTCCCTGTCGATTGAGCAATATTCGTCGGATGACGAAACCGCCAACGCTATTGATATTCACGAGGATTATACTTACTGCCCGGAGCGCACCCTTATGAAAAAAGCTTCTCTGGACAACACTATACGGGTTTTGAATAAACTGAAGGACAGGGAAAGAAATATTTTGACGTACCGCTATCAGTTGAACGGCTGTGAACGCCACACATTAAGGGAAATAGGGGACAAGTTTGATATTTCCCCCGAAACGGTGCGTCAAATTGAAATGAAAGCGTTAAGAAAAATCCGCAGTCATGCGCACGAAATCCGCGAAGGTATGTACGTTGAGGCAATTTAAGTTATAATGATTGAATGATAGTTGAAAACGCGCTTGTTGTGTATAAAAACAAACCGGCGCTGGTAAAAGAAATCTCAAACGGAAAAATAACAATCTCCCTGCAAAACGCCGAACAGGTTAAGGTTCGTGATAAAGATATTGAATTGATTCACCCGGGTCCGGTAAAGAGTTTCAGTGAAATTGAGGTGAAAGAAAACGCCGCCGTTAAATCGGCGTGGGAACTGCTGTTGGATGACGCGCCCGCGCCCCAAACGCTTAAAGATTTTACCTCGCTTGTTTTTGGAGAATATAACGCGGCTTCCGCTTATTCCGCTTATTGTTTGTTGTCGGACGGTCTTTATTTTTCCGGTACTGTAGACGCGGTTGTGCCGAAAAGCAGGGAAGCCGTAGAAGCCGAAGAAAGAAAGCGCGGCGAAAAACAGCGCGAGACGGGCGAAAGAGCCGCTTTCTTGGAAAGGATAAAAAACTGTTTAAAAAAGCCGGGCGCTAATCCCTTGCCTTCCGAAGACGCGCGTTTTTTGCAGGATGTCGAGGCGCTTGCATACGGCAAGTCCGCAAAGAGCAGAACGATGAAAGAGCTTGGTCTTGGCGAAACGCCCGAAGACGCTCATTCTTTGCTGTTGACCACTGGCGTTTGGACTCCGTTAATTAATCCGCATCCAAGCCGCTTCGGTATTTCGTCTTACGGCGCGGACATTCCCCTTTTGCCGCCTCCGCCGGAAGAAAGGCGCGATCTTTGTCATCTTTCCGCGTTCGCCATTGACAGCCCATGGAGCAATGATCCCGACGACGCCGTCTCGATAGAGACTTCTACGGAAGACAAAAGCGTTCTGTATGTTCATGTCGCCGATCCTGCTTCTTCTGTCGCGCCCGGAAGCCCGGAGGAAAGATCGGCGCGGGACAGAGGCGCTACCCTTTACCTGCCTGAAACCACTATCAGAATGTTTGCAGATAACGCCATTTCGCTGTTCGCTTTAGGGCTTTCGGAAAAATCGCCCGCGTTAACTTTTAAAATGACTCTTGATAAAGACTGCGAAGTTTTGGAGACGGAGATTTTTCCTTCTGTTGTAAAAGTGCGCCGTATTACCTACGAAGATGCGGACAGGGTGATGGATTCCCCAAACGAACCTGACTCGGCGGAGTTACGCGCCCTTTATGATTTGGCGATGCGTTTCTGCAAGCGCCGTACTGTTATGGGCGCGATAAATATTGATCTGCCCGAAGTTCACGTTACTGCCGAAAACGGGAATGTGGAAATAAAGCCTGTAATCCGTTACCGTTCTGCAGTGCTGGTGCGCGAGTGCATGATTATTGCCGGAGAAGGCGCTGGAAACTGGGCGGCCGGAAAAGGGTTTGCCTTTCCGTTTATTAGTCAGGAAGTTGAATTGCAGGGGAAAGTTCCCGGCGGCATGGCGGGTTCGTGGCAACTTCGCAGGTGTATGAGACCGCGCATTCTTTCGACGAAGCCCGGGCGGCATCAGGGGCTTGGTCTTGACACTTACACGCAGGTTACAAGCCCCCTGCGGCGTTACACCGACCTTCTGGCTCATCTTCAGATACGCGCCTTCTTACGAGACGAAAAACTGCTTTCTTCCGATGAAGTGATGGCTCATCTGGGAGCGGGGGAGGCCGCCGCTGTCGCTGTTTCCCACGCGGAACGCTTTTCAAAAAGCCACTGGAAAATGGTTTATCTTTCCGGCAAAAAAGATTCCGTCTGGGATGCCGCCGCCCTTGAACAAAAAGGAAACCGCTGGGCTGTAGTAATTCCAGCGCTTGCTTTGGAAACACAAGTTTCTCTGCAAAGAGACGTTTTGCCAAACGATGATGTCAGATTGATTTTAAAATCCGCGAATATTGTCAGGGGCGAGGCGGTTTTTGTGCAGGCGTCTGGCGGTTAGCGGAAGGATTTTTTCTGTGAACGTCGCAAAAGGGGAAGGACATATTTTATATGAAATATTTTTTTATTGTTATTACAATATTTCTTGGTATTTTGTTTATTGAATGTAAGGGATACAAGAAAAAAACCGGACAGGGAACAATTGAAAACGTAATTACAGTTGATACTCGAATTTACAATTCAGAAATTACTAACACTCAAGGTTATAATAATTTAGAAACTACCGGCAAAGGAAAAATAAAATATGTCTTTATCGCCGATGGAATAAATTTGCACGCTGAACCTGATATAGAGAGTTCAATAAAACTAACACTCCGGCAATATACAAAACTATATGAGATTGGTAAGACTGTCTCAGAAAAAACAATAAATGGAATAAGCCATTTTTGGTATAAGGTTGATACAGATGGAAGTATTGGCTGGGTTTTTGGCGGATATATATACCCTGATGATAAAGAATATGGTATTAGATACGGATATTTGCTGTCTGCGTATACATATAATGGAGATTTAGATGAGATTAACAAAATTTTATATACTTCTAAAACTTATCCCGGTTTATATGATAAAGAAGAAAAAATACTGGAAATGTCATATTTAACCCAGAGGGATATCCGTTTATTAAGAAACACAATATATGCAAAATATGGCTATAAATTTGCTTCAACTGATTTACAGGATCATTTCAACAAATTTGAATGGTATAATGCAAGCAGAACTAATGTTGACGACTATTTGACGAAAGAAGATATTGAAAATATAAAAATGCTGAAAAAAATGGAGCAAAATTACCCCGCAATATCAAGTATGACAGGTTATTGGGCGGAACATGATTCTGGTTCCAAAGAAGTTAACGTAATGGGAATATATCCAAGCGGTATTTGTATAATGCGCGGTCGTTCAAATGATAACCTGCGTATTTTTGGTCTGTGGAATTTTTCGTTAGACGGATTTTTTATTACGCCTGTATATGATACATTTGCCATTTCAGATTTAGATTCAGACGCTTGTATAGACATAGACAGTATTTATATAGATGCGGATGATATTACCAGCGATCTTTTTGGCGACAATAAAGGCAAATGGAGCAAAGTTGACGCTGACCTTTATCTAATCGTTGGTGATTTATACAGATGATATGTATGCGCTCAAAATGACTGTAACCGCGTGTTTTTGTACGAGGGTTCAAGTCCGCTTTACGGGCAAGACGCCGCCCTTGAGACAAAGTGAAACCGCTTGGCGTTAATGATCCCCGCGTCCGATTTGGAGACACAAGTTTCCCTGCAAGGAGATGTTTTGCCTAACGATGATGTCAAGTTAATTTAAAAATCCGCAGATATTGTCATGGGCGCGGCGGTTTTTTTCAGGATATATCGTCTTGATTAACCTTGAAAAAATATAAAAATAAGAGTATTCTAATAGAGTTGTTAGGAAACTTCAGTTTATAAACAACTTTCTTAAAAAAATGCAGGACTGGTGGCGTCCGAAAAGTCAGACCGCAGGTCTGTTGAAAAACTTGTTCGGACAGCCCAATAAGACACCTAACCCGAACAGAAGGTTCGTAGTTGTCGAACAAGTCCAATATCAGGGCAGGAGGAATAAAAATGAATTTTTCACCTGAAAAAATAATTGCCTATTTTCAGCCCATTCTCTCGGCGGATTCAAAAACCGTGTATTCTTATGAGATTTTAGGGCGGTATATAGATGACAACGGAGAGGTACAGTCTTTGGGTAATTTTTTTAACGATGAAAATACCACAAACGAAGATGCGTTACGTATAGATAGGTTTATAAGAAAAGAAGCCATGCGAAAGTATGCCGAAGAAAAGCGAAACGAGTATTTGTTTATTAATATAAGGCTGGCGTGGCTTATGCAATTTGCGGACAAACCGGAGGAAATGCTGACTTTGCAATGGGCAAAAGAATTCGGCATACCTGCAAATAAACTTGTTATAGAAATTACAGAGGAAGAATTTTTCGCAAACGACACTTATATCCGTACAATAGTCCACTATAAAAATGTCGGTTGCCGTATCGCGCTTGATGATTACGGGAAAAAAGCCAGCGATATTGAACGGCTGGCGAAGCTAAAGCCTGATATTATTAAAATCAATATGGATTACATTCACCGTAGCGAAAACTCATACCATTACCGCGAATATTTGCGGTCTGTCGCCAATTTTGCGGAGTCGGTGGGAATTGAAGTGCTTTACGAAGGTATAGAAACGCAGAAACAGCTTGATATTTGTATGTCTTTAAAAGGAAGATACTATCAGGGGTTTTTAATCGCAATGCCTCAACCTTCAATGTGTAATACAGTTGTAAATGACTCAGTTTTTTCCGCGTCAATCGAAAATGTATATGTAGTTTTTCAGAACGAAATAAATAAGACAGAGGTTTTGCGGAAATCTTTGGATATTCAAATTGACCGTTTTTTGGAAAAGAACCCGTTTGATGATAAAGCAAAAGATCATGATGCGTACCTTGTAAAGCTGTGCCGGGAATTATCAAATGTACAGTTGGTTTATTTATGCGACAGGCGCGGTAATCAGCTTACATCTAACATTATACCTCAGTCCGAAGGATTGGAAACATATAAAAATAAAAACTGGGTATGGCGCGGCTATTTTTATGAAGCGTTAAAAGCCGTCGCCGCCGGTCAAAAAAGCTGTATATCTTCCGCCTACCGGGATTTTACATCTAAAGATACTGTCCACACTTATTCCTACGCTATAAACGACGATGTCTTTTTATTCGTGGATATTGAGACTGCTTAATTCCTTTATGCGCCCGTCCGTCATAAGCGCGATCTTGCTTCCCAACATCATGGCTTCTTCGCGGTCGTGGGTAATAAATATGCAGGGCGCTTTTGAATGGGCGCGAATCTCAAGAAAATCGTTGTGAAGACTTTTTCGCAAAGGCGCGTCCAAACTTGAGAAAGGTTCGTCCAGTAAAAGCGCCCGCGGACTGGACGCAAGTGCGCGCGCGATGGCGACACGTTGTTTTTCTCCGCCGGAAAGTGTGTCAATGCGCCGCTCCGCGTAACCTTGCAGGCGGACAATCTCCAGATTTTGCTCGATAACGCGCCTTCGTTCTTTTTTTGGAACTCCTCGGATAAAAAGCCCGTAGGCGATATTTCCGCCAACATCAAGATGAGGAAACAGCGCCAAATCCTGAAAAACTACGGAGATATTGCGTTTCCATGCGGGCAGGCGCGTAATATCTTCGCCGTCTATGATTACGCTTCCCGATTCCGGTTCGATAAGACCGGCGATAAGGTTAAGCGCCGTAGTTTTTCCGCAACCAGAAGGCCCGATCAGCGAAAGAGTTTCTCCCTCGCCTACGGATAAATCAACCGATACAGAAAAATTACCGTAAGATTTTTTTAACTCTTTAACTTCAAGCATAATTTTTCCTTCCTGTTTCCGAAAATAAAAAACAAGCCGCGCAGGAAAGTATCAGCAAAGTTCCGGCGGCGCAGGCTGTTCCGTAGCGGTAAGCGGACACGGCGCGGTAAATGTACAGGGGCAAAGTTTCCCAGCCTTCCATGCCAATCATCATAACCGCGTTAAGTTCCCCAAGACTAAGCGCCGCCGAAAAACCCCAAGCCGAACGCACGCGCGGAAGTGAAAGGGGCAGGGCGGTGGTTAAAAGTCCCCGCATCGGATCAGCGCCAAAGACAGCCGCCGCATTCAATGTATTTGCGGGCAGGGAACGAAAGCCTTCGGAAATAAAATTGAAGGCAAACGGCAGGGCGCTGACCCCGTGAAGTATCACAAGCGCAAGCGGCGAGCGTGAAAAGTTTCTTCCATATAGGATGAGCCAGCCGAACCCTAAAACGATACCGGACGATATTACAGGAGACGCTGAAAAAAAGCGGATAAGGTTTGCGGCGAAAGAAGTTTTTTTATTCTGCGTTTCAAGAAGTTTTACCGCCCCCGCGGAACAAAACGCGAGAACGCAGGCGGTTGTCGCCGAAAAGAAAGCAAGCAAAAGGGAACGCCCAAGCGCGGGAAGGCAAGTATCGCCAAGATTGGTCCACCACCGGACGCTAAAGACCTGCGCGGCGGAACGGGACGGCCTGTACAAAAATGATTCCAGCGGAATTGAAAGAAGAGGCCCAAGAACAAAAAAAGCCATTACGACAAAATATGCAATCATTATAATTTTCCCTGCGGCGGATTTTTTTCCCGTTTCGGCGTACTCGTTAAGATTTGTTTCTATCATTCTTGATTTTTTTCCGGCAAAAACATAAGTTAAAAAAACGCAGACGGCTATTAAAGTTTCAATTAAAGCCAGAAATCCCGCGTTTCCGTAGTTTAAAAAAATCTTCGCATGACGGTATATTTCCACCGCTAGAGTCGTAGTGTTCGGCCCCCCTCCCAGCACCAGCACTACTGCAAAACTTGTCCAGCAGTACATGAACACTAAAAGACTTGCCGCCATAATCGCCGGAAGGGTCAGCGGCAAAATTATGGTAAGAATAATTTTTACGGGAGACGCCCCCATACTTTCAGCGGCAGGAGCGTAAGCCCGCTTTGCCCTTGCGATTCCGTCTCCGGCAAGACGCACCACAAGCGGAAAGTTAAAAAAACCGTGGGCGAGAATTACCGCAAGCGGTTTGTAGAGAATCCGCAAAGGCGGATACAGACGGCTTACCCAGCCTGAGTTTCCAAAAAAAAGCACAAACCCCAGCACCACCAAAATTGACGGCATTGCGAACGGGATCGCCGTTAGTGTTTTTAAAAAGGGCGTAAAACGGGAACGGCTGTTCCCGATGAACCACGCGCCGGGAAGCCCAATGGCGAGGGAAACAAGCACGCTTAAAAAAGCCTGCTTAAAAGTGAACAGGGTTACATGAAGCAGGGTGGAGTTTTGCCAAAATATTTTAAACCCTGATGCAAGATCGCGTAATGCAGGGGCGAAACTTGCGGCGTACGGAAGAATAAAGGAAAAAGCCGCCGCCAGCGCCGGCGGCAGAGCCAGAAGGCAGGCGGCAGTTTTCTTTGTCACCGGTTTTGTCCCGCATTAACCATAAGCGCAGACCATTCGTTAAGATCGGCTTCTGAAACGGCTCCTGGCAAAAGAGGCTTGTCGCTTTTCGGGTTGATCCTGAAAGAAGCGGGCAGAGGAATATCAATTACCGTATACATCCAGTTAGTTAAGGGAATGATATTTTGAAAATCAGGACTTATCATAAAATCGAGAAAACGTTTTGCGTTGTTCTTGTTTTTCGCCGTTTTCACAAGCCCCGCCGCCTCAATTTGCATTGCGTGTCCGTCTGAAAAAATAGCGGCTTTGTAGCGTTCCGTTTCTTCGTACTCAAGATGATAACCTGGGCTTGTAGTGTACGAAAGAACCATCGGCGCTTCCCCTCTTGTAAAAAGTCCGTAGGCGGAACTCCACCCGTCGGCAATAGTCAGTATAGAAGGCTTAAGCCGACGCCAGTAATCCTGCCAGCCGTCGCCGTAAACTTCCTTTACCCACGCGAAAAAGCCAAGTCCTGGCGACGATGTGCGCGGATCAATCAAAATTAACTTTTGTTTGAATTGGGGTAAAGTCAAGTCTTCAAGAGATTTAGGCGGGTTTGTTGCATCAGAGTCGTACGACTCTCGGTCGTACGACTCTCGGTCGTACGACTGGGAGTCGTAAACGATAGCAAAATAACTGTAATCAAAAGGCGTCAGCCGGAAATCGTCATCTATAACAAGTTCTTTTAAAATTCTCTCCGCTCCCTTTGGACGGTACGCCTCAAGAAGCCCCGAATTCACAATACGAACGGCAAGATTTTGATCAACGCCCAGTATTATGTCCGCGTTTGAACTATCCCCGTCTTGTATCAGTCTTGAAACAATTTCTCCCGCGTCGCCGTGGCTTACCCATGTAATTTTTATTCCGGTTTTTTCCTCAAAAACCTTTGAAATGTCGGGACCGGGTCCCCACTCCGAGTTAAATGAGTCGTAAGTCCAGATTACAAGGTCTGCGCTTTTTTCTTTTTTACAGCCCGCAAGCAGTAAGATCGCAATTGTCGCGTAAAACGCAACGCAAAATGCGGCGCGGATAATTTTTCCGCTGTTGTTTTTTGTCTTTTTCATGGTAACACTCCTAAAGTATTTTACACAAACCGGGTTGAATATTACCCATGAATTCTGAAACAATGATTTTGCAAACACGGTTTCCTACGCCGGCATTATCCGGATCAGGTTCAACGGGTTTAATCTCAGGCATTGTGTTTTTGGATTTTATCTTTTGATAATCAAAAACAGTCAACCACCCCGGTTCGATATGTTAATTCGGATAATAACGGGAAAAATGGATAGTGTCAAGATATCGCATTGCCTCAAAAATAATCTAACCGAAAAGTGGTCATGCCTCAAAATAAAAATCTAACCCAAATATGCTTTTCCGAGGGAGGGTTCGGGAAAAGAAATGGGGTTATCAATGCAGGAAAAAAAGGCGCGGCAACGGCAGTGAGTTTATCAATGCCGCCATGCTTAAATGGAGCCGTGTCGAGCGCATCCAGTTTACCCGCCCGCGGGTTTGCCGTAAAAACAACAACTGCTTTATAGAACAAAAAAACTTCACCTGCGTCAGAAACTTTGCCGGTTATTACCGTTTTTGCTCGGCGGCAGAAATGGACGCCCTTGCCACCGTCCATCGTTCCCTGTGCCCCTTGCTGAACTTCTTTATGCCTGCCATCAAACTTATAAGCAAAGAAAGAGTTGGTACAAAAATAAAAAAGGTTCCCTGATAAAATTGTTATAAGTCCGTATCAGCGGCTTATGGCTTCGCCTGATCTTTGTGATTAGGTTAAGGCGGAGTTGGCAGAGCGCATGAAACAATACGATCCGGTTAAACTCCAGAGTGAAGTCCGCAAGGCTGTTGACGCTTTGCTACCGCTGAACAGGGCTGTAAATCTTGAAGGGGAAAACCCCTCGCCGTTTCCGTCCTTCATGCCGTCTGACTACGGTTAGATTTTATTTTAAGGCAGAACGATATTGGACTTGTTCGACAACTGCGAACCTTCGGTTCGAGTTGGTTGTCTCACAGTTTTGCGGTTTTTCAGGCTATAAGCCTGCGAACGCGGACTTTAGTCCGAAAGTTCGACAAAACCGCGTTCTTTATATGAAGTTGTTCAGAAACTGAAGTTTCCGAACAACTCTATTGAAAAAAAGACCGCCCCATAGTTCCGCGTTGGTCATTTCTTTTACCGGTTTATCGACTATAACTTTTGTTTTCATCAACTCTACGGTGATTATTCTGGTCTTCCCTCCTGGCGAAACGCGGGTATCTGGATCGTAATACAAAAAACAGCGCGTTAAGTTTTTATCGGAAAAAACTTTCCTTTTGCCCAAATGGCGATTTGATATGTTTCCTTTTAGATATCGTACATTTTATCTTTTCCGTGAATATCCTGCCCTGTGAATAATCTTACCGCATAATACTCAAGGCGCACAGGTTCATAAGCGTCAGGATTAGGCGGCATTTCTACGGTTACCTGTTCTACCATTTCTGTTTTGCAGGCGATGCCGAAACGCAGATGGCGTTACCGGAGGCCGTCAACAGGCGGCTCTTTGGTGATTATTGTTTCTGCCGAAACGACCCGCCCTGTAAGTGCCGGAATCAAGTCTGACAACGCGCCCCTAGATTTTGCCGTGTCTTTTGAATACGGCTTTGAAGACAGGTCATAACGAATGTCCAAGATACGCACGCTGTCCCAAAAAGGGAACGTGTCCCGCTCATGTTGAGCTGAATCTTGAATGTTTGTTTGCATAAAGCTTTACTTTAGACGGGGAAAAACCGTTTTTTTGCAAAAATACTTACGCAAAGGACAAAATACAAAGAAACTTTGCTTTTTTGTATCTCACACACCTTTTGAGGCAAAATACCACTAAATTACTTATGAAAAACCTGAATAAAAAGACGATAATAGTATGTAAGGGGAAATAAGCAGGTTTTTTCCATAAAATAAGGCGGTTTTTTCGGTATGAGTAAGAACAATAAATTTGTAGAAAGACGTAAAAGTCTAAAAGTACGTTTTTCCATTGGCGCTAAACTTATAACCATTATTTCGATAATTGTATTGCTTTCTCTAGGCTCAATAACCGCGCTGGTGTCGTGGCTTGTCAGGGAAGACCTTAAATTATCCGCCGAAGAAAACAACTTCGAGGTGAACCGCCGTGCCTCCGCGGAAGCGGAACAAACTCTGGAAAAAATGCGTTTGCTTTCCCTGATGTTTTCACGCACGGCCTCTGCCCTTGGAGACCGCAGTAACGCAATTCAGGCAGAAGCCGGAATTTTCTTTTCGCAAAATCCGCAGATTGCGGCGGTTTTTTATATTTCTGCAGGCAGATCGTCAGCGGCGTGGACAGGCAGGGCGTTTGTCAACGATAATTTCTTTCTTTCGCATGGAATTGAGGCGCCGCTTGTAGAAACTTACCGTGTAAACAGTAAAAAAATGCTGGAAAACGCCGCGATGGGGCAAACGCTTCTGGTTAACGCTTCGCCCTCGTTTAACAAAACAAAAACATCAGTGTCTCTTTCCGCATTGTTTTTTCCAATACAGGCCGGAGGTGGATGCGTTCTTTTTTCCAGTGAAAACCTGAACGAAAGTTTTGGCATGGGCGTAAACGCATCGTATCTTATAAACGCCGACGGCGTTGTTGTGGCGTCTGCCGATCCTGAAAGAATAAAAACCATCGTGAATATGACGGACAAAGATTATATCCGCCGTATAATTAACAGCCCGGATCGAAACAAACAGACGTTAATCGAAATTAACGGCGAACCGGAGAAGAGTAGCGCGGCAATTCCCCCTTTTATTTTGCAGTTGTGGAAATATGTTAAACAAATATTAGAGTTAGAGCAGGAAACAGGAAAGGTACGGTATTATCTTGCATATACAAGGTTAAACACCGCCGGGTGTATCGTAATCACCAGTATTGAGTACGACAAGGTTTTTGAGGGAATAAACGCCACCACGTGGCGCAATTTGTACCTGACAGCCGCAGTTTTGTTTATCTCGATAATGTTTATCTGGTTTTTCGCTAAAAGTATATCCGTGCCGCTTAAAGCGCTTGCGGTCGCGTCGCGCACTATCGAAGGCGGCGTCTTTGACATAAAACTTAAACCCAGAAGCCGCGATGAAATAGGCGTATTGGCTTCCAGTTTTAGCAAGATGTGTTCCGCGCTGAGTATTTTCGGCAAGTTTACAAACCGAGGCATTGCGATTCAGGCTATGCGCGGTCAGATTAAACCGGGCGGCTTGTCTAAACTTGCCACGATCTTTTTTTCGGATATACGCGGCTTTACAGAAAAATCAGAAAACTTTGTAAAGATATTCGGGCAGGATGCTTCGGACCGTATTGTTTTTTGGCTTAACGAATATTTAACTAGTATGATCGAATGTATAGAAAAGACCAACGGCGTTGTAGATAAATTTATTGGCGACGCGGTAATGGCGCATTGGGGTACTGCCTACACGGCAGGGTCTCCGAAGGAAGACGCAATTAACTGTATAAAAGCGGCGCTTATGATGAGGATAGCCTTGTTTAAATTAAACAAACACCGTAAACAAAATTTGGGGAATCCTCCCATCAGTATAGGCTGTGGTATCAACACAGGTCTGGTTACAGCCGGACAGATTGGTTCCGAACTGCGCATGGAATATACCGTTATAGGCGATCCTGTTAATCTTGCTTCGCGTATCGAAGGGCTGAACAAGCCGCTGGCGACTGACATACTTATTACCGAAGATACATGGAATTTGGTAAGGGATTATTTTATTGTCGAAGAAATGCCGCCTGTAACTGTAAAGGGAAAAGAAAAACCCGTGCGGCTTTTTGCAGTTGTTAACCACATTTACGCATCTTCCGGCCCCAAAACTTTGGCGGAAGTAAGAACGCTTTTAGGTCTTAAGCCTGCGGATATATCGAGGGTAGACGTTAACGCTGAAGAGCGTAAATACAAAATTGGCGGCGTATAAAAATGGTTAGCGAAGAAAAAGACGGCGGTAAATTCCGGTTTGTGGATTTTCTTGTTATTTTGTTTTGTCTGACAGGCGCGGTTTACAGCATTAACCTGTTCAGACATGATTTATTTCAAACTATCAACGGGCAAAACAAAACCGCAATTGGAATTGTTTCCAGCAAAAGAAATACAGTTCAACGCCGTATGTCGAACAGGGTGCTATGGGACAGGTTGATTAAAGAATCGTCCGTTTATTCTGATGATATGATCCGCGTGGGCGATAATTCCAGCGCGGACATTCATGTTGGCGGCAATGATATTGCTTTGAATGAAAATACGCTTGTCCGTCTGAGGTATAACGAAGAAACAGGAGAATATCACATCGAGCTTGCGTCAGGAAATTTAGGGCTTGTTACCAGCCCGGAAGGTAAAAACGTTGTTTTAAATATTATGGGGCGCAAGGTAGAGGCAAAGCCTGGAACCGCCCTTAATGCCGCTACCGCTAATAACGGCGTAGCGTTACAAGTCAGCAAAGGTTCCGCGGCAATGGAAGAAGAGGGGCAGAACCGCGAACTGGTTGCCGTTGCGGCGGTTGCAATGGACAGCGCAGGTTCGGTTAGCTCTGAACCTTCCGCGCTTGTAATTCAGCCGCGTCCCAACGCTATTTACAGAAAAAACGGCAGTCAGCCGCTTAACATAAATTTTTCATGGAGCAGAATCAACCTTAAGCCCAATGAAACTCTGCGTCTTGAAATAGCCGAAGATCAGGACTTTAGCCGTTCTGTCCGTACACTAAACGAGCTTAACGATTCGGCGCAGACGGCTTTGAATAACGGGCAGTGGAATTGGCGGTTGATCTACAGCGGCGATTCAGGTAACGGCGCGGTTTTGGGATTGGGGCGTTTCACCATAACAAATATTTCCGGTCCGGAACTGTTAAGCCCGGCAAAAAATCAGCAATTTTTTTATGAAACCGAACCGCCAAAACTTAATTTTCAATGGACTGAAACTGAAGATGTTTCGTATTACATCATAGAAGCGGATTCCGCTCCAGATTTTAAAAATCCGGTTATCAAACAGCAGACGGCGGTTACATTCATAGGCGATTCAAGTTTGGAAGAAGGAACATGGTATTGGCGTGTAACGCCTGTTTTTTCCACAGACAGCGAAGACAGCAATGTTAATCCGCCTTCCGCCGCTTTCCGTATTGTAAAAGGCAAGGAACAGGAGACGCCTTCTTTTTTCAACCCTTCTGCGGAAGAGCCGGCGACTGCTTCAACTCCGGAGCGCCCCTCTCCGCCTGCGCGCGTTGTTTTGGAATCACCGTCTCATGGGACAACATTGCAGGGGTTGACTGCCTTGCGCCAGCAGACAGTATTCCGCTGGAGCAGTAAAGAAGCGGTGGCAAAATCAAGATTTGTTCTTTCCCGCAATTCCAATCCTCTGGCTGGAACGCCGGCTATAGAGATAATCGATCCTAACAGAACGATCCGCGTTGACCGGCTGGAAGAAGGCGTCTGGTACTGGACTGTGTCGGCGCAAACCCCCGCTGGGCAGGATATTACCGCGAAAAATCCACAACATATACGGGTACTGCCCATTCCGCTTCTGCCTTCTCCGGCGGATCGCCAGCCCGTCGAAGGATACCGTATTGGTATTGATGAACTTAAAAGGGTAAACGTCAACTTTAAATGGTCGGCAGTGCAGGGGGCAAATGCCTATATTTTTACACTTTATCAGAGAACAGGCAACGGCAGGCGGCAAATTACGCAAATAGGACCTGAAAACCGTACTTCATGGTCTACAGATGTTAAAACGCTTGGACGCGGAAGTTTTGTCTGGCAGGTGGAAGCTGTAAACGCCGGGCGGTACAATGTTGTTGAACAGCGGGGCAGAGTAGCGGAAACTTCTTTTGTTGTAGACATTCCGCGTCCGGGCCCGGTACAGATAATTAAACAGCCGGAGGCAGTTCCATGAAAAGTAAAAGGCTGTTTTTTTATGTATTAACAGCGCTGTTTTTTATTAGTCAATCTTTGTGGGCGCAAAGCGCGAGAAGCAACTCGCAAGGCAGTGGACGCTACATCATTGAACAACGGTATGTACAACAACTTGTTTGGGTTCAGGATAAATATGCATTTAAGTATGAAGTTATAATCGAACTGGACGAAGGCGGCGGGTATTCTGCTTACTTGCGGGAATTCACGGAATCATCAAGTTTTCGGGTTTCCCTGCCTCCGGGAAATTACCGTTACTGCATAATCCCCTATGATTACCTTGAACAGTCCGGTGATCCGTCGGAATGGGTAACCCTTGATATAAAGCCGGCCCCAATAGTTCCCGTTGAGATAAAACAAAAAGAAGATGGCAGTTATGTTCTTCATCCATACGAAGAGGAACAGTTGGTTCCAGGCGTAAATGAAATTGTTATACAAAACCCGGAAGAACTGTCAGCGGAAGACGGCGTGCTTGATATAAAAAAACAAAATAGGTCTTATTTGAGCGTTGCATGGTCTCCGTTATTTCCGCTCTACGGAGGAATATATAAAATTTTCGGAGACGAATTAAATTTTTTTAGCGGCACATTATGTTTTGGTGTTATCTTTGATATCTTAGATGTACTGGACTTGTTCAATCCTGGTCTGGAAATGTCAACATCATTTTATTTAATTAAAAGTATTCAAAATAACGATGAAATAATGACAAAGGCAGGAGAAACGGTTTTAAATATTGTTATGCAATGGATGTCTGACAACAGGAAGGCGTCTTTAAGGTTAAAAACAGGAGGGGGTATTGCTTTTCATGTTGGTGAATTAGAAGGCGAAAATTATTTTTACTCAATAGGCAGTGTGGCTCCAATAATAAATTTTGATATGTCTTTCCTTTATTATATTAAGAAGCATTTTTATGCGGAAATCGGTCTTACTTTTGTTCATTTTTTAAGCGTAGCCGATTCTTCCGGTTATTTTAGACCTTTGATTGGCATTGGCTGGCAGTTTTAGGCATACTTTAAATATAATCTATGACAATCAATGAACCATATATAATTGATGAAACCCCTGGTTTTGCCGTAGTATTCAAGCCGCCGCGAATGCACAGCGCCCCTATTGCAAGAAAAGAAGACGGAACACAGATGACGCTGTTTGAATGGTTTGTCGCGCGCAAGAACTCTGATTTTAAGAACTCTGAGTTTAAAAACTCTGATTTTAAAAACTCTGCTCAATCTTCCGTCAACCTTATGCACCGCCTCGATTTTGACACGCACGGGCTTGTACTTTTTGCTAAAAACGCGGAAAGTTTTGAGTTTTTTAAGGAATTGCAGGACAAGGGCGGGTTTATCAAGGAATATTCAGCCATTTGCGCGGGCTCTGTCCCCGAAATAGACAGCTCTGTTCCCGGTTTTCCGCCGACGCCAGTTCTTTCCGCACATGAACCTTCTCCCGAAAAACCGCTTGTAATCGAAAGTTATTTCCGCCCCTTCGGTCCCGGCAGAAAATTAGTCCGCCCTGTAATTGAGGACGGAAAAAAACACAAAGAGATTGCCAAAGATAACGGAGGTTTTTACCGTACGGAAATTATCAATATTAACAAAAATACTTTTACAATACGGCTAAAGCGCGGTTTCCGCCATCAGATACGCTGTCATCTTTGCTGGATAGGTTTCCCAATTCAGAACGACCCTCTTTATCCGAGGACTGCGGAATACGGTTCTGTCCGTGATATGGCGCTTCAGGCCTGCGCCCTCTTTTTTGCCGATCCTTTAACCGGAAAACAGCGCGAATACAGGATTTCACCGTTTGTCCATGAAAAAGAATTTAATCACGAACCAGCATTTTCCTGACCATATGTAGGGTGATCAGGCAGGCAACGATAATATATGAGTTAAAAGTTCGTGATGGTTCGTGTTAATAGAGTTGTTGGGAAACTTCAGTTTTCCGGACAACTGCCAATAAAAAGTATTTTTGCAGGGCTAAAGCTTGCTTTTGCCTGAAAAAATGCAGGACTGGTCAGCGTAGCTGATCATGAGACAACCAACTCGAACCGAAGGTTTGCAGTTGTCGAGCAAGTCTAATAGTTCCCGAACAAGTCCAATTTGTTGTAAAATAAATTATGGGAACGGAAGATATATTCAGGCAAAACGCTTCCATTTATTTTGTCGGGATAAAGGGGACGGGGGTCTGCGCGCTTGCAGAGCTTATGCTCAACGCGGGAATAAAGGCGCGCGGCAGTGACACCGGCGAAATTTTCTACACCGATACAATTTTGAAAAACCTGAAAATTCCCTACTATGAAGATTTTGACGCGGCGCATATTACCAGAGATATTGATACAGTGATCCATTCCGCCGCTTACAGCCCCGATACAAACCCCGAGCTTGCGCAGGCGGTAAAACTCAATATTCCGGTTATGAAATACACGGACGCTCTTGGAATGTGGTCGGCAAGATTTGACTCTACGGGCGTGTGCGGCGTTCACGGCAAAACAACCACGACCGCGCTTGCCGGAGTGTGCGCGCGCGGAGCAGGACTGCCAGCCCAAATACTTACCGGAAGCGCCGCTTTTGATTTCGGTGGAAAGTCTACGCTTAATTTAGGAGATAAATTCTTTATCGCGGAAACCTGCGAATACCGTAAACATTTTTTATCGTTCCATCCAAAGCGGATAATACTCACTTCCATAGAAAGCGATCATCAGGATTATTTTCCCGATTATAAATCCATTCTGGACGCATTTGTCGAATACTGCAGACTGCTTCCTTCCGGCGGAGAACTCATTTACTGCGCCGATGATTCCGGGGCAAGCGAGGTCGCTAAAATAATTAAAAACGAAAACAGGGGGATCGCGCTTGTCCCGTACGGGTTTACCGCCGTCAGCGATTACCGCGTACTTTCCTACACAGTAGAAAAAGAGAGGGCATTTTTCTCGCTTGCGGGATTTTCGCGGAAGTTTGCGATGAGGATTCCGGGCCGTCATCAGGCGGTAAACGCCGCGTCTGCCATCGCGCTTACCGCGTCGCTGTTAAAAGCGCAGGGCTGTATGTTAGACGAAGACAGAATTCAATCTGTAGCCGAAGAGCTGGAAAATTTTAGAAGCACCAAGCGCCGAAGCGAAATTATCGGGGAAGCAGGCGGGATTATTTTTATGGACGATTACGGACATCACCCGACGGCAATTAAGAAAACCCTTGACGGTATAAAAAATTTTTACCCGTCGCGCAGGCTGATTGTAAGTTTTATGTCGCATACATATACGCGCACTTCCGCCCTTATCGAAGAATTTGCTTCTGCCTTTGACGGCGCAGACATTGTTTTTTTTCATAAAATTTACGCAAGCGCGAGGGAAAATTATTCCGGCGGCGTTAACGGCAAAACCCTCTATGAAAAAGCAGTAAAATGCGGACAGGCTTTATATTATGACGAACCTGACGATGCTTTTTCTTTGTTATGCGAAATGTTAAAGCCCGGCGATATTTTTATCACGCTTGGAGCAGGGAATAACTGGCCGCTTGGCGTAAAACTGTTCAAACACTTTGGAGGAAATTTATGATTAGCATGACAGGTTACGCCTACTGCGAAAAAACGGGGCAGGATTTATCGGTTTCCGTGGAGATAAAGGGATATAACAGCCGTTATCTGGAAATCTATATCAATCTTCCGCCGTGGCTTTCCGTTTTGGAAGCGAGAGTCCGCGAACAAATCGCCTCTTCCTGCGGCAGGGGAAAGGTGGAAGTTTTTATCCGCGCGCGCGAACAAAACGCGCCTGTAAACATCAGCGTAAATGCTAACGCGGCAAGGGCGTATTACAACGCGATTAACAATCTTGCGCATGAATTAAATCTTGAAGAAAAGTGCGATCTTTCCGTTTTGTTAAGAATGGAAAATGTGCTGGAGATAGAAAAGAACCGCGACGAGGAACGTTACTGGAAGGAAATTGAGCCGCTCTTACTACAGGCGGTTTCTGCGTTTGGGAATGAGCGCGAACGCGAGGGCAAGCACACGACGCAGGATATATTCGCTAATCTTGAAAAAATTGTTTCTTCTGTAAAAGCTGTTTCGGCTTATGTCCCCGTAATAGAAAATACTTTAAAAGAAAATATCAGGTTCCGGTTTGCGGAATTGCTTGGGGATAAGGTTGATGAAAACCGCGTTCTTGCCGAAACCGCGTCGCTGTTGCTAAAGTATACTGTTTCCGAAGAACTTTCGAGGCTTAATTCTCACCTTGTCGAATTCAGGGCGGAAGCGGAAAGGAACCAAAGACCTGGCAAAAAACTCGATTTTTTATGTCAGGAAATTAACAGGGAAATTAATACTATCGGCTCAAAAAGCGCTATAATAGAGGTAAGCGCTGAAGTAGTTAAAATGAAAGAGGCTCTGGAAAATATAAGGGAGCAGTTGAGGAATATTGAGTAAGAGGCACGGAAAATGAAAAATGATATTAAGATTGCGATTTCAGGAAGAAGCGGTTGCGGGAATACAACCATCAGTAAAATGACCTCGGACGCTTTAAATCTGCGCTTTGTCAATTTTACATTCCGGGCTCTTGCGCAGGAGCGCGGACTGGATTTAAAAAAAGTAATGGAACTTGCGGCGGAAGATGAATCATGGGACAGGGAAATAGATACACGTCAGATGGCGCTTGCCCGGCAAGGCGGCGGTTGTGTTATTGGTTCGCGTCTTGCTATATGGATGCTAAAAGAGGCTGATGTAAAGGTTTACCTTTACGCGAGCGCGGAAACAAGGGCGCGGCGCATTTTAAAAAGAGAAGGCGGACAGTTTGATGAGGTTTTTGCTTTTACGGAAGAAAGGGACAGGCAGGATCATCTTCGTTATTTAAAGATTTATAATATTGATACCCGCGATTACAGTTTTGCAGATTTGATAATAGATACCGGAAATCTTACTCCTGAGGAGATTACGGATTTGATTGTCAAAAAAGCGCAAACAGTAGTATAATAGAATTGTTTAGGGACTGACGTTTTTAAACAACTCTATGGAGAAAAAATGAAACGTATAATCTTATTATTTAATTTACTTTTAACTTCCTTTTTTTGTTTTGCCCAGCAAAATTTACCAGCCAGAATAATCGGGGGCATTCCCTCTATGAACAGCGGTAAGAAATACCAGATTCAGGTTGGCGCTTATAGAATAGAAAAGAACGCGGAAGACGCGATTCTGCAATTAAGAAACATTGATCTTTCTCCGTCGACCGAAAGATTTCGTGATTTTACCCGCGTGCTTGTAAAGGAAATTCCCGCGGATCAGGTTAGAGTATATCTTGCAAGCGTCGCCAAAGCCGGGTTTATGGAAGTTATTGTAAGGGAAGACGCGCCTTCCAAAGGACAGGTAAATAATTCCAAGCCGTCTGAATTATTATGCAAGACATGGAAAATAGAAAGCTGTCCCAACAAGGAACTTGTTGGTTCCCTGTTGTATATCTTAAATGACGGGAAATATTATGTTGTAAATATTGAAGGCGAATCCAGTTCTGTGTCCAACTGGAGATGGAACAGCGGCGGGAATGAATTTGAGTATACGCACAATAACTGGGAATATTACGGCAGGGTGGAAATAATCAATCTTATGGAAGATTATCTTGAATTGCTGGATTCTGGCTATAGCTATGACACTCCAGGACGTTCTTCGGCAGGGTATAGCAACCGCTGGGTTTTTTCTGTGACCCCTGCAAACTGAACCCCCGTGATGCCTCAAAATAAAATCTAACCGAAAAGACCGGTTGTCTCAAAATAAAAATCTAACCATAGTCAAACGGCATGAAGGGCTGGAACAGCGAGGGCTTTCCCCCCTTCAAGA
>JAITUY010000095.1 GCA_031286095.1 Treponema sp. | reverse complement strand
GGATAAAATAGGACCTAATCTTGCGGTAAGTTTAGTAACTTTGCTTTATTCAATCACTGTAAGTTATTTTGTTTTCTTTCCCTTACAGGCATGGGCGGAGAATAAAATAAACTCAGCAGCTGAATAAAGAACACGAGTAACTGCGCATAACAGGACTGTTGAATGGCGCTATGCTGGTGGGCGGGAAGGAAATGCCTATACTGTTAGAACTTCTTGTAATAAAAAAATCATTTCTTGTTCTGTTTCCCGGCATTGCGTGAGTATATCAATCAACAGATTACGCCGTTCATTGTTCGTCATCGCAAGAACTTCGGGTCTTGAGTGTACATTCTTATACCCAATTTGCGCCGCTTCCATTGCCAGTATTTCTAATTTATCACACTTTTTTTGCGCCTGTATCAACGGAGATTTCTCGCCTTTGGTTTTTCTGAAAGCCTTTAAGAATCCGTTTAAATGTAAAAACCGTTCATATAAAATGATGAATTGCGGGTACACAGGGAACTCCATATAGAAATTTTCACTGTTCTCTTTATTGGCTTTCTCTAGCAACGCAATCCAAGAATCGTAGATTTGGCTTCCCGCCCCTCGTAACTCTCCAAAAATCATATTTTTAGATGGGGAGGTCATCATCTGCAATCCATGCCGAAGCGATTGTTCATACGCCGTGTTGATATCTATCTTTTGCCCAGTTTCCTCAAGTATGATTATACGTTTTATTTTGTGAGTTCTGTTACGGAGTGTGCGATATTGCGCAAAGTTATATGAAATATTTTTATCGTCCGCTCCGTCTAAAAAGGCGCAGCAGCATAGCACATCTCCTGCTTCTTTATATCCAAAGACAAAGAGAATATCGGCATACTTTTGGGGCTCTACGATAACCGGTGTTTCTTTTGCTACCGCTGTGCATAGTAAATCGCGTATATGATTTTCCTCCATATCGGAGCAGTCAACAACACGCGGCGTTATGCCGTAAATACCAAGACAACGCTGTAAACAATCACAGTCAAATAATTCGGAATATTGCACACCATACGCTTCGCTCGTGAGCGCTGCTTGTATGTGGTAATTAAAGTCATCGTTAATTTGCTCGCCTTTTTCATTCAGCCGCTGTTCATAGCCGTAAAATAATCCGACTGCTGTAAATAAAGCGGGATACGCGCTTGAATGAGGCCAGCCTCTTCCTGTATAGTCCGCCATTTTCTTTCTCGGTTTAATCCGATAAGAAATTGGCTGCGGAATAAGAATAGAATCAATAGATGTTTTTAATAATTTTGCGATAGCCGGAAGCAAGGAAGTTTCAGGAAGATTTTTACCATTCTCCCATTTTGAAACAGCTTGCGGTGAAACATCAAGAAGCTCGGCAAATCTTTCGCCGGTTATTCCTTGACTTCTGCGTAACTCGGCGATATGTTCGCCGACTTTTCTTGTATCAATCATAAATTCTTCTCCTTATTTTAATGATTATATTAAAACAAGAATCATATCGAAAAACCATACATCATAATTTAATTTTTCTCAACCTTAGGTTGATTTTGAAAATGCAGATTATATAAATACCATGGCAGATGTCATATGCGGTATTTGTTTTTATATATTTCCCACATAATTATTGACGCCGCACATGAAAGATTTAATGAATTTACATTTCCTTCCATAGGTATTCTAATAATTTTATCACATATTTCCTTTAGTTTTACACTCATACCTTTTGCTTCATTTCCTAATATTACCATTACAGGTCTTTTTATTTCATAGTTATTTAATGATACAGTTCCTGTTGAATCAGTGCCTATTATTTCCATATTATTTTTTATTTTTTGAGTTTTAATAAATTCTAATAATATTTCCATTGATTCTATCGTTACTATTTTTGTGAAAATTATTCTTCCCATGCTCGCTCTAATTACTTTTGGCTCATATTTATCAACTCCATGCCCAATAATAAATAATCCGTCCGCATTAAAATAACCAGTTCAATCGTGGTGTCGTCATCCACAAGTTTCCCCGCGTCGATAATCGCCTTGACCTTCAGTCCCAGCGCGGTCTTGTCGGCAATCGCCGCGCGGAAAATCGCCCCGGTGCTGATATGGGGCAGCCCCAGAATCTCAACAGCCTTTGCCGCCAAAGTGCCCTTGCCCGCCCCGGGGGGGCCCAGAAAAATAAGTTTCATAAACATCTCCTTTCTTTGGATGCTGGTTTCTATTATATAGGAAATAAAGAGGCAGGGGAATACAAATTTCTTTCGTTCCGAGTCATGCTTTTTGCACATTCGCGCCCTATATATATTGGGGACCTTGGATCAGGGATCGGGGACCGGGGAGGAAGAGTACAATGATAAAAACATTCAAGGTATAGGGAAGAAAAAGCCGTAAGGAATATCTACACTTTCTATCAATAGCAAACGGATCAATATCTGAACTGGAAACGCAAGTATTGATAGCGGAACGGCTTAATCTGATTACAGTAGACATTTCGGAACAGTTACAGAAACAGATTAATTCTGTTGGGCGTCTATTATCAGCTGTCAAGTCCTGAAATAGGTTGACAGAAATTAAGCCGCAATCCCGTGCGTTTTTTCCGGCGTTTCATAACCAAGCGACATATGCGGGCGTTTTGTGTTGTATAAATGCACCGCCTCTTTCACCGCTTCCTTCGCCTGCTCCTTGTTCCTGAAACATGAACCAATGTAGTATTCCTGTTTCAATATCCCGTTCACCCGTTC
>JAITUY010000060.1 GCA_031286095.1 Treponema sp. | reverse complement strand
TGATTTTTTCCGTCTATTGTCTGCCCTTCTCCAAGAAAATGTTTCATACACGCGCCAGCTCCGTTATCCTGCAAACCTTTGATAAAGCTTGCGCCCATTATTGTAACAATATCTGCATTCTCGCTGTAACTTTCGTATGTGCGTCCCCACCGCGCGTCTTGCGCTACGCCAAGCACAGGGGCGAATGTCCAGCGCACGCCTGTCGCAAGCATTTCCTGCGCGGTAATTTTTCCGGCAGTGTAAGCGGCTTGCGTTCCGCGCAGTGAGTTTCCTGCGGCAATCGCGCCAAGACCTGCGTTATGCGGCAAAATCGTTGCGCCGAATGCGTTGTTGTGTCCATGTACCGCATCAACACCGTAAATCAAAGGAATGCCAAGCCGTGTTTTCAGGGATTCTTCCACAAAACCATTGATCATTTTTAACCAGCCCTGCGGAGAGTTTTCCGCCGGAGTTGATCCGCCGCCGCTTAAAACAGAACCAAGGTAGTATTTTTCGATGTCGCCTTTTATCAGGCAACCGCGCTCCGCCTGAGTCATCTGCCCAACCTTTTCCTCCAGCGTCATTTGGGCAAGCAGTTCTTCCAGCGTATTCCACTCAACTTGTTTTTTTACACTCTTACCTGCGGATATGCCTCTGCACGTTACTTGCGAGAACAGCAGGATAATTATTAACAAAAATAATAAATGCTTTTTCATAAATGATATTATATGAGATTAAAATGAAATGTACTAGCACGATATGGGTAAAAATATTCTCGTTATGATACAAGCCGGCAACGCGCAACCCCTGCAGTGATTCGCGGCATGACTGTGGTTAAAGCAAAATCTGGTGTGGCTGGATCGGCGATATGCGCCAATATCATTGCAGGGGCTTATGCTTTGTCCGGCTTTACCCCGAAAAAATGCAGGACTTGTGAGACAGCCAACCGGGTTGTCGAACAAGTCCAATATAATCCGGCTACACAATCCTAGCTGGAACAAAGGAATGATGTAAAATACTTATACCTGTTCATGTTTCTGCGCACAGACGCTATAGTTTGCCACATTTTTATAGAGCTCTAATCTATACCACCTGTTTTTTCTCCTGTTGTCGATATTACGGAAGCCTTTTTCACTGCTAACGCATACTCAAATTTGGGCTGAATCGTAGCTGGTAACCGTCGAATATAAGCGCCGTTACAAGGCTTAATGTTGGTTTTTTGTCAAGAAAAGCTTGTTTTTCATTTTTAACTTCCTTAAGTAAGCAAATTATTAAAAAGCCTGTGACCTTTTAGACGGCATATATAAATTCCTCATATGCGGTCTTTTTCAAATATTTTCAGACAGATTTTTTTAAAGGTATCGTACGTGAGATCGTGCAGAATAGTATTGGACTTGTTCGACAACTGCGAACCTTCGGTTCGAGTTGGTTGTCTCATGTCAGCTACGCTGACCAGTCTTGCGGCTTTTCAGGCTATAAGCCTGCTAACGCGGACTTTAGTCCGAAAGTTCGACAAAACCGCGTTTTTTATATGAAGTTGTCCAAAAACTGAAGTTTGCGAACAACTCTATTAAATCAATTTGCTGATAAACGGCTTTCAAAAACTGTAAAAAGTGGTATATTTATAAATAAGGAGATAAAAATGAAATTAATATTTTTGGGGCCTCCAGGCGCTGGTAAGGGTACATTGGCGGTTAGAGCCGTAGAAATGCTTGGTATCCCGCAGATAAGCACAGGCTCGATTTTTCGCGCGGCAATAGCGGCAAAAACCCCGCTGGGACTGAAAGTTAAATCCATCATCGACGAGGGAAAACTTGTGGACGATGAAACTACAATCGCGCTTGTAAAAGAACGGCTTGCGATGGACGACGTGCAAAAAGGTTATATTTTGGACGGCTTTCCGCGTACAATTCCTCAGGCGGAGGCGCTGGCTACATTTTCAGCAGTAGACAAAGTTGTGAATTTTGATATTCCCGATCCAAATGTAATTGAACGTTTAAGCGGACGGAGGGTCTGCAAAGCGTGCGGTTACAATTTTCACGTTCTCTTTAACAAACCCAAAAAAGAAGGGGTCTGCGATTATTGCGGCGGAGAAATTTATATCCGCGATGATGATAAGCCGGAGGCAATCCAAAAACGGCTTGTAGTCTACCGCGAACAAACGGCCCCGCTGATCGACTACTACAGAAAAAAAGGATTGCTTTTAGACATTGACGCGAAGCCTATGATCGACGAAATGGAAGTAATCTTCAAGAAGGCGATGGGAATATAAAAAGTGGTTTTGAGAAAAAAGCTGCTTTTATGTTTTCTGTTATTGATTATGCTGAATTTTTTTTCCAAATGCTCGTCCGCGCCGCCTGAATTTTCGGAAGATGAATGGTACGAAAAGACTCACGCGCCGGACAGCGCCCTTTTATACGCGAATAATGTAGCAGACGATGGTACGTTTTTCAACCCGTGGCTTGGAAGGGAGAAAAGAAAAGGCCGTTATTCGCGTAACAAAGGGAAATATGAGGAGCCGTCCTACGCTCAATACGGAACCGTGCTGAATGATTTTTCCTATCTTTCTGATGACTCTTTCGACAGTATAACTTTTGCTGGACACGCTTCGATGATTATCAAGATGAACGGGCAGACAATTTTTACAGACCCGTTCTTTTCCGGCGCGGCGTTGATAGTTCAAAAAAAGGAAAAAATAAGATTTGATTTTTCCAAAGTCACGGAAAAGCCCGTGGTACTGCTCAGTCACAATCATTATGATCATCTGGATAAATATTCCGTGAAACAATTTGCAAAAAAAAACGCGGTCTTTATTGTTCCACTTGGGCTTAAAAAACTTATTTCAGATTACGGCGCGAAGGAAGTGCATGAACTTGGCTGGTGGCAGAACATTACCATTGGCGGCATTGAATATACGCTTGTACCGGCACAGCATTGGTCGCGGCGTTTATGGCAGAAGGGCGGAAGCACCTTGTGGGGCGGTTATGTGATAAAAGGCTCAAAGACAATTTATTTTTCCGGCGATACGGGTTACTTTATCGGTTTTAAAGAATTCGGAAACCGATGGAAAATTGATTACGCCATTTTGGGGGCCGGCGCTTACGAGCCGCGCTGGTTTATGCATTACGCCCACATGAATGTAAGTGAATTTTTTATGGCGGCGCAGGAGACAAAGGCAAAGTTTTCAATTCCCATGCACTTCGGCGTTATCAGTCTGAGCGATGAGCCTCTGCTTTATCCGTTATTTGAAATTGATATGGCGGTTAAACAAAATCATGAGCTTGCGAACAGCATACTTCCGTTAAGAATAGGAGAGTATATAAAGATTCAATGATAATTCTTTCCAAACTTTTTACAGCTTTTATTCTTCCTCCGGGATGTTTTATCGTTGTACTTTTTTTTCTTGTTATTTTTTTACCGCGAAAAAAGAAATCCTTTGCCGTCTTTTCGCTGTTATTTTTGTATTTACTGTCCATACAGCCAGTTTCCGATTTGCTGTTGAAACCTCTGGAAAACTCGTATCCGCCCTTGTCGCCTGAATTTAAAAAAGACTGGCCGCAAGCCGTTATTGTTTTGGGGGCAGGATCAATTCAAGGATCGCCTGAAGCCGGAACGGGGAGGGACGCCCTTACGCCGGACGCTATGAAAAGGGTCGTATACGCATTTTCGCTGAAAGACACGTTTTCCGTTCCGTTTGTTTTTTCCGGCGGAAAAGTTTTTGAATACGGACAGGAGCCGGAAGCGACAACCGCTGGCAGGCTGTTTGTTTCTTTAGGCCTGCCCTCTGACAGGCTTATCCGCGAAATAGGAAGCAGAAACACATGGGAGAACGCGAGGGAGACGGCGAAACTTGGATATGAAAAAATTGTTTTAGTAACCTCGGCTTATCACGTTAAACGCAGTGTTTATTGTTTTAACCGTCACGGAATGTCCGTAATTGCCGCCCCCACGGATTATAAGTGCGACCGCAGGCGTTATTATGACGTTTTCAGTTTTATGCCAAAGATGTATGATTTAAATAATTCATGGTTGGCGTTGCATGAGTATATCGGGTTGTTGATTTATAGGATTGTTTACAGATAAATTTATTGGAGTTGTTCGGAAACTTCAGTTTCTGAACAACTTCATATAAAAAATGCGGTTTTGTCGAACTTTCGGACTAAAGTCCGCGTTCGCAGGCTTATAGCCTGAAAAACCGCAAGACTGGTCAGCGTAGCTGACATGAGACAA
>JAITUY010000055.1 GCA_031286095.1 Treponema sp. | reverse complement strand
AAAAACCGCAGTCGGGCTGTCGCCCTTTGTGCGGTTTTTCTCCGCCACATTTGGGGCAGGGGTCGTTGCTCCGCAACGCCCTATAACCTGCCCCAAACGTCAGTTACAGCCAAAACGTTAGGCGCAAGTTTTTTGAATTTTTTAGATAAATATTGATTAATACTTGACAAAAACATTTTAACGTAAGATATTTAATCAAAATTGTATTTTTGACAAGGATTTTAACGATGATATATCAGTTATTGAGTAATGTAAGATACCCATTAGTACAATCAGTAATTCAGAAAAATATGGATGGAAAAATATTTATAAACAAAAACTGTAAAAAAGTCTTAATAATTAATAACCTTAATTGGGTTTATGTTATAGGAGATGATATAGATAAAGAATTCGACAAAGAAATTATTTATATACTAACAGAAAATAATAAAGGAAATTACATTTGGTTTGGTATGACAAAATATTGGGAAGAATTAATAAGAGATATACTAAAAGGCCCAATAGAATATTTTCCCAGATTAGAATGGAATTTTGATAATAATATATTTAACAAAACAAAAATTACCTATGAAAAATATGTAGTTGAAAAAATAGAAAAAAATAATATAAATAAGGTTTGCGGAGGCATAAAGAATTCGATAACAGATTTTTGGTTCACAAAAGAAAATTTTTTAGATAATGGATTTGGATATTATGTAGAACATGATAAAAAAATAGTTGGGTTAATAATTTCGGCTGGAATATACCATGATGAAGTGGAAATAGATATAATAGTGGATAGCCAATATCAAAAACAAGGATTAGGTAAATTATTATCAGTGACATTTATAGAAAACTGTTTAAAGAAAAACAGTATACCAAAATGGGATTGTTATAAGTACAATGAAGGCTCTGTAAAATTAGCCAAATCATTGGGGTTTAAAGTTATTAATGAATATCCATGTAATATAGTAAAATTGTAAAAGCAAAAACCCAGCGCCTAACAGGACTGTAACTGCATCGCCGCCCGTTGGGCGGCTCGGGCTACGAAAAACCGCAGTCGGGCTTACGCCCTTTGTGGTGTTTTGTTCCGCCACATTTTTTTGCGCCCGTAAAAATGCTCCGCATTTTTCTTTATCGGGCGCAAAAAAACGTCAGTTACAGCCAGAACGTTATGTGCCATAAAATCTGAAATATTTTGTTAAAATAATGCAAAATAAAGATTTTATGAATTTATACACATAAAACTTTGTTACCAAAGTAAGGAGGAAAAAACTATGGTAAACAAAAGGTTTTTGCTGGGAATACTGGTATTGGCGCTGGTATTCGGAATGACGGTTGTTGGGTGTGATAATGGTTCAGGGGATAATGATTCACCTCCTGCAACGCCGACTGGTTTAACGGGAAATGCCGTATCAGCAACAAGCGTTCAGCTTACTTGGAATTCCGTCTCCGGAGCAACGGAATACTGGATTGAAAGAAAAGAAGATGGTCAATCCAATTATGTAAGTTCAGGTCGTCCAACCTCGGCAAGCCATACTGTTACTGGCTTAAAAGCAAATACAAGATATTCTTTCCATGTTGCAGCCTATAACGCTAATGGTTTGGGAAGTTATTCTGCGGACATTTCGGTAACAACAAACCAGATTTCTGTTCCTGCCCCTACGGGAGTTAGCGCCTCAGCGGTAAATGGTTCATCAAGTATAATAAGGGTAAGTTGGAATGCTGTTACAGTTGACGGCGCTTCATCGATCAATTATGAAGTGTATTATAAACTATATAACGCGAGTGATACAACAACAGCTTCATTGACAAAAGCAGGATCATATCCATCATCAGGAACAGAAATACAGGTAACGAATTTGACTGCTTTAACAGATTATATTTTCTACGTTAAAGCAACGACAAGAAGTATAATATCGTCAGATGGGGTAGACAGCGATTATAGTACCACTTATGCAAGGGCTAAAACCAATGTAGCCGTACCAGACACCATAAGTCATACTAAAATTGATAATACGTCAATCACACTCAATTGGACTGCAGTTCCGTCAGCTACTAGCTATAAAGTGTATATGAGCGTGTTGGAAAGCATAACTGGTAATAATGATATTAGTTCGGCAACATTAAAAACAACAGTGTCAACCAATTCGGCAACAATAACAGGGTTGAACAATACAACTTCATATAACTTTTTTGTTCGTGCATCAAATGCCGATGGTGATGGAACAGCAAAATATTATGCACTAACTTACCTTTTTGGTGGCTGGTAAATAAATATGTAGCAGTATCGTCTTTCTAGATTTTATTGTTACAAATATAACAGATTTTACGGCACATAACAGGACTGTTAATGTACGCCGCCAGTAGGCAGCTAGGGTTCGGTCGGCTAGGTCATGGCTTTGCCATTCCCACGCATCCCTCACCCACATTACCCGCCCCCGCAATGCTCCGCATTGCTTTATGGGGAGCGGGCAACGTCATTAACAACCAGAACGATATATCCCTTCTGTTCGTATTGGTTCGTGAGGTTTGTGGTAAAGGATTCTTTTTGGACACCCCTACAGTTACAGCAAAAACGTTAAAAGTACCGCTTGAGCAGACCTTTGAACCCGGCGCAATGGCGCGCTTCATCACGCGCCATTTCGTGAACAGAGTCATGAATTGCATCCAGACCCTTTTCCTTCGCTCTTTTTGCGATATCGGTCTTTCCTGCGCATGCTCCGGCTTCGGCTTCGATCCGTAATTCAAGATTTTTCTTCGTGCTGTTTGTGATAACCTCGCCAAGCATTTCCGCAAAGCGCGAAGCATGATCGGCCTCTTCATAAGCGTAACGTTTGTAAGCTTCCGAAATTTCGGGATAACCTTCGCGTTCCGCTACGCGCGCCATTGCCAGATACATTCCCACTTCACAACATTCGCCGTTAAAGTGCGCCTGCAGGTCTTTTACAATATCCGCGTCTACGCCCTTTGCGACGCCGACTACATGCTCGGCCGCGTAAGCGCCGCCTTCAACCTGTTCTTTAAACTTTTCCGCCGGAACCTTGCACTGAGGGCATTGCGCCGGAGGCTGATCGCCCGTGTGTACATATCCGCAAACTGAACAAACCCATTTTTTCATAATTATTCTCCTTAAACGGCAGTATAACATTGCTTGGGGGGTATTTCAATAGTTATTTGTAAATTATATAAATGGTCAGGTTCGTTTGTTTCGCGGTAAAAATTATTTCAAAATAATATATTGGACTTGTCCTGCAACCCGGTTGGTTGTCTCGCAAGTCCTGCATTTCTTCAGGCTAAAATCCCCCGCCCTTGCCGAACCTTGCGCGTGGTAGTATCTTGTGAACATGAACTATCTGCCCGTATCTCCGGACTCACTCACGCAAGCCGCGCAAATCCTGCGTAACGGAGGACTTGTAGCCTTTCCTACAGAAACAGTCTACGGGCTTGGGGCGGACGCTTACAATAGCGCGGCTATCGCAAAAGTTTTTGAGGTAAAAGAGCGTCCGCGTTTCGATCCGCTCATTATTCACATTTCTAATGTAAAGACGCTGGAAGAAACCGCCGATCTGTCTTTGTTAAGAGAAGATACACGGAGAAAACTTTTTCTGCTTGCGGAAAATCTTTGGCCGGGTCCCCTCTCGCTTGTTTTGCCTAAAAACAAAAAGATACCCGAAATCGCTACCGCAGGTCTTGAAACAGCGGCAATCCGCTTTCCGGCGCATAAAGCGGCGCAGACGCTAATTTCCCTTTCTGGCGGGGCGGTGGCCGCTCCAAGCGCAAACCCTTTCGGCTCTTTAAGCCCGACAAGGGCGGAACATGTGCGGGATAAACTTGGCGGAAAAATCGACATGATTCTTGACGGTGGTCAGTCGCAAATCGGCGTGGAATCCACTGTGCTGGATATTACGGGTAAATCAATAAAAATACTCAGACACGGCGGAACGCCGAAAGAGGAAATTGAAAAATTGATAGGCGGTGTGGAAGACGGCTTTTCAAAAGATCAAGACTTTAACGGCCAGAACTTGTCGAGCGGTCTTGCTTCCCCCGGGCAGTTAAAAAGCCACTATTCCCCGCAAAAACCCCTTTCGGTGTTTTCAATAGAAGAAATTATCAGTCTGCCCTTTGAGACAGACGCCGCCTATCTTTTTTTTGATGGTTCAGCCAGAGACGCATGGCTTTCGGCGCGGGAGCGGAATTCGGCTCTTATAAGGACGCTCTCCGAAAAAGGGCTGGTTTTAGAAGCATCCGCCCGTCTTTTTGAAACCTTGCACGAACTCGAAAAATGCCAAATTTCACGAATTTTTGCCCAATTAGCCCCTTTCGCGGGGCTTGGGGCGGCTATCAACGACCGTCTGACCCGCGCTTCAATAAAATCTTAAAAAATTCAAATTTCTCTTGCATATACCCCTTATATAGTGTATGATGAAGGAAATACCGCTATATGTGTGGTCATGCCGCCGAAAGCAAAAAAAGGAATTGAAAATGAAAGTCAACAGATTTTTCACAGACCGTAACAGCGGTCCGTATTATGATATTGTCTGGGAACGCAGAAGGAGTGAAATTCTCGGCAGTAAGGGTAAGGCTATTTTTTCAGAGGACACGGTTATTGTTCCGGCGTTCTGGAGCAAAATCGCTTCCGATATTATAGCCCAAAAGTATTTCCGCAAAGCCGGAATCCCGTCTGAGAAAATCTATGAATGGAAAAAATGGCTTCCATCTGTTGAAAACCTCGAAGACCCGGGCAACTCTCTGCCCGAAGACGGGGCGGAACATGACGCAAGACAAGTCTTTCACCGCCTTGCTTACACATGGCTTGATTGGGGCAGACAGAACAAATACTTTGACGGCGAAGAAGACGAAAAAGCTTTCTACGACGAAACCTGTTATATGCTCGCGCACCAGTTTGCCGCGCCCAACAGCCCCCAGTGGTTCAATACAGGTTTGTACTCGGTTTACGGGATCGACGGTCCTGCGCAGGGGCATTTTTATTTTGATCCTGAAAAGAATGAAGTTGTAAAATCCGAAAGCGCCTACAGACGCCCACAGCCGCACGCCTGTTTTATTCTTTCTATAGATGATGATCTTGTAAACGAAGGCGGCATCATGGATCTGATGACGCGCGAGGCGAGGCTCTTTAAGTACGGGTCTGGGACTGGTTCAAATTTTTCGCGTATACGCGGTTTGAACGAAAAGCTTTCAGGCGGCGGCTATTCGTCCGGTCTTTTGTCATTTTTAAAAGTGGGGGACCGTTCGGCTTCCGCGATAAAATCGGGCGGAACCACGCGCAGAGCCGCCAAAATGGTAACGCTCGATATCGATCACCCTGATGTTGAAAATTACATAAACTGGAAATCTGGAGAGGAACACAAGGTCGCCTCGATGGTAACAGGCTCCCTTATCTTAAAGAAACATATCGATGGGATAAAAAAGGCGCTTGCCGGTTTCCGCGGTCCTGAAGAAGACAAATTCAACGCAGAAAAAAACCATGAACTTGCGGCGGTTCTCCGCTCCGCGTTAGGCGATAAAATTCCCGCGTCTTATATTTACCAGCAACTCCGCAGACTTGAACAGGGGGACGAGGAAGTTGATGTTTCGCAGTATTCGACCGCGTGGGAAGATGAGGCTTATAATACGGTTTCAGGTCAAAGTTCAAATAACAGCCTGCGCGTTACCGATGAATTTATGAGGGCAGTGTTAAACGATACCGATTGGGAGCTTAAAAGCAGGACTTCAAGCGAGGCGGTAAAAACCGTCAAAGCCAGAAAAATTTGGACTGATATCGCAAGGACAAGCTGGCAGTGCGCTGATCCCGGTCTTCAATATCACACGACAATTAACGACTGGCACACATGTCCCTCCGGCGGCGAAATACGGGCTTCCAATCCGTGTTCGGAATATATGTTTCTGGACGACACCGCGTGCAATCTCGCCTCGATAAACCTAGTCGCGTTATACGATAAGCGAAAAAAGGCGTTTAACGTGGAAGGCTATCTTCACGCTATCAGTATCTGGACGACAATTCTGGAAATTTCCGTCGTAATGGCGCAGTTTCCGTCTTCGCGCATCGCGGAGCTTTCGTACCAGTACCGTACGCTTGGTCTGGGTTACGCCAATTTGGGGACGCTTCTTATGATAATGGGGCTTGCCTACGATTCTGAGCAGGGACGCGCGGTGGCAGGAGCGCTTTCCGCGCTTCTTACGGGCGAAGCGTACGCGCAATCAGCACGCATGGCGGGCGAACACGGACCCTTCGCGCGTTACAGCGAAAACGCGCAGAATATGCTCCGCGTTATACGCAATCACAGACGGGTGGTGAATAATGCGTCCGATACCGAATATGAGGGGCTTCACACCATACCCAAGGGAATTGATCCCGTCAACTGCCCGCCATATCTTCTGGATGCGGCGAAGGACGCATGGGACAGGGCGCTTGAGTTTGGCAAGGCGTACGGTTACCGCAACGCGCAAGTAACAGCAATCGCCCCCACGGGAACTATCGGTCTTTTGATGGACTGCGATACCACTGGTATAGAGCCTGATTTCGCGCTTGTAAAATTTAAAAACCTTGCGGGCGGCGGTCAGTTCAAAATAATCAACCAATCCGTTCCTATCGCGCTTGAAACGCTTGGCTATTCGCCGCAGACAATTGAGGAAATTGTCGCGTACGCGATGGGCAGAAAAACGCTGAACGGCGCTCCGGCGATCAATGCGGAAAGCCTTAAAGCAAAAGGTTTTACGCCCGAGGCGATTTCCGCCGCGGAAGACGCGGTAAAGACAGCTACCAATCTAGAATCGGTTTTTACCCCGTGGGTGCTTGGAAAATCTTTTGTGGAGAAGGTTCTAAAAGTGCCTGAATCAACATGGGCGTTGCAAGGGTTTTCCCTTCTTAAACATCTTGAATTTGTCAAAGAGGATATTGAGGAAGCGGAGTTGTTTGCCTGCGGCACTATGGCTCTTGAAGGAGCGCCAGGACTTAAAAAAGAACATTATGTAATTTTTGACACTGCAAATCCTTCCGGCAAAAAAAGCAAACGTTCAATACCGTGGACCGCGCATATCGGCATGATGGCGGCGGTACAGCCGTTCATTTCCGGCGCAATTTCCAAAACAATCAACATGCCCAATTCGGCAAATTACGACGACGTAAAAGGCGCGTATATGCTTTCGTGGAAGAACGGATTAAAAGCGGTAGCACTGTACCGCGACGGCTCCAAACTTTCCCAGCCGTTAAACAGCATAGATCCCGGGTCTGACCCGTTAGCCGAAACTATTTTGAAAGTTGAAAAAGGTCTTGATATACCCGTTTCTTCGCCGGACCGGAAAAAATTAAATTCGCGCGGCTTGCGCAGGGCGTTGCCCAACCGCCGTATGGGTTACACGCAAAAAGCGAAAATTGGTGGACACTCAATTTTTATCAGAACAGGCGAATACGAAGACGGCAATCTTGGCGAAATTTTCCTTGACATGCACAAGGAAGGAGCCGCTTTTAGAAGCCTGCTTAACAGTTTTGCGATTACGGTTTCTCTTGGTCTGCAATACGGCGTCCCTCTTGAGGAATATGTAGACGCCTTCACTTTCAGCAGATTTGAACCCAATGGTTTTGTGCAGGGGCATGATTATGTGAAAATGGCGACCAGCGTTATTGATTATATTTTCCGCGATCTCGCAATCAGTTATCTAAAACGAAGCGATTTGGCTCAGGTAAAACCCGAAGACCTTGAGGCAACGGGAACAAAGAGCGACTCGGATATATCCTCGGGAGAAAAAGCCCGCGGCGACAGGCACAGCGCAGGTTTCAGACCGAGCGCGACAGTTTCCGCGCCGAAGAATATAACGCCGTCAGCGGTCGCGCCGCCTTCGGCAGGGAAGTCTGCCGTAAAGGGGCAAAGCAATTCATTGGGCGGCTCCGCTGGGAATGTTACCGCCGTAGACGGCGGCGCGGCAGGTACGGTGAAAGCTGGTATTTTTACTGCGCCTCAAACAGCGGTAATGGAAAGACATTCCCCTGAAGAAAATGAGGTGATAAAGATCGTCAACGCGCGTATTAAAGGTTACGAAGGCGATCCGTGTTCTTTGTGCGGTTCATTTTCTTTGATAAGGAACGGAACCTGCTTAAAGTGCGACAACTGCGGAAGCACGACGGGCTGTTCATAAAAAGTGAATCTGTTTTATGCGGCATTTATTCCCGGTCTGCAGAACATAATCGCTGATGTAATAAAAGAGCGTCTTACAGATGTAAAGATTCACAGACTGCTAGACGGAGCCGTTCTGTTTGAAACGTCCGCCGGTTACGATACGCTTAATTTTTTTTGTTTTAACAATATCTTTGCCGTAATAAGCGTAATGGATCACAAAGATTGCGGCATCATACCGGCATGCGACTTTAGGTCGACAGATGGCGGCAATCCGAAGACTGCTCTAGAAAAGCACATAAAGTCCACGGTAAAAAATAACGCCGCCGGTGAAGTTATCTGCAAAAACAGCAAAAAAATTCACACTTTCAGAATTGTCGTTTCCGCAGAAAACATACCCTCTGCGATCGATGAAAAATTAAGAACAGACGCCGAAAATTATATTTCCCGCTCTTCCGGTCTTAAAGTTAACCGAAGTCTGCCAGATACGGAATTCTGGTTTTTGTTCAGAAACGAGAAAGAGCAAAACAGTTTTTCTGTTTTTATGAAACGTCTTACACTGCGCCCTTCGTGGGAAAAGACTTTACACAAAGGCGAACTGCCGCCGCCTCTCGCGTGGACATTGTGCCGTCTCGCGCGCCTTGTCCACAGCGATACCGTTCTTGATCCGTTTTGCGGCTACGGCTCAATTCCCGATGCGGCGTTAAAACATTTTCATATAAATAAATTTTACGCCTGCGATAATGATAAAGAATCCGCGCTGTATACGGCGGAAAGATTTAAAAAGCGCAAAAAAGGGGATTTTGTTTTTTATGACGGCGATTTTTCCAAACTTCCATTGCTTATCGGCGAAAAAAGCGTAGACGCCGTTATCACGGACCCTCCGTGGGGGGAATACTGCGAAATCAACAAAGGTCTTTTTTACAAGGAAATGTTTGGCGTTTTTGGCAAATTACTGAAAGAGAGCGGAAGGGCTGTTTTGTTATGCGCAAACAACGATGATTTTTTGAATGAGGTTCCCGCCTTTTTTACGCTTGAAAGCAGAATCCCCATATTACTTTCGGGAAGAAAGGCGGTTATTATCACAATGTATGTTTAAAAATTTGTCTGTTTTTACCTAGCGGCGGATTTTTTTGCGTTAAAAATTTTTAAGCATACATCTTGCTATTAACCAGCTTGACACCCGTATAAAAATTCGCCACTATACAAAAAAAGGGGAATGTAATCCATGTCGCCGCTTCGGAGTTTATCATCGCGTTTGGGTCCGGTGTCGTTTTACAAAGAGGCATTGGCAATCGCCCTTCCGGTCATGCTTCAGCAACTTATAATGAGTATGGTCTCGCTTATCGACAGCTTTATGGTTGCCGGGCTGGGAGACGTCAGCATGGCCGCCGTAAATGTTACTAACCATTTAAATTTTATCTTCTTTGTTATTGTAAACACCATTTGTCAGGCTGGCGGCATTTATATAGCGCAGTTTAACGGCGCTAACGATCGCGAAGGCATGAGGAACGCATACAGTTTTAAAATTCTCTTTGCTTTTAGCGCGGCAATGCTTTATTTTTCTATTTGCCGTTCCGTGCCTTCGCGGCTTATCGGTATTTTAACGACGAATAACACCGCGCAGGGAGAAATCGCCGTTACCGGTTCAGGCTATTTAAGACTCGTGTCGTGGACATTTTTCCCAATGGCGGTATCAATGTCCGTCGCAACCAGTTTCCGTGAAATCGCAAAGCCTAAAATCCCGCTTATTATCTCGGCAGTTGCGACAATTATAAACACGGTTGGAAACTGGATATTGATTTACGGCAACTTGGGCGCGCCTCGTCTTGAAGTTGCAGGCGCGGCTTACGCTACAATTATTGCGCGTCTTTTTGAGGCTACGGCTTTTATAAGTTATGCGTCATTTTCAAAAGCGCCGTTTTTTGCAGGTATCAGAAGATTGTTCAAGATAAAAAAACGCCTTGTAGCCAAAATATTTGCCAAGTCGGGAATGATCTTTGCCTCAGAAATATCGTGGGTCGTGTCTGAAACGCTGATGATTGCCATGTACAACAGAAGAGGCGGCGCGGAAGTTGTAGCCGGAATGGCGGCGGGCTGGACGATAGCAAATATTTTCTTCGCGCTCTTCGGCGGTTTGTGGACAGCGTCCAGCGTTCTGGTCGGCGGAGCGCTGGGTGCTGGCAAACTGGACGAAGCGCGTAACCGCGCCATGTGGATTAAATGGGGAGGTTTTGTTACCGGTTTTATTTTCGCCATTCCCGGAGCCGTATTAACTTACGCTCTTGTTCCAGTTGTGTTTTCCAATCTTACAATAGCGGCAAGGGCGAATTGCCTAGGACTTGTTCTTGTAATTCTGGCTTATCTGCCCCTGTGGTGTTTTATAAATACCCAATTTGCAATTTCACGCGCCGGAGGCGACACCGCAATGGGAATGTACACCGATGTGAGCGTGAATGTCCTGCTCTTTGCGCCCGGCTCCGTAATTCTTTCTTTTTTTACCACTCTTGCGCCTGTCCCGATGTTTGCCATATTAAAACTTACCGACATAGTTAAAATTTTTGTCGCGCGTTATTTCCTCCGCAAGGAAAAATGGGTGAAAAATTTAACGGTAAATTCAGAATAAAACGTTAAAAGCCATGAACGTTCTGCCTCAAAATAAAATCTAACTGAAATGACTGTTGCTTCAAAATAAAAATCTAACCGTAGTCAAACGGCATGAAGAGCGGAAACGGCGAGGGCTTTTCCCCTTCAAGATTTACAGCCCTGTTCAGCGACAGCAGAGCATCAACAGCCTTTTGGACTTCACGCTGGAGTTTAACCGGATCGTATTGTTTCATGCGCTCTGCCAACTCCGCCTTAACCTCATCACAAAGATCGGGCGAAGCCATAAGCCGCTGATACGGACTTATAACAATTTTATCATAAACCTTTTTTATTTTTGCACTAACTCTTTCTTTGCTTATAAGTTTGATGGTAGACATAAGAAGTTCAGCAAGGATCACGGGGAACGATAGACAGTTGTAGTTTTTCCACAGTTGGCAAGAACGTGTAAAACGTCCTTGCGGTTATAGTCTGTTGTTTTGACCAGTTCGTCAAGTATGCCGGTCTTCTCTTTTTTTCCGGTCTTTTGATACCGCTTACTTATTTCCCTTGTAAGCGCCTTTTTTTCTGCATTAATAACCCATTTTTTCCAGAACCCTCCTTCGGAAAAGCATATTTGAGTTAGATTTTTATTTTGAGGCATGACCACCTTTGGTTTAGATTATTTTTGAGGCAATGCGAATATTTGACAGACTAATTGTTATTTAGTAAGTAATTATACTGAATTATTAAGGAGAAAGTTATGCCTGTATTGAAGTAAAGAACATAAAAGAAAGATAATACTATTTTGGAGGCAGTTCAGGATACATATGAGCCACTTATTATTGCTGGTAAAAAACATTCTGCTGTTTTAATTTCAAAAGATGTTTGACGTTCCATTTAAGAAACTTTATATCTTTACTCAATTCATGGAATAAAAAAATTAATTATTAGCGGCATGAAAGAAAAGATTGAAGATTGCACATCTACAACAGAGTGGTAAAGTTTATAATATTATTTATTGAACACGCCTTACAAAAAAAATCCTTATCAAAACCAACCGCCATTTGAAAAATTATTGGGTGATTTATCCGGTACTTATTAACGAAGAATAAATATGCAACATAGATTAGTATATCAAATTTATGAAGATGAAAGAATAGAGTCGCTAGGAAACTTCAGTTTACAAACAACTTCCTTATATTATTTTACTGACTTACCAAGTTCATGACAAATGACGTGCAATATTTTGGCCGTAACCGGCGTTTTTGTGTAGCCAGAGCCGCGCAAGAGGCGAGGCGGTTACAGGCCTGTCAAGCGAAGTAAAATTTGTTACAACCCAACAATTTTATTGTTTTATGTAAGTAACTAATTTTTCATCAATAATAATTGATAGTCTATTACCTCTAATAAAATAATCCCAAGTAACTTCAAAGGCAGTCTCTTCAACAGAATAAATTACACTTATTTCATTTACTGAAAACCACTTGTTTTCAAGACCCAAAATAAGTCCGTATAAATGAGTTGGTTTTAAAAAAATTTTCCCATCATTAGCAGTATAAGTTCCTTTCATGTTTGGGACTGCATTAGAATATATTTCAAAATTTGTATTGTTAAATATAAATTCTTCTCCATCAGAAGATTCCCATGTACCGTTGAGCGCTTTATCTTGAGCAAATGCAGAACTAACGGTTATTATTCCAAAAATAGAAATCATTAACAAATATTTATACTGAAGCTTAATTCTTGTCATTACACTCTCCTTTAGAGTTAGCGTTTGTTTATATTACTAATATACATAACAGTCTACTTTATATCATAATAACACTAATATGTCAACCGCCAATCAAAAATAATTAAATTTCTACGGTAAATTTATATTTTATTTCACTTAACGTTATGGCTGCAACTGACGTTTAGGTCAGGTTATAGGGCATTGCGTAGCAACGACCCTTGCCCCAAATGTGGCTACACAAAACCGTGCAAGGGGCGACAGCCTGAACACGGTTTTGTGTAGCCCGAGCCGCCGACAGGCGGCGATGCAGTTACAGTCCTGTTGAGGTTGCAGAAAAACCCCTTCTCAAAAAAATGATTTCAAAATATACATAAAATCAGCCTCAAAACGCCCAAAAATGATGGTTTTTTAATACTTCCTTGTTTAAAAACAGTTTTTCTGCAACCTCGTTGAGTACAGTTGTCATTGTTATATTATATTTTTATTTCTTTTTATTATTTTTTCCTCTAACTATTATAAGAATAATCATTATTGCAGATATTAATATAGACCATATAAACATACGTGAGAATAATAATATAGTCAATAATAAATTGATCAAAAATACTACAAGTATTTTATATATTAATTTAATATTTTTTATTTTTACTTGCTCTATAATATTCATTATAGCAAGAATTATAAAATCAATTATAAGTAACAATAATGAAATTATTGAAACAAATTTCCAGTTATATTTTGTTGATATATATATTGTAGTTGGTCCATAAGCCCCACCAATAATTGATATTGCTGGTGCTTCTTCTATGGAGAAGAATATTTTGGGGAATAAATTGATAATAATTATTACACCAGCTATTATAGTAATGCAAAAAAATATACAAAATATAAGAAAAGTAATTTTCTTTTTATTATCCATATATTTTCAGTATCCTTAAATAATTATTTCACTATTTTTAAGAAATGTCAATGGCAATTACATATAACTCTATTTGAATAAGACATATCTTAATTAAACGAAAATTCATCGAACAACAACTTTGCGTCCCGGAATGTCCAAAAAGCAAGGATTTCTTACAACGAGCCAACGCGAATCGCGTACCTTCGGTATGCTCGAGAACTTTTAGTTGATATCTTATCATTATCCGCATTATATTGCGTTAATTTGTAAGACATATTTCTTATGCTCGTATTGATTCGTGAGGTTTGTGGTAAAAGATTTCTTTCAGATGCCTTTGCCTCCGGGGGAAGTCTTTTCCAGAACATCACCGCTTATATTCAAGAAAAAGCTCTTCGTAAATACCGGCATTTTCAGGATTCGGCTCGTATGTTTTTTCAATTCGCGTCATTGCGGAAGAAGCCTCGTAAACAGAGGCATATTTGCCCATAAAACATGAGCCTGTTATCGCAAGACCAAGAAGTTCCGTTTCTTTACACGCCGGAACAAGTATTTGTTTTCCGGTTATGTCGGCTTTTATACGGTTAAGGCTTTCGACCCCCGCAAGCCGCCCCGTTACGTGCAGTTGTTCCACGCTAACGCCTTTTCCTTCCATTACGTTAATTACGTCTCTTACGGCGAACCCTATCCCTTCCAGCACTGAATTGGCAAACTCGCTCTTTCCAGACGACAAGCTTATGCCCCGCCACAACGCGCGCGCAGACGGGTCCCAAACAGGGGCGCGCTCTCCCGCAAGATACGGAACAAAAACAAGCCCGCCCGATCCGCGTTTGCTTTTATGCGCAAGCGCATAAAAGTCATCGTAACTGGAAAGCCCCAGAAAATCTTTGCACCATTCTATCGCTTTGCCCGTAGTATTTATCGTCCCCGACAAATTCCAGTACGGCTTGATTGGGTGACCGTAAGACATTAAACGCCTGTCTTCAACTAAATTTTGCGTGCAAAGATTTATTCCCTCGGAGGAGCCGGTTCGGTCGCACGCATGAGAAGGCTCCGTTACCCCGCTTCCTGTAATTGCGGAGAAAAAATCAGGACCGCCAGTAATAACCGGAATATTTTTCGCAAACCCGAAAAAATCCGCAGATGAGGAACTAATTGTTCCGAACGCGTCTCCCGGGCGGATAAAAGGGGGAAACTTTTCCGTGTCCAGATCAAGTTTTTCAAGGACGGAATCGTTCCAGAACCAGCGGTCAAACCCTTCGGATGGGAAAACGGTACGCGCACAACCCGTCAGCGCAAACGCAAGATATTCAGGAACGCCTAGAAAATGTTTTGTTTTACGGTATAATTCCGCTTCCTCATTTTTAACGCTCAGTATTTTTGGAAGGAAAAAACACGCATCAACAAAACCGCCCATCAATTCCGACACTTCCTCCTGATACTTTACCGCGCTTCGATCCAGCCAGAGCCTCACCCTGTCCGCGGGAACTGTTAATCCATCTTTTCCTGATTCCGGCTCTCCCAAAACAGGAACAAGGCTTGGTCCGTTCCCGCTTATTACAACCGCCTCAATTTTTTTCATATTTCCAAGTTTACGGCAACAGTTTTCAAACGCCTTTAACCATTGCGAACAGTCTGCGTCAAATGAAAGGGGGAAATCCGTAAAAGAAAGACGTTTTCCGCCGTAGTCAAAAACAGCGGCTTTAAAACTTGAAGTTCCAATATCAACAGTTAACAGCACTTATAATTCTCCTGAAGCATGAAAATCTTTTAATTTTATCACAAACAACGGCAAGATATGGGTTAAAAGTTTGTGAGCGTTCCAAAGGTACGCAGTTCGCGGTAAAAAAATCCTTCACCCCATCTACATGATATTATTAAACCATTAAACGCGGAAAAAAAACAGTTCCCTTATTTTATGATTTTTTGCAAGCCCCTTCTGCTCGAACTTTGTTTTTGGCCGCCAGCCTTGAGCGTCCGCAAAATACTCGTATGCGTTTTTTAATGAAGCGCAACCGGACAGCGCCTTAAGCGCACAGACGGCGTAATCTTCCCAGTCAGTAACCATGTACAAATAACCGCCAGGCTTCAAACATTCCGCAAGAACAAGGACAAAAGGACTTTGGATAAGCCTGCGCTTGTGATGTCTTTTTTTATGCCATGGGTCTGGAAAAAAAACGTGCACCGCGTCAAGGGAGCGGGCGGGTATCATTTTTTCCGCTACTTCCACAGCGTCATGTTCGATAATTCTGATATTTTCAAGAGAGCGCTTTTCAATTTCCCATAACAGCCGCCCGATACCAGGACGATGAACCTCGATCCCTAAATAGTTTTTCTCTGTATTTGCCTGAGCTATTTCAGATGTGGCAAAACCTGAACCAAAACCAATTTCCATGGTAACGCCCCTTGTATTCCCGAATATTTTGGAAAAATCAAGTTCTTCCGGCAAAAAAGGAATTACAAATTTTTCATATAGCGTATCGTAGGATTTTTTTTGGGCGTTTGTAAAATGCCCTTTCCGTATCACATAACTTTTAAGCATTAATTGACAGGAACCACATTTGTAAAAGCGCTTAAATAATACGCCGGATCGTCCGCCCAAAGAGCGACAGTCTTGACTACAGACGGAAGGTTCAACTGCGAAACAGAACCAGATAAAGACTGTATATCTACAGTAGCAGTATAATTCCCCGCTTTATCATAGCAGACAAGACGGTTGCTGGGCCATTCGGACTTGATTGTATACATTCCGTTTTCGATTGTAATTCCCGGAAAGGGATGGCGGACGCCGGCGTCGTAAGTAAAAAGGCGCTCTCCCCTTTCACCGCCCTTGTTAACCAGTACGGCCCGGTACACACCGCGCGGAAGAGTGCCTTCCTGAATTGTAATACTTCTTGAACCTACCCACGTCTTATTATCCTGAGTGTAGCTAACCCATTCGCCGCTGTTAATTTTCCAGCGAAGCTGTTCCTTGTCATGGTACAGGTACAGTTCGTCAAGGTTTTCGATGCCATCCTCGTCGTCGGCAATAACAAAAAATGAAAAATGCTCGACCGGCTCCGTCTCTCCCTCATATAAAACCAGATTCATAAAACCGTACGAAATTTCAGGCTTTGAGCTTGAGCAGGAAACAAACAGCGTAAAAAAAGCCGTAAACACGGCGGAAAAAATGAAAAATTTTATGTTTTTTCTGAAAAAACTCATATTATACCTATATTATATATCGAATTTTATGAAAAGTCTATAATAACGCTGATAGTCTCCGTACAGGTCTATTGACGAAATTTTGCGATTTTTATATATTTAGAATTGTTTAAAAGCTTCAGTTTTTAAACAACTTCCTTATAAAATCGCATTTTTGTCGAACTTTAGTTCGCAGGCTTATAGCCTGAAAAAATGCAAGACTTATTCAATAACCAACGGGATTATTGAATAAGTCAATTATATTAAAATTACGGAGGATAAAAATGAAGGTAAAACCTTTGGCGGACCGTGTAATGGTCAAACTGGAAAAAAATGAGGCAAAAACGGCCGGAGGAATTATTATTCCTGACACAGCCCAGGAAAAAACCCAGCAGGGTGTAGTTGTTGAAGTAGGGCCGGGTACGGAAAAAGACCCCGTTCTGGTAAAACCCGGACAGAAAGTCATGTACGACAAATATGCCGGCTCTCAGGTAAAAATTGACGGGGAAGAACATTTGATCTTAAAAATGACCGACATTATCGCGGTTATTGAGTAATCTTCTCCCTAAATATGCTTAATTTTTTACCACGAACCTCATACATGAGTATGTCCTCTAACAGAGAGGGGGAATTTTCTGCCGCGAACCAACACGAGCGCGTATCTCCGGTATGCGCTCGAACAACGATGGTCTATGCGGCAAAAGTTCGTGATGTTCGTTTGGTTCGTGGTAAATTCTTATTCTTTTTATTTATTTTTACATTAACATTTTTTTCCTCATGTTCAAAACTTGGGTACGGGGTTTTACTGTGGTCAACGGAAGAACCCGCTATTTTGTCGGGAACTATTTTGCCCGTATATATCAAGTCCAACATTAACCAGACATGGGTTGTCGGCATTCCCAAACAGTACAGGGAGGATAAAAAGGACGACAACAAGATCGAAATCCCGCTTTCTCAGCTTAACTTTGCCGGCAGTAAAAGAAAAGCGAGAAGGTTTTCTGAGGAATTTGCCTACTACGCGCCAGTCTATGCCGAAAACTTACAGGACAGGCTCCCCATTCGGGACAATCCCGACAACGGCGCGCGGAGCGTATACAGATTAAGAACGGGAGAAATTATAAAAATCCTTGACAAGGTTGAAGGAAACCCGCCGATAAGCATGACAGGCGCGCCTTTGCCCGGCGACTGGTACAAAGTGTTGACGCATAACGGCGTTACGGGTTTTTGTTTTTCCTACAGATTGAAAATTTTCAACCATTATGAAGGACCGGTTCAGGCCGTTCACGGCAATAAAATAGAAACCGCCCCCGATCCCGATCTTGATTTGGTTTTATCAAAAAAATGGTCGCCGGAATCATACTTGCAGATGATAAATACAAGGCGGATAGACATAAATGAACTAAAAAAAGATTACCGTTTTGATCCAGGTCAGGACACGGGTATAGCGAAAATTATACTTCCCGGCATGGAAATGGAATTTGTTTACGAAGGAATAATTCCCGACGGAGAACGCGCGTGGATTTTTGAGGGAACCAGTTTGCAGATGAATCTGCGTACAAATACAAGCCTTGCCGTGCAGTTTATGGAAAGTACGGGATTAAGGCGCACCCTTTTATTCGTGGCCCTTTCCGCGGATATAGACGATCTTATCTTGCAGGAAAATACACGCAGAGAATCGCAATACGCGCTGATTTTTAATCAGGGACCGGTATTTACAAGCAACAATTACGGTACTATCACCTTTACGCAAACCGGCGGTTTTTCATGGACAGGGTTTGATCTTCTTGTTCCGCAGGTAATTCCGCGCGATGTAAAGGGAGAGGGTCAAGTTGATATGGGTCTGTTTATTACCCAATCATTTGAAGAACGCTACAACGGCGCTTTCACATTAAGGTTTACGGACGGCTCAAAATTAATCTTACGCTTTATGTACAATTTGGACAATCAGGGACTGCGCCTTGAAGTCCTGCCCGATTATGCCGTCGAAGATATAACCGTTACGCGAAGAGCGCCGTCTCCGATGGTCATGTACTTCTTCAGGGATTCGTCGCTTTAGAAATGGCGTTTGTCCAGTTTTCCGGCGTTTCCCTCGCCTTCGGCGACAGGGATATCCTGAAAAACATAAACTTGCGCCTTGCCGCCGGAACGCGCGCCTGCCTGACTGGGGCTAACGGTTGCGGAAAATCAACATTGATAAAAATAATCTCCGGCGGTATGAGCGCCGACTCGGGGGACAGGGCTGTACAAAAAGGAACGCGTATTTCTTATCTTCCGCAGTCAGGCATTGTCCACAGGGGAAGCAGTCTCCGCGGCGAAGCGGAAGCCGCCTTCGGCTTTGTTCACAATCTGCTTGAACGGCTTGAGGAAACTGGAAAACTGCTTGAAAAGTCAAAGGACGGCGATTCGTCAACTCAATCTTTAATTGAGGAACATCATAATCTTCAGGAACAGATCGAAAATTCAGGCTACTACAGAAGGGAGTCAGCGATTTCAAGCGTTCTTTCTGGTCTTGGTTTTTCATCAGGCGACATAAACCGAGATACAGGGGAATTTTCAGGCGGCTGGCAAATGAGGATCGCCCTTGCGAAAGTTCTTCTGGAAAAACCGGACATTCTGCTTTTGGACGAGCCGACAAATTACCTTGATATTGAGGCGAGATCATGGCTGGAAAAATGGCTGGAAACTTTTTCCGGCGGTTATCTTCTTGTTTCGCACGACAGGTATTTTCTAGACGTCTGCGTTAACGAAGTGTACGAGCTGTTTCAGGGAAACTTGAAACGCTATGCTGGAAATTACAGCGCCTACGAAAAAACGCGCAAGACTGAACTTTCCTCTCTTGTTAAACGCTATGAAGAACAGCAGGAAGAAATTACCAAAACGGAGGCGCTTATCCGCCGTTTCCGTTACAAGGCGAACAAGGCGGCTTTCGCTCAGGAATTAATTAAGCGCCTTGAAAAAATTGAACGTATTGAAATACCGGAATCTTTAAAAAAGATAAATATCAGTTTTCCGCCCCCGCCCCATTCGGGGAATATCGCGCTGACGCTGGAAGGCATCGGGAAATGTTACGGCGAACACAGGGTTCTTTCCGGCATTGATCTTTGTCTTTCAGCGGGAGAAAGGCTTGTAGTGGCGGGTCCCAACGGAGCCGGAAAAAGCACCCTTTTGCGCATTATCGCGGGGGAAGATAAAAATTTTGAAGGCGCGGTTAAGTACGGCTCGGGCATTAGCGCCGGTTATTTTTCGCAAACGTCAGCCGAAGAGCAGGCGGACGCGGCAAATTTTACACACGCCGAAAATACGCAGATTCTGGAATTCATGGAAGCGGGAGCGCCTATTCATCTTATTCCCAAGTTACGCGACATGCTGGGCGCATTCTTATTCCGCGGCGATGATGTTTACAAAAGCGTTTCCGTGTTAAGCGGCGGCGAAAGAAGCCGTCTTGCGCTTTTAAAAATGCTGTTAAAACCTCTCAATCTTCTTATCCTTGACGAGCCTACAAATCATCTCGATCTTACATCGAAGGATATACTTTTGGACGCGCTTGCCAATTTCGGCGGAACTATAATCTTTGTTTCGCATGACCGCTCTTTTATGGAAGCGCTTTCCACCAAAACTTTGGAACTTACGGGCGGCAATGAGGCCCGCGCGCGGCTGTTCTACGGCAACTACGCGTACTATCTGGACAGAATAAACAGCGAAAAAGCGGAAAACGGCGCGCCTAAAGCGCCGCGCGCGGAAAAAGCGGCTAACGGCGAGGTTACTTCCGCCGAAAAGCGGGCGGCTGACAAACAGAGACAGACCGTTGTACGCAGATTGGAACGGCGGGAAGCTGAACTTTTAAAAACTCTGGAAGAACTTGAAAAAACTAAAACCGCCCTCGAGACGGAACTTTCCCTGCCGGAAGTATATTCGGATGGGCAAAGGGCGAAGTCGGTTAAAATCAAACTTGACGAGTGTACTGCGGCAATTGAGGCTAAAACAGCGGAGTGGGAAGAGGCGGCGTCCGCCTTAACGCGGTAAAAAAATATATAATGGACTTGTGAGACAACCCGGTTGTTTGTCTCACAGTCTTGCGGTTTTTGCAGGACTAAAGCTTGCTTTAACCCGAAAAAGTGCCGGACTGGTTAGCGTAACTGACCATGAGACAACCAACTCGAACCGAAGGTCGCAGTTGCCGAACAAGTCCAATTTTGAAAGCAAAAAATATTCCCTGTAACTGCAAGCCGGCTATTTAGCCTTGCTCTTTCTACCTTGCAGAAAACTGGTAAACAATTCAAAAAGTATGGGATCAATTTTTGGACTCTTGATAATAAATTCATCGCGCATCATAACAAGCGCTTCTTCGGAGTTAAGCGCCTTGTGGTAAACGCGGTTAGGGTCAGTAACGCTGTCATAAACATCGACTATTTCCAGAATCTTTGCAGGAAAATAAGCAAGGGCATTACAGTCCAATATAGAGTCAAGATCAAAAGTTATGCAATACCCAGGTTTAACTTGCGGATTGGCTTTTTGATAATGTTCAAGGTGATCACGAAAATAACCGTAACCTTGGGGATTACCATAATATTCATGATGATAACCGGTAATAAGACTTGCTTCCTTCGGGTAATTCGTTTTGCTGACAACTGAATTGTAACCAAGTTTGACGTGCTCATATACAATACTAGGCTCAAAAGAAGCTTCGCTTTCATGATAATCCACTGTGTCCGCTTTTCCAATATCGTGAATTAAAAAACCGACAGCCCACTTAACAAAAAGATCGGAAGGAACCGGTATCATACCTTTTTGGAAAACCCGTTCCAAAACTATATCATCAATGGAAATGTAGGGGAGCAGATTCTGATAATATTGACGGTACTTCGCGTTCAATGTTTTTCTCATATTAATAATAGCCGCCCTATTTGAAACAAATTTATTATAATAGGCAAGAAAGGCGACCCCGTTAAGATATACCCTAGTCATGTGCTGGACTATCATACCATTGGATTTTTCAACAAGTCTTTTCATTAATTCATCGTCAAAAATATTCTGGGAAATAAGCTCGGTGTACGACCTTACCATTTCATGAGTAGTATATACAAGCGTCTGAGTCTTCTTTTTTGCTTCAGAGTCCAAAAGGTTAGAAACATCTTTTATAGCCGAATGATTTATCATAACGGCGTCTCTCGTGCCGTTTACCATAACATTGGTAACCGTCGATTTATCCCTTGTTTTCTTGGAAACAAGGTCTTCCATTTTATGCTTAATGTCATTAAGACATTTTATTTTTTCCGCAGTTGACATGACTTCAATGACTTTATAGTCGTCTCCAAAGCCCGGAACAACAGCGGGTTTTTGCGGAGCGCTTTCAATCTTTTTTGCGTCTTCTGGTTCAGAATCATCCGGCTCAATTATATTTTTTTCTTTTAATTTATCCAGCGTTTCCCTTGTCAGGAAAAAATCCCAGCCCGTATCCTGCCGCCAAAAATTATTATTGGCTGAATACAAAGTTTTAAAAGGCATAAGCCTGTATTTTTGCGCTTTCTTGTTTTTACAAAAAACAGGGACATCTTCCTCAAGTATTATTCCTATATTTGTTGTATTAATGCTCTTTCCATCAGACTGCAATAAAATCTTAGAAAGAGGTACATTGTATTCATACTCTTTCGGCATATTTTATAATACACCAATATACAAATATTGGCAAATCCTATTTACCGTAAAAAACGCGCGACAGCATAGTTTTTACGCACTAGAGCTATTTGGAAACTTCAGTTTTCCGAACAACTGCCAATAAAAAAGTATTTTTGCAGGGTTAAAGCTTGCTTTAGCCAGAAAAAATGCAGGACTGGTCAGCGTAGTTGACCATGAAACAATCAACTTGAACCGAAGGTTCGCAGTTGTCGAACAAGTCCACTGTACTAGTTATTAGACTGCATTTACTGTATAATTACCCCATACAATAATTAAGGAGATTTCATGCGCAAAATTAAAAACTTAAAATTCGCGTTGTTTTTTTTGATTATTATAGCCCTGTTTCCGTCCTGCCGCAAAGACGGCAGAAAGACAGGGGAACTGCGTTACGGCTTTACCAGCGAACCTTCAACTCTTGACCCCCTTAGCCCTGCAAATACGGCAGACGGCAGGAGCATACTTTTTAATGTCTTTGAGGGGCTTGTAAAGCCGGACACCTCTGGAATAATGAAGTCCTGTATCGCTGAAACATTGAAAATTGAAGAGAACAACCGTGTATATATTTTTACTTTAAGGGAAGGAGTGCGCTTTCACGACGGCTCTGAATTGAGTTCCGCGGACGTCAAGTTCAGTCTTGATACCGCTATTGCCGCCGGTTTCACCGGGCTTGACAGGATAGAAAACGTTTCAGTAACCGGAAAAAATCAGGTAAAAGTAACGCTGAAAAAACCCGATCCCGACTTCCTGCCCTACATGACAATAGGAATCGTTAAAGCGGATAACACCGACCGTGAAAAAAATATCACCGGTACAGGCCCGTTCTACATCGAAAGTTATATGATACAGCAAAATCTTGTATTAAAAAAGTTTGATGATTACTGGCAGAAGGGTATGCCTCATCTAAAAAAGGTTACCATCGTCTTCTTCGCGAATAATGACGCGCTTATGGTCGCGCTTCGCGGCGGCGGCATAGACGGCGCAAGCATAACAGGACCTATGGCGGCTCTGCTTGATCACAGAAAAACAAATATTTTCAACAGTCATTCGGCGGCGGTGCAACTGCTTGCGCTTAACAACAAAGTTCCCCCTCTTGACGATGTACGCGTAAGACGCGCCCTTAATTACGGAATTGATGTTCAGGATATAATAGACACCGCTTTTTTCGGCGTGGGAGCCCCTTCGGGAAGCCCCGTTATTCCAGGGTTAACCGCGTATTATGAAAACTCTCTGGAATACCCTTACGATCCTGATACCGCAATATCCATGCTTCCGCAAAATGGTTTTGAACTTGAAATAACAGTGCCTTCAAATTATTCAATGCATGTTGATACCGCGCAGGTTATCGCAAACCAGCTTTCCAAAGTAGGCGTGGCTGTAAAAATTAAACAGGTTGATTGGGCGGCATGGCTTTCCGATGTATATTTCGGCAGAAATTACATGGCGACTATCATCTCTTTAGACAGTCCTATTGTCTCTCCGCGCAGTTTTCTTTCCCGCTATTACTCAACCAGCGGCAGTAATTTTATAAATTTTTCAAACTCAAACTTTGACAAAATTTATGATTCTATTCTTGCGGAAACAGACGAGGCAAAGCGTGTTAAACTTTACAGGGACGCCCAGCGCGCCGTTACCGAAAACGCGGCGAGCGTATATATTCAGGATATACTTTATTACAAAGCCCTAAACAAATCTTTTGACGGAGTGCTTGAATATCCTTTATACGCGGTTGATTTTGCTTCCATTTACGAGAAAGAAAAGAATTGAACTATATATTAAGAAGAATAGTCATCGCGTTTATTACAATGTTTCTCGTCTCTTTTTTCTGTTTCCTTGCATTCAGCGTTATCCGCGGAGACGCGGCAAGCGTTTCGGGAGGCACGTCTTTATCGCCTGAACAATTATCGGAATTACGCGAACAAATGGGGCTTAACCGTGGTATTTTTTCGCGTTATACAGACTGGCTGTTAAACTTTCTTTCCGGCAATCCGGGAAAATCTTTGCGTTACCGAGGGGAAGCGATTTCTATCATGATTACCCAGCGCCTTCCCGTTAGTTTTTCGCTTGCCGTTCTATCCCTTTTTTTAATTTTATTAATCGCAATTCCGTTCTCGCTTTTTACCGTCAGACGCGAAGCGGACATAGCAGACCGCTTTGTAAATTTTTTAACCGCCGCGGGCATCAGCACACCGGGCTTTTTTCTCGGTCTTTTGTTCATTTTTATATTTGGCTATATTTTTAATCTTTTTGTTCCCGGACAGTATATTGATTACAGGGAAAGTTTTTCAGGCTTTTTAGGCTGTCTTTTTTTTCCCGCTTTGGCAATTGCCATTCCAAACGCGGCGGTTATGGCAAAATTTCTTCGAGGCTCGCTTTTTCAGGAATTAAAAAGCGAATATGTGCGGACGGCGAGAAGCAAGGGAGCGGGCAGGCTTTACATACTTTACCGTCATGTGTTTAAAAACGCCGTTATTCCCGCAATAACAATCTTCGGAATGATAATCGCCGAAGTATTATCTGGCAGTATCGTTATTGAACAGGTTTTTTCGATACCGGGAACAGGCAGATTACTGATAACGGCGATTACTTCAAGGGATTACCCGTTAATTCAAGCTTTAATGATTTACATCGCGTTTATCGTAGTTTTTGCCAACACAGTCTCGGACATTGTAATAATGATAATAGACCCAAGAATCAGAGTGGCACAAAGGGATATTCAATGAAATTAAACTTTGAGTTAAAGTTTGGAACCGCCGCTGGAGTTGTCATTGTAGCCATGTCCGTTGTAAGTTTTTTCTGGACGCCGCACGATTATAACTTGATGGATCACAACATACGTTTTTTATCTCCTGGTACAAGCCATCTTTTGGGAACCGACAACTTCGGCAGGGATATTTTTTCGCGGATTATGACCGGCGGCAGAAATTCACTGCTGATTGCCGTATGTACCGTCGCGGGCGCGTCTGTGGCGGGAAGCATACTCGGTCTGATTGCCGGTTTCACCGGCGGAATCGCTGGTGAAATAATTATGCGGATAACGGACACTATCAATTCATTTCCCGGAATTGTCATCGCCCTTTTGTTTACCGCCGTTATGGGAAATGGTCAGTTTACGCTGTTTATCGCGCTTTTAATACTTTTTATTCCCAGTTACACGCGCGTTATGCGTACGATAGCCCTGCAGTACAAGGACGCCTCTTTTATTCAGGCTGAACGTCTTTTAGGCGCTGGTTTCTTTCGCATAACTTTTATTCACATTTTGCCTAATGTTATTCCGTCTTTGCTTTGCGCGTCCGTTATCGGGCTTTCAAACGCGATTCTTGCCGAATCCGCCATGAGTTATCTGGGAATGGGCATTCAGCCGCCTAATCCTTCGTGGGGCAGAATGCTCTACGAATCGCAAACATGGTTTTACAACGCCCCGTGGTGCGCCGTTGCGCCTGGAATTTTTATTATGCTTACAGTTATCGCTTTTCACATGCTTGGCGAAGGACTAAGACGCAGGTTCGGGGGATAATATGCCGGGTCTGCTTGAAGTGAGCAATCTTCAAATTGCCCTGAAAAAAGGCGATAAAACCATAAACGCCGTAGACAATGTAAGTTTTTCAATTAATGAGGGAGAAATTGCAGGGCTTGCGGGAGAAACCGGCTGTGGCAAAACGCTAACCGCCCTGTCTGTCGCAGGTCTTCTGCCGCAAAAAGCGAAAATTTTAGGCGGCGAAATTATTTTTGGCGGCAGGCGGTTAACAAGCTTGAACGAAAAAGATTACTGCGGTATTCGCGGAAAAGAAATTTCGATGATTTTTCAGGAAGTAAGGCAGTCTCTTAATCCGCTTATAAAAGTAGGAAGGCAAATCCGCGAAGCGCTGGAACTTAACGGCGTATCAACTAACATTGCCGAAGGAAAAAATAACAAGAGGCGTACGGTAGAGATGCTTTTCAGGCTTGGTTTTGACGAGCCGAAAAAAATATACAACGCATACCCTCACCAGCTTTCAGGCGGAATGTGCCAGCTGATAATGTCCGCCATCGCTGTAATTACAAACCCGCGCCTGTTGTTAGCCGACGAACCTTCTAGTTCCCTTGACGCGCAGGCGCAGGAGCGCATACTTTCTATGCTTGTGGAAATGAACCGCGAACATAAAACCGCCGTTTTGATCATATCGCACGATCTTTCCGTAATACGCTCATTCTGTAGCCGCTTTCTTGTTATGTATGCCGGAAAAATTGTCGAAGAGGGACGCGCGGATGCGCTCTACTCTCCCCTTCATCCCTACACGCAAGCTCTTATCGGGGCAATTCCCGGCAGGGACAAGCGCGGCAGGAACCTTGCCAATATTCCGGGAAAAGTTCCGTCGGTAGAAGATAATTTTACAGGATGTCCTTTCGCGCCGCGCTGTATAAAAGCGCAAAATATATGCGTTAAATCTTTTCCCGGCGCGGTTGAAAATGGCGGTGGAAAAGTTTTTTGTCACTTTCCCGGCGGAGGAAATCAAAATGGATAACTCCGCCCTGCTTTCCGTCCGCGATGTTTCAAGCGCATATATCAGCAGAAATTTCGCGCTGTTCGGCAAAAAACAGATAAAGCCCGTACTGGATCACATAAACCTTGAACTGCAAAATGGTGAAATTTTAGGGCTTACGGGAAAATCGGGTTGCGGCAAAACCTCTCTCGCAAAATGCATTCTTGGCATTATCGAATACGAGGGGAAAATTTTAATTGACGGCAAAGAACTGAAAAATAAATCTCTGCAGGTTCAAATGGTTTTTCAAGAACCGGGCGCGTCTTTAAACCCAGTGAAAAAAATCGGCTGGCTAATGGAAGAACCTCTTATTATTCATAAGACAGGAACGCCCGTAGAACGCGAACGAAAAATAGACGAAATGCTTGAGCGCGTAGGACTAGACCCGTCATACAAAACGCGCCGTGTTCACGAGTTAAGCGGCGGACAAAAACAGCGTGTCTGCATAGCGCGCTCCCTGATTCTGTCCCCTCGTCTTTTAATCGCAGACGAGGCAATCAGCTCTCTGGACGTATCGACGGGCGCGCAGATACTCAACCTGTTCAGGGAATTACACGCAAATCTCGGGCTTAGCGTGCTTTTTATTTCGCATAATAAGGATGCGGTGGAGTATCTTTGTGACAGGGTTCTGGTTATGGAGAACGGACGGGTTGGGGAAGTTTTTAAATAAGACATCTCGCAGAGGCGCAGAGACGCGGAGGAGCAAAGTTGTTGTTAGAGGGATTTTTGTTGAATACGGGAGAAGAATTTTTACAGCGAACCAGCACTAACCAACACGAACGGGGAGATTTTATATGATTTCCAGCAATCTGTAATTCCCTTGTCCTAAATCAAGAATAGATGGTTTGGTTTGCAATAATATTTTATCCGCCGTTTTTATATCTATCTTTCCTGCACGTAGCAGAATTACCTTCGGCAGAAATCCTTTTGTCTCAAATAAATACAAAAAGTCTGAATCTTGAGTAATAATGGTATAACCGTTTACGGCGGCATAATTCCATATTTCCGTATCTTTGCCGGTTTTGGAAGTTCTGTATTGGACTTGTTCGACAAAATGTTCGGACAATACGGAGGATAAACGCCACTAAATATTTGCATCAAGCAACAGTTTCATGCGCGACCACTTTGGTTAATGTGTCTCTTTCCGCCGAAAAAGCAAGCGCCGCCATAATATGTGTTCTCTGCAATTATTTCCTGTTCAGTCATCCCCCCGCTGAAAACCATTGCAAAATATCCACCACGATTATTCGCGTTCCTTTTATACAGGGTTTGCCGAAACGTATTTCAGGACCGGCTACAATATGCGTCTTTAGTTCATTCATAATAGTAGAGGATTTTCCAAAACTAACCGAGTTTTGGAAAAGGCTAAATATATAAATTATTATAGCAGGAGGGAAAAAGCAAACGCGCAAGATAAGTTTTCAACCGATTTTATACTGCTTTTTTACATGATTAAGCGCTTTTTCCATTGATTCTTGCAAAACAACGGTCAAATCTTGTGAAAATTGGTTCAATACTGCCTTGTTATTATCGATTTCTTTCTTTGTTTTGGGGTCTTTATCCTCTTTCTGCGGTTTTAAGAGTTCAAAAACCTCAATTTCGAAAATTTTTGCAAACTTTACCAGCGTTTGGGCGGAAACCCATGTGTTTCCCGCCTCTATATCCGCCAAAAAATTGGTAGAAATGTCAACTTTTGCCGCCAGTGTGAACTGCGACCAGTTTCGGCGATGGCGGTATTTCTTGAGATTACCGCTTAAAATATCCTTTAAAGCCTGTTCTTCGGCTGTTACTCTCTTTGCCAATATGCTTTTCATTTTTTCCATATGTAAAGGCTAAACTATCCTATATTAGGAGTATATTAACTATTGACAATAGGAGTAGTTTATTTTATGATAATTTCAGGGGGTGTATTCTTTTGTAAAATTGCGGAGAAAAAGGTAAAATTTTAGGATAAGTAAATTGTTCCTAAAAAGAATGAGAAGAAAGTGGTATTGAACATGAATGGTTTTATTTACGATGAAAAGGGAAAGAGAATTAAAATCAGTGATGATGGGAAAAACCCCGTTATTTGGGAAAATGTTGAAAAAAAGATTGCCGAAGAAGCTGGGGAAATGTTCAAGAAAGGTGAAAAAATTGACGATTTTTTACTCCAACATAACTGCAAAAGATTTTGGGGTGCAAATAGATAAAAAACGCATTTATAACATAAGGAGTTTATGAATGAAAAAGAAATTATTTATAACATTGATTGTTATTCTTTTTATTTCTGTTTTTATATTATCTACTTGTGCAAGTGTTAATACACAGGGGATAAATTATTTTGTTGGTAGAACAGAAAATGATTTGATTAACTATTTTGGCTATAATGGCGTTGTTCAGTCATCTGATGGAAATAATGAGTATGATAAAATTGTTTTTTTTACTAATAAGGTAATAAAGTATCAAGTTAGCAAAGTAAATACAGTTCAATATAAAGTTAAAAGTCAAACACAAATAATGTTTCTGGAATTTAATGCATTCTCAGATGGCTGTGTGGTTTATAAAGATGCTCGGTATTATGGAATGCATAAAGTAGAAGAAGGAGCATTTCTTGCGGATGGCTCAGGACGATATATCGTACATCGTAACGATAATGCCACTTTACGACCTAAAATAAATCAATTTAATAATATAATAAATAGTTATACATCATATCCTACTTTTCAAGAAAATGAAGCTTTTAACAAAAGCAGGATCGGCGATTCATATTATATATATAAGAATAATATCAAAAGTTATTGGAGTCATGGTACAAGATTAATACAACCCGAATCATATACTGAAAATATTTGGGAATTATGGAAAATAGATATAGTTGCTAAGAACAGATCAGAAACGGAAGGCTACATTATTGCTCAATATTATGAACGACAAGATCAATATTATTCTGGGAATGGCGATTCTGTTATAACAGTACCTCAAATTAATAATTTAATCAATGACTATAAAAACAAGGGATTTATTTATACGACAAATATACAAGGGCATTCGTTACTTGCTTATATTAAAAATGGCAAAGTTATAAAGGTTGAAAAAAAATAATAAACAGGGGGAATAATGAAGAAAATAATCTTTTTTTCAGGTTTGATTCTTTTTGTAACAATAAGTATTTTTGCACAAGAAGATCAAAGCGCATTGAGTAATATAAATCCTATTTTTATAACCATAATCGTAATAGCCCATATCTGCCTTACAATTGCAGTATATAAAATAAAAGGCGGACCGTGGGCTTGTTTTTATTTTTTTCTTGCTCCAGTGGTTATTTTTTTACTTTTACTTGTATTAAGCAGTGAAAATAAATCAAATAGAAATGATGTACATCACCATTTTCACTAATTATGGAGATAAGTTATATGACAAGAAAATTTAGACGGATCGAATGATTAGAAATAAGGAATTTTGAAATTAATGAAAATAAACGTATTTGCTATCGTACTATTTTCAATTCTTATAAGTACAATCACGGCTGATGATTTTACAGATTTTCTTCAGGATTTAGCCGTTCAGACAGCATGTCTTGACAGGTATTCTACCGCTCAAACGGATGTTATGGAGGAAATATGTGTGTTCTTGAGATAATAAAATTATTAGCTGAAATAATTACAACTCTTGCAACAGCATTCGTAGTAATTACAAATATGTTCAAATTTTGTGATCCTACTATAAAAGGATTCTTTAAAATTACAGTTCCATTGTTTTTTAAAGGATATACAAATCCTGATGGTACGAAGACTCGTTTTCTCAAAGGATTAAAACTACAACGCGAAGATAATAAAAATATTACAGAAGCAATATTGAAGAATTTTGATATGGAAGATGTTTTGGTTTTAGATAAAAATGCACTTCTTGATATTATTTCAAAGTCAAGTGCGTTTTATACAATCCGTCAACGTAGGAAAAAAAGATAAAGTTTATGGCAGAAATATGGTTTGCAAAATACAATTTTTAAGGAGTTTCTTATGAAAAGAATTATTTTTATTATAGTGTTCTTGTTATTTGCAACTGTAGCGTTTACACAAGTACAAGAACCAATTTATACATCCGAAAAAATTTATTATGTTTCTGTACTTTCACCGTTACGCAAGGGAAAGTATTGTGGGCTGGAACAGTATCGTAAAAACATGGAAATGTCTATGGAAGTGGAACATATCCTTGGAAAAGTTACTCCTAATATACAATTAAGTAATGACCAAATAGAAGTTGTTAAAAAAGTTCTAAGTCGCGTTAATACGATCGTGGGAGACACGTTCTTTATTAGTATCTTTTTTGATTATTTAGTACTTCCTGTACAAGGAGGACAAGTTTTAAACGTTTATTGTGAATTTACCTCTAATACAAGATTTAATTATTGGGCATTTAAGCAGGGTAACTAAAAAGAAAACAAGAGGGAGAAATTTATTCATAAATAGGACTAGTATGGTACGATCAAGTTGAAGACTTATATATTGAAGGTTTAAAACCCTCAACTACTTGAAGATAAGAAATTATAATTATGGAAAATAAAGATAAATATAATAATAAAAAATCCCCAATATTACTAATTATTATTACTTGGGTATTTATAATATTAAGATTTTTTAAAAATTTTGGAGCAAAATATGGCATTATCCCTTATGTACTGACATTTATTTTTATTGTTGTTTTATTATTTTCAAAGCATAAAGCGGGAAAAATTAATGCTATAATATTATTGGCTGTTTTTATTGGATTTTTATCTGGATTTATTTCTGCAAGTAAAATAAGTCAAACTGTCATAAAAACACCTTTAGGAAACAAATTAATTGCTGACTTAAACAATATAAAAAAAGCCGCTATAATAACAATCGCCTCGGAAAACAAATCAAACATAACTTCAAATAGTACAACCAAGACCAGCACAAAAACGACTTCGGGAAATAAATCAAATGCAACTCTAAGCATTTCAAACCAAACAGACACAACACCCATTTCAAAAGACAAATCAGATGTAATTTTAGACAGTATAAGCCAAGCTAACACAACAACAATTCTTTTAGAAGATAACAAAGACATAACTTCAAGCGATACAAATCAAACAGATACAACAATCTTTATTGAAAATATATCAAATAAAACACTTAACATATACTATGAAATAGAGCCATACTATTACTATGGAGCCGATCTGTCGCAATTTCCGCCAAAAGTAAAAGACTGGGTTATGAACAGAGCTTTTACAAGAGAAAAAATGGAAAAACCTTTTATGATTAATCCAAAGTTAAGCCTATGGTGGGGTAATGACAATAATTCTGTTCATGCGGAAGCGTCTTATATTGTCGCAAGAGGATATACAGACGCTGGACAATTAAAAACGTGGGGTCAGGAAGCCACCTACAGGGGGTCTTCTAATCTATCTGAAACTTACGGCGAATACGCAAAATATCAAACACTACGATTTAAATGGGAACAAAAACAAAAAGTTGAAATAATGCTTATAAATGACCCTGCCTTTGCTGAGATTATTTATTTTGCTCAAAAACTTTGTAAAGAGATTGAATATGACTGGGCAAATTTTAACGGATATAGAGGCCCAGTAAGAAGAACTCCAAATCTAAGATACGCTGTTTGTTCAGGTTATGCAAACGAAGTTATGTCTAAGGCGTTAAAGTTGAATAGCGTTAGTTCTGTTCAATTATGGGAAGCTCCTGGACACGCATGGAATGTCCTAAAGCTAAACGACGGTAGAACATTGTATTTTGATTTAACATGGTTTGATAATGAACACATAAATCATGAAACCGGAATAATATATCAAACAGATGACTACGGTTGGTCAAATATTACTTTTGATGAGCATCTCTTTCGTTTTTCAAATATTGGTTATGGATATAAGGTATTTCATCATAACAAGGGAAGAATGGTTAAAGAAATAAAGAAAAAATAAATATTATGGAACCTCTAAAAACCACGTTAGGCTTTTAGGGGTTTACATAACTAAAGAAAACCATGCAATAACATTCATGGTTAGTGGAGGTAGAAAATGAATTTTTTTTATAAAACAGGTCATATTAAAAAAAGTATGCTGATAATAAGCGTTCTTGCTCTTATATTCGTTGTTACTCTTATTGTCGCAATTAGCACAATTAGCGAGTACATCCAAAAGTATGACAGTAAGAGTGATTTTTATGTAGGTTGGGATACCAATAGAAGCGGTGAGGTAGTTATTACCAAATATATCGGTTCAAAAAGGAATGTTCGTATTCCGCCAAGTATACAAAATCTTCCAGTTACCAGTATTGGATTTGAAGCTTTTGCCGAATGCGCTAGCATTACTAGCGTAACCATACCCAACAGTGTTACCAGTATTGGATTTGGTGCTTTTTTCGGTTGCACTAATCTTACCAGCATAACCATACCGGACAGTGTTACAAGTATTGGGGGTTGGGCTTTTTTGGACTGTACCAATCTTACCAGCGTAACCATACCGGACAGTGTTACCAGTATTGAAGCTGGTACTTTTGCTGGTTGTACTAGTCTTACTAGCCTAACCATACCAAACAGTGCTATCAGTATTGGAAGGAGCGCTTTTGCCGATTGTACCAATCTTACCAATGTAACCATACCCAACAGTGTTACCAGTATTGGAGATTCTTTTTCGGGTTGTATAAACCTTGCCAGTGTAACCATCATTGGAAATGACGCTTTAAATACCAGTCGCTTAATAATACTAGACAACGTTACCAGTGTTGGAGAAATGGCTTTTCGGGATTGCACCAACCTTGTCAGCCTAACCATAGGTAGCGGAGTTACCAGCATTGGGAGAGGGGCTTTTTCCAGTTGTACCAACCTTACTAGCGTAACATTTAAAGGAACGATTAGTTCGGATAACTTCAATAATAGTGCATTCCAATTTCTTGGCGATTTGCGTAGCAAATATCTTTCTGAAGGCATTGGAAAATATACGAGAAACGTATCAAGTGAAACATGGACAAAATCAGCACTATTTTACACTGAAACACCTGTTTGTGAAAATGTAAGTTTTGATAATTATGAAACATTTGATACGATTGTACTTGAGCATGTATCAGATTACAGGCCTGACAACAGAACAGCGCGACGCATGAGTTACTATATTGATCAAGGGGGACCTATTCCCTCAAATATAGATTTATGGAAGATATTTGATAACCGGACAATTACTGATCTTGAGCGCAATGTTAATTTACAATGGACTCTAAGACAGATGATAATTGAACATATCAGGGCTATTGAAGGCGTTGACGATGTTAGTCTCAATATCGTATGGCCTAAAAAAGAATTTCTCCTGACTAATCAACCCCCAGTAACTGCAAGTGCGATCATCATACCCAAGTCAGAAAGCGACATAACAAAAAACCGTAAAAAAATTGAGGGTATTCAGAAACTTCTTAAACTCGCAATTGAGAATCTCCATGACGAAAATATTATCATTACAGATCAGTATGGAGCGGTACTTAATAATTTTGAATAAAAGCGAAAAAAAACGGAGCTATCCTATTTTTTGTGTAAATAGATTATCCATTTTTCTTTACTTCTTGAAATATCAAATTTCCAGCAGTTTTTCTGCTAGGCTTGTCATAAATTTTGTGTAAATGGTAATGGGAAAAAAATCGAGATTTCCATTTACACAAAAAACAGGATAGGCTCGAAAAAACACCACCATTTAAAAGCCATATGTATCGTGGGAACTGTCAGGTAATTACCAAACATATATAAATCCAGTTAAATTTGACGATGTCGGCAGGTGGGCTTTTATTATGCATTGGAGGACTCTCCTTCGGTTATTTATCTTTTAAAAATCTGACAAAATTCAAGATAAAACTACCAGTCCAAATAATCCGCCAAAAGACACTACCCAATTAAAGATTTTTGGGGGGCAAATTCCTACTCTTTACAAAACAGCGAAGTTTTAAGACTTGTTTTTTGTAAGGTAATGGCTGAATACTCTGTCTTCTTTACAGATGTGGTTAATCCACCATTTTTTTAAGAATTCCAGAAACTCCTGGGGGTCTTTATTCCAAATGCTGTCATGACTTGTGTGTGACAGCGCATTTGTCAGTTCTTCGTGTAATTTACGATGGTCTTCCAAATTGGGATAGCCGCATTTTTTTAAAAAATCCTCTTCTATCTCAAAATGAATACGGGTATATTCCGTAACCATGCCTATCACTGGTCTGAGCATCTCATTGCCGTGCCTGTACTGTATTGCGTAACAAAGGGAATTAATTGTGGAAACAATCCCTCTGTGCTGTTCGTCAACAATCGGTATTCCTAAATTGTACGAGGGTTCCCAAACAATAAGAATATTGTGATTTATCATACTTTTCCAAGGCTCGCTTGCGGTTATTTTATCTGGCATATCTTCTCCTGCTTTTAATAATAAATCTTTTTTTCTGTCTGTCAAGTATCATGGAAGGGTAATGTCAACGACCTGTAGAAATGTCCTCTTGGTCATGCCGCCTTTTGGATTTTGGTTAACTCCTTAACAAGGAGTTTAGTTCCCTTCCAGAGTACAGTCAGGTTTCCATCAAGGTATATTCTTATGGTTACTTTGTCCTTAGGATGTGGAAGCGGCTTTTTAGTTTTAAGTATTTGAAACAGGCAGGTTCAAAGCGAACCGCATAATTGTTAGCGACTGTCGTTCGTATTCAAAACGCATGATATCTTTTAAGTTAACATTTCCCGGCAGAACATGGACATCCTACGGTCTTGCCGCCGGACGGGAAAACTTCCGGTTCATTTTAGGCAGGTTGGTTTTTTCCAAAAACATGTTAGCCTCACAGATGGTCGAAATAACGGCAAGCCTGAGTTCCTTCACAAGGTGATCTATGCCGTGATTCCGTTCAACCCGGCTGTTCCCCGCTATCACCTGTACCCCCAGTATCGTCTCTTCCTCAAAAAAACGCGACAACCGGGTGTTCGTTTCATTGTCTATCATCGTTATTAAACAGCACGATTGTCCGCGCCCTTCAAACCACTTATGATGGCTACCGTCAAATTGTACCAATTCGCCAAAGCATACTCGCCGCTCCAGCCTACTGCGGTACTCCTTGCTTTGTAGCAACCCCTTCCAATCCCCACTTCCTAGTAGTCTGTAACAACTAAAACTACACTTTTTTTTTCACGCAGAGGTCGCAAAGGACTCAAAGGCACGGAGAACTGCGCTTTGTTACCTAATTGCGCGTTTCCCGCTATGCTTTTTTATTATCTTATAATGAAAAACAACATAAAAGGGATACAAGATAGCTAATCACCCTTGATCCTCTGCGTCTCCGCGCCCTCTGCGTGAGGATGTCTGGTAATAAGTTATTGTGAACATTTACCTGTTACAGAGTACTAGAGGTTCCGCCTCAGTACACTCACGCTCATTGGTATCCCTTCTATTTCGCTCAGCTTCTCCGCCGCAAAGGCCGGGCCAAAATAACGGTATCGTTTCCGGTATGCCTGAACCGCCTTTTCCGCCGTTGTTGTTTAAATGCCTGCCGTAATTTCCATGTATCAGACTGGCATCCCTTTTTCCCTTGTAAGCGGTATAACCGTTTTGATTTCCGGTACTTATGATTAGCATTTTAACCCGCTTTCAATGTCATTTGCCTTTGATTTACCATTAATCTTGCTCCTAATCCGCTCTTTTTCTACCATTATAATCTCCCTGTCGCTTCTTCCTACAGAAGCACCTTATCAGATGGGAACATTATCACTGAATTGCAACAGCCCTCTGTGGTTTTCATAATCAGTAAAAATTGATAAACTTCCATTATGAACTATTCCAGCGCCTTTATACCTACTCTACGCGAAGTCCCGTCGGATGCGGTTATCGCAAGCCACCGCCTCATGTTCCGCGCGGGGCTTTTGCGTAAACTTGCAAACGGGCTTTTTACCTACCTTCCTCTGGGATTGCGGTCTTTCCGCAAAGTGGAACAAATTATCCGCGAAGAAATGGACGCTATCGGCGCTTTGGAGATAAAGCCGACAGTTGTCGTCCCTGGCGAATTATGGAAAGAATCAGGCAGATGGGATTCAATGGGCGAATCAATGTTGAGGGTAAAAAACAGGCTTGATAATGATTTTGTCGTTTCCCCTACTGCCGAAGAAGTTTTTACCGCAACCGTGCGCGATGAGCTTTCAAGTTACCGTCAGCTTCCGCTTGCGCTATACCAAATCAACACCAAGTTCCGCGACGAAATACGCCCGCGTTACGGTGTAATGCGCGGACGCGAATTTGTAATGAAAGACGCCTACTCATGGCACGCGGACGACAAAAGTCTTGACGACACATATCAGGCGATGGGACGCGCTTACCGCAAGATTTTCAAACGTTGCGGACTTTCGGTAATTCCTGTAAAAGCCGATTCGGGCGCTATGGGCGGAAGCGGCTCGGAAGAATTTATGGTAGAAAGCGAAATAGGCGACAATACGCTGATACTCTGCAAAAAATGCGGCTATGCCGCCAATGTCGAGAAAGCCGCCTGCAAAAATGATTTCACGGCGCAGACTTCCGCCGAAGCCGCAAAAGCTGTCGCGGTGAGTGTTCCTCCAATCGAAAAAATAGACACTCCAAACGTAAAAACAATAGAAGAACTTTGCGCCTTTCTAAAAACAGAACCGCAAACTTTTATAAAGACACTCATTTATCGCGCCGTCAATGTTGAGCTGGACATCTCCTCCGCCCCGGGTTGCGCCAATATTGAGCGAAAAAAACAATCGCCTGACGCGCCCGCCGTGTATCCTCAGGCGTTTTTCGCTGTGGCAATCCGCGGCGACCTCGACGTAAACGAAGTAAAACTTGCATCCGTTCTAAAAGCAAGCGAAGTAACCCTTGCAGATGACATCGATGTTACACGCCTTACAAACGCGCCTGTTGGTTTTGCCGGTCCCGTAGGATTATCGGGACTGCCTATTATTATCGATCATACCGTTACGGGAATGAATGATGCGGTAACAGGCGCGCTGGCGAAAGACCTGCACTACAAGCACGCCGCCTACGGGCGCGACTTTGAAGGCTGGCTTATTGAAGACATCCGCACAGTAAAAGCCGGAGACTTATGTTCACAATGCGGCGGCGAACTATATACAAAAATGGGCAACGAGCTTGGACACATTTTCAAACTTGGCTACAAATACACGCGCTCAATGAACGTAACTTATCTTGATGAGAATGGCAAAACCCAAATGCCGGCAATGGGCTGTTACGGCATCGGAGTTGACCGCACACTGGCCTCCGTAATTGAGGAACATCACGACGAGGCGGGAATTATCTGGCCTGTCTCAGTCGCGCCGTATCATGTTATCATTGTTCCGATTAAATACGACGGCGCGGTGAAAGAAACCGCCGACAAACTCGCCGCCGAGCTGACACATAACGGAATAGAAGTTCTGCTTGACGACCGCAATGAGCGACCGGGAGTAAAATTCAACGATGCCGATCTTACTGGCATTCCCTGGCGCGTGGTAATCGGCGACAAGGCTTTATCGCAAAATGTTCCGCAGGTTGAAATTAAAAGGCGCGGTGAGAAAGAAAACCGCATGATAGACTTAGACAAGTCTGCGGGGGAACTTACGGAAAGGATACGGGAAGAAATCGGGACAATGAAATTGTAAGTTAAATTACAATGGACTTGTTCGACAACTGCGAACCTTCGGTTCGAGTTGGTTGTCTCATGTCAGCTACGCTGACCAGTCTTGCGGTTTTTCAGGCTATAAGCCTGCGAACGCGGACTTTAGTCCGA
>JAITUY010000046.1 GCA_031286095.1 Treponema sp. | reverse complement strand
TGTGACGGATTATTGCAATTTGCCCGGCAAGCGGCTGCAAACGCAAAAAGAAAAATTCCCATTAAGAATATTGTAATCGGAATCAGGGGAAACATAATAAAAGAAGAGTGGATATAAATACGTTAAAAAAATGATGAAATACAAAATCGTTTGAAAAATCAGCAGATATGATAACATAGAAAACAGTTGCCGGATACAGAAAGGTGTGCCATTTTGACACACTATGGGCGTCAGAGCCAGCAAAATAGCCAAAAAATTGAGAAAATTAACCTAAAAGGTTATTTTGGGCGCTAATGAACAACATAAAATATTTACGACTTATTGTAATATATATTTGACATTATGACTTATATATGTTATTATATACCATAAAGAGGTTATGCAGATGGCCAAAAATCTGAAGCTAAAAGCCGCGCGGGCGGCAACGGACATGACACAAAAAGACCTGGCGGACGCTGTAGGCGCGGTACGGCAAACTATTAACGCCATAGAACTTGGCGAATACAATCCGTCTATTCGCCTGTGTATCGCTATTTGCAAGGTTCTTGGCAAAACATTAAACGATATTTTTTGGGAGGAAGATGAGAAATGAAAACGGAAAAATTCGATGAACGGCAGTTACAAATTCGCGGGGACGTTTTTAAGCACGGTTTTTTAACAGCCGGAGCGCTTATGCTGTTTAACGCGTTTCTACAGGATATGGGCGTTGAATGGGCGAATGGGTTTCATCAAAATATCTTAATGCTTATTTTGATTATAACGGTCGTTTCTATAGAATTTCATCTGCGCGGCGTGTATTTTGGAAGAGGAAGCAGACGGAACGCCTTTATGGTCATCTTCGGGCTTTGTTCCATTGTTTTGTTGGTTCTTTCAGTCATACACTACGCGCAAGGCAAAAAATTCGTTGTTGGCTATAGGCTGACGGACAATGGATTTTATATTGCCGGCGGGCTTATGTTCTTAATAAGCACAATCTGCGCGTTGGTTCAGTTTTTCCGCGAAAAGAAAGCGGACTGAAGGTTAATAGCCGGATTGAAAAACCACTAAAGGAGGCTTTTACAATGCAAACTGGTACAAAAAAGAAACACAAATGGCTGCGTATATTGTTGACTGTTGTCGGTGTTGTGGTTATCACTATTGCAATATTCACCGCGACAAGTCTGTATGTATCCAGCCCAACCAAGGGAACGGCCATATCCGTATATGACAATCCCAGGTCCGCGCTGCTGGTCATTGACGTTCAAAATGACACAACCGACAATACGGCTATGTACGGCGATACGGCGGGGTTTGTCAGGAAGGTTAATCAAGCGGTTGCAGTTGCCGAACAAAGCGGAATGGAAATTATATACGTCAAAAATGTATACGGAGGCAATCCGCTTGTCTCTATTCTTTCGCGCGGCAGATACAGAAGAGGCACAAACGGCGCGGAGCTTGCCGAAAATTTGCGTGTCGTAAATGGAAACATTTTTTCAAAGTCAATAGGCGACAGCTTTTCGTCGAAAGATTTTGAAGATTATCTGATTTCAAAAGAGATAAATACGCTGTACATCGTCGGCGCGGACGCAGCAGCCTGCGTATTCAACACGGCGCGGGGCGGGACGAACAGGGGTTACATCGTCTATGTCATTGAGGACGCAATTATTACAATAAATGAAGCTACAATAGCTTTAATGATAAAACAATATCATTCTCTTGGTATAGAAACTATCAATTTGGCAGAGTTTGAAAATGTTATACTTCGCCAATAATGGACTTGTTTAACAACTCGGTTAGTTGTTAAACAACTCTAATTTCATCTTAAAAATATAAACCGTCCGGCAGGGACATAAAAGAAAAGATATGGGAATGCCAAATGAAGAATCTCGCGGCAAGCTCGGACTAAAGTCCGGCGGGGTATGGACCTCGCCTTCCAATCAAGTGGCGTAGAATTACCAATCCAACCGAGCCGAAAACTTCGCCCGACAGGGGAAAATGGGCGGAGTTACGCGGTAACAATTGTAAACGGCGAAATATTATAACCGGGGATATCTTGACTAAATTCTCATTTGTCTTCATTCTGGTCTTATGAACCGCAATTATCAGGGAAACGACATTCCTGCCGAGTACAGCCATCTTGCAGAGCTCATGTTTCCAAACAACGGGTTTTCGCAGGGGAAACCGGACGTAAAAACAGCGGTCGACTTTGCCGAGGCTTTGGGGATTAGCTCGGATTACCGGAGGCTGTTATCGGTGGATAAAAACGCCGCCGACTTAAAGACCTTTCTTGACCATTTTCAGAATAACCTTGACTTGCTGATTCAAAAGACATGGGTCGAAAAATCCGACGAGGCGCGTAAGGAAAAATTGCAGGACGACGTGCCGGTCCTTATGTCCCTGATTGAGCGTGGAAATTATTACGAAGCGATTGACGAATTCGGAAAAATACTTGAAGAACTGGCCTATTTGTTTTTTGGCGCCCAAAGCGCAAAAGACGATTTTACCGAATATACCTTCAGAATCGACAGCCAGATAGGACTTTTTTGGTGGTACGGGTGCAGGCTTGCCATGCTTAAGGACACCAATAAAAAAATAACCGCGCAGGACTCTCATATACTTTGGGCTGTTCTGCTGCTCGGACTTTGTTATCTTACCAATTTTTAAAAGGAGAGCGTATGGGCAATCCAAACCAGGCGAACGGGGCGGAAGATTCTGCCCCGGGTTCGGACTTTATCAGTGAATTTATAAAAGAGGATTTGGCTTCCGGAAAATGCAGTTATGTGCATACGCGTTTTCCGCCTGAGCCAAACGGCTGGCTTCACATTGGGCACTGCAAGGCGTTTATCATTGATTTTACAATGGCCGAGCGTTTTGGCGGAAAATGCAACCTTAGGTTTGACGACACGAATCCCGAAAAGGAGGACATTTCCTATGTCGAGGCGCAGAAACGCGACATAAAATGGATGGGATACGACTGGGAAGACCGGGAGTATTACGCTTCCGATTATTACGAGTACCTTTATGAGCTTGCAATAAA
>JAITUY010000042.1 GCA_031286095.1 Treponema sp. | reverse complement strand
ATAGGGCTTGTACGTTATTTTGTCACTTTTCCCTTTGCTCATGTTGAAACTTTATCATGTTTTTTAATTTCTGGAAATTTATAAAGGGGCTACCATTTACTTCCTGGACAGCCCCTTTTACTTGCTGTTGTTAAAAAACTGATTAGTTGTGGAATGTAATCTCTGTTACTTCAATAAATTTAACGCCAGCGTTGCTGTTCTGGAAAAGAATCGCTCCGAGAGGCTGAGTAAGAGTAACCCTTGTGCCTTTTTCCGTGCTTACCGCTCCAGAGAAACCGCCTACGTTAAATTCTTTAAGCGGGGTGTTTTTACCAGGACCCATTTCCGGTCCTCTTATGTCGCCTTTCACGTCATAGATCAGGCTTACCATCGCATTTGAATCGGCCTGCGCTATTTCTTCGCCGTTTCCATTAAAATACTTGCAGTTAATAGTTACCCTTTTATACTTGGTAACATCAACAGGAAGAGCCGGGAATTCAATTAAGAGGTCGTCATAATTTTTTGTAAATGGCTTTGCGTTCCTTACAAACGGCAATGTTTTAAGGTCCACCGAATAAGGTTGCAGATCGCCGCCCCCGCTACTTCCGCTGGAGCTACCGCCTCCCGAACTTGCGCACCCGACAACCAGAGTCAGGGCAATGGCAATTGATAAAATAATGCCAATTTTTTTCATAATTTTCTCCTTGAAATATTGATTTTTACGTAAAGTGTTTTACGTAAGTTAAATTTTACCCTGAGTTTTAAAGTCTGTCAAGAAAAATTGTTACCCTAAAACACCTGTTCCAGCACGTAAAAGACGCTTTTATCGGTTCCAAAAATGATTCTTTTTCCGGCTATTACGGGGGCGGAAAGCAGACTTCCCTCGGTTTCCATCTGCCAGAGCAGTTTACCGTCATGCGCTGAGACACAGACCAGTTTGGGCGGGGTATAATCGTCCCCAAGAAGACCGAAATAGACTCGTCCGGCAGAGACCGTGGGGGCGGAACTTATGGGTATGTCAAAAATACGCTCCCAGCGCAAGTATCCTGTTTTTGCGTCGAAGGCGCGGGCGACACAGTCCCCACCCGTAAAGATAACCAAGTCTTTCCAGACCGTGGGGGCCATAAAATCCAGCACATCCACATTCCGTAAAAACAGCGAGTAAATTTCTTCAGAATCCAACGTGTTCAAAAATCCATCTTTGCGCTGTTCCCATACCATTTTCCCGGTATTGCGGTTAAAAGCGTAAAAACCAAAGTACATGTGGTCGTACATATCCACTGCTCCAAAGTATAAAAGGTCTCCCCTTACAGCGATAAACGAATACCATATAGCGCTAATTTCATGGTAAGGGAGATACCAAAGGAATTCCCTTTTGTTAATGTCAAAAGGACCGATTAAGTCGACGCTGGGACCCGTGCCGAAGTACATCACGTCATCCGCCATCAGGAACGTATAGTTGTACCAGCCCGGGTTGTCAATGCTAAATTGTTCTTTACCGTCCGTGGAAAGAAAATATATGGCGTCTGCATCTCCTACAAAAATGATATAATCCTTGTACCGCTGAACCTGCGAGTTGATCTGGCTTTGAACCTGAAAGTTCCAGATTTCTTGCCCAGTGTCGCGGGAAAGCGCGTAAAGTTTGCCGTCTTTACTGCCGAAGTAAACCTGATCTTTGTCGGCGTATGGAATTGAATTGATCTCCGCCCCGCTTTTAAAAACCCAGCGCATGTATCCGCTGTCTGCGTCCAGCGCGTAAAAATTGCCGTCGTCGGAACCAAAATAAATAGTGTCCCCAATTACCACAGGCGGATTAAAAGAGCGGATTTTTTCTTCTTGGTCCTGAAGTTTTATCTTCCAGCGCAGTCCTAGGGGCGGAATGATACGGGAAGAGCTTACGCCGCGCCCGCCTTCCCCGCGGAACTGAACCCAGTCCCCTTTATGCGAACAGCCGCAAAGAAAAACAAGGCATGCAAGAAGGCAAATTTTTTGTCTCATAAATAACCAAGCCCCCGTAAACTTATAAGGCGTATAAACCATCCTAATATTCCCTTCTGCCGTGTGGTTTCAAGAATGTTATGATATTCCTGTTCCAGAAGCGAAAAGCGTTCGTCCATTTGCGCGCTGTCTTTGAATTCGCGCCAGCGCAGTTCCGTGTAAATGGAAGCGAAATTTTTAAAGTGCGGGTTTTCTCCTTCGCCCGTTTTTGTAAACGGGAATAACTTTGCGTATTCAAGAGCGGTTTTATCCGCAGGCTTTATTGGTTTTCCGTCCGCAGAAAGGCGGGCAAGAAGCAGAAGATACAAAGATCGCGCTCCCGCTCTTCCTCTGCGCTTTACGCCGAGGTACAGAGCAAGCTCCCTGCCGTAGCGCAGGGCGTATGCGCAGACAAGCGCAAGAACCGCCATGATTCCCGCAGTACGAAGAACCGCGAGCCAAGGGAATTTCCGCAACTGCGAGAAAACTCTCTGTTCGTTGATAAGCGGGATAACGACATCCCATCCGTGGAAATCGCCCATACCTATAGGCGGAATGGAGAACAGTGTCGATTCAAAATCTAGCCAGCCGTAATCGGGAATATAGAACTGTGTCCATGAATGGTGGTGAAGGTTTGTTACCAAAAATAAATTCTCTAAAGGGAACTGCTGTAAAAACGGAATTTTGTTCCTCAGATTGAAAAGCCCTTTAATGTGCGCCTCTGTCTGCATGCTCTCTGCCGCAAGAAATCCAGTTACAACCCGAGACGGAATACCGGCAAGCCGCCCAAGCAGGGCAAGCGTATTGGAAAACTGGGAACAATCGCCGTCCATACTGTCAAAAACAAAATCTTTTATCGCGTCTATTGTAACATCATCGGTATAATCCAAGTTGTATTTGTATGTTAAAAAGTTGGTCTGTAAAGCAAATATCTTTTCTAAATAATCATTGACAGGATTAAAAATTTCCTCAGGATTTTCTTGTCCTGTAAGCTTGGCTAAAATCTGTTTCCGTTCTTTTCGCCATTTTTCCAGCACAGTGTTCAGATATTCGCGGAAAACTTTTTCATCGGCTTCGTAAAGGGAAATCTCCATGTACGGGGCAAGAAGGTTTTTTTCAAAAGAACTTAAAGGCCGTGACGGGATAACGACAAGCGAAAGCGGATCGTCCAAATGCGTGCTTGAAACAACCTGATGAATATACCGCAGAGGACCTGAGTTTTCGTTTAATATAGTAGGGTCAATTGATACGGGGCGGTAGGGCAGATATTTCCGCGGCAAAGTTGAAAGTGCGATTACTTCCTGCCGTTCTCTGCCTCGGTCAACTTCAGGCTCGTTATCGAACCATGTGGTGAAAAACCGCTGATCGGAAAGCTTGTTTAACGGCTCCTGCGGGCTTGAAAGAAAGCCCTCTAAAGGGTCTAGTTGTCCTTTGTATGTATCCGCCATGTACACAGGTTCCCTGTCCGCCGCGACAATCATCACCATGTATTGCCTATTATCATTATCACTTGAGCTTTTTTTTGCGTGACCTTGCCCCTCTCCTTCTTCTTCCGATTCTTCATTAGATTTCCCTTTTCCTTTCTCTGATTTCCCCTTTTTTCCTTTGTTCCTGCTGGACTTGTTCTGCCAGTTATGTTCGGAAATGCCGCGCAATTTCTGCTTTCGGGAATCATCGCCGCGCGGAATTGTAGGACGGCCTGGACGCCTGTTGTTTTCGCTGTTTTCGTTATTCTTATTTTGCCTGCCGTCGCCGTCAGAGTCGCGCGGTATGCCGTGCTCCACCCCTTCTTTTATCATTTCTGGTTTTCCTTCGGGAAGCAAATTTTCGATTACAGAATTGCGGACAAAATCGAGAGGCAGAACGACCAGAACCAGAACCAGCAGTCCCAGCGCGGAAAGGGCGAAAAGTCCGCCTTCTTTACCTGCTCCGCCTGTACTCTTTGGAAAGAGGCAAAGATAGATTATAAAACTGTCCAGCAAAAAAACGGCGATGGCCCACACAAAAATAAACTGTGTAAGCGCCATGCTTTGCCCCGCCACGTCCTCGCTGGAACGGGACAGCGCAAGCAGGCGCAGGCAGACCCACGCGAGAAAAAACGGTTCAAGCGCGGACGCTTTTGCCCAGTGCGGATAATTAAACAGCAGGTAAGTAAGTATAAAACTTACAATACCCGCAAGAAAAAGCTGAATTGAACTAAGACTAAACCCTCCCAGCCACATGACGATAAAAAGCAAAGAAATTACGGCGGCTATGCACCTTTTTTTAAAAGAATGTTTTTGCGGAGAAACAAAGGCGATAAAGGCTAGCAATGGAATTATGATAAACCATTGCGCAAAGCTGATACGGTCGAAGGAGACCGAAATACCGGGGTGAATTAGTATTAGCGCGATTACGCTAAAGTAGATAAAGAGCCTCAGCCAAAATAAAATGACGGGAGATTTTTTCATAATCTTGTCTCCGTGTAAATTTTTTCCACCATGCCGGCGTCAACATACAGCGGATTGATTTTAGTTCTTAAAAGCCAGCGGAGGAGGGGTACGCACCCTTTTGCCGGAAAATCCCTTTTATAAAGGGTTTCGTGTTTCGGCTTTGTCTGTGTAGCCTTAAATACCGTTTCCGGCTGGGTGATAAAAAGAGAAATATGTCTTGGGTGGCAGGCGGATATAAAGCCCGCCAGTCCCAAATCGCAGGCGGTTGAAAAAATGTAAATATTCCCCGTTCCCGATGGAAAGTCCGCTGAATTTTGCGGCGGAAAAAAAGAAAGACCCGCAAGCGCTTCCAAAAAATCTTCAAGGTCTTCGCTGTCTTGAATTTCCCAATTTACCTTTGCGGACCGGATGGTAAAAATAAAATTGGCGTTTTCGTCCATAAGGTTCCGTAAAAAATAAGAGAGCCGCGACTTGGCGCGATCCAAAAGCCACAACGCCTCAAGCGAAGGTTTTTCGGGACCGTAATTCCGGAAGTAAATTTCTATGCGGTTTATTTTTTCCTGATTGTCGGGAGATATGCGGGTGATAAGCGCGTCTATCTTTTCGGAACTTTTCCAGTTGATGTCGCGCAGACGGTCTCCCGGCGTGTACTCTCTCATATAAAAACGTTCCTCGTTTGTTGAATTTTTAGTTTTGCGGTCTTCCGCGCCGGACAGCGTTTGTATTTGTAATTTTTTTCCGAAGCACGGGGCGCTTCTTACATTTATTGTCCGCGTCAGCGTTATTCCGCAGGGAAAAGAATAAAGCCCGAAAATGTCGCGCAGTCTGCAAAAACCTTTGCCGTGGAAAATTCCAGACATTGGAAAATCCAACGCAAGATGCGCTACCGCCTCCCCGCGCGGAACGGAAGTTTCGGCAAAAAAGGGACAGGCGTTGTTTTTGTTCACGCTTCCGCCCGTAGGAAAAAACTTTCCGCGCACGATAAAGTGCAGGCGGAAAAATAAAGGAAGAGGCTCGCCAAGTCCTCTGATAATTGTTTCTTCCCCAGCGCCGGATGTCATTGGAAACGGCGGTTTCCAGCCCGGTTCCAGCAGTTCAAGTTTTTTTGCCTTCCACCATCCGGTAAAGCCGAGAGCAAGCATAAACAACAGAACTGCAAAAGAGAGTAGTATTTCGTGAGGGTTGCGGGCATAAAGAGAACGGACAAGTATCACAAGGGCAACGACGAGAGTTATTGCCCCTATTGGCGTAAAGACAGGCCTAAAGCGGGGCTTTTCCATTATGGTTCCCGCTTCGGTTCGACAGGGACCGAATTTAAAATATTGAGCAGAGGCTCTTCCGGCGGTATGGAAGGATCGCGGGTAATTATGCGGTGAGCCATCGCGTGAATAAATATTTCTTTGATTATATCAACGCTTACATAGTCCATACCGCGGCACATTGCAAGGGAACGGGCGAGGCGGGAAATACGCACCCCCGCGCGCGGGCTTGCTGGCGTTTCAATATCGGGGTGCGATCTTGTCTGCCTGACGCAGTTTACAAGATAGGCGGTTACTTCGGGGTGCATGTGAATTTCGTCCACCATTTTTTTCCAGCGGAACAAATCCTTGCTGTCGATAACGCTCTTAAAACTGTCCCAGGCGTCTATCTTGCCGTGCTTGTTTATAATTTCCGTCTCGTCTTGTTCGCTTGGATAGCCGAGTGAAAGGCGTAACATAAAACGGTCAAGCTGAGGCACGGGAAGGGGGAACAGGTGGACGCCTTTCAGATTCATCGTAGCAATAATAAAGAACGGATCATGCAGATGGTACGACTTGCCCTCGATTGTTACGCTCTGTTCTTCCATAACCTGAAAAAAACTTCCCTGTGTTTTCGGGGTAAGCAGGTTAATTTCGTCGCACAAAACAAAGTGCGCGAAGATAGGTCCTTTGTTAAAAATCAGTTCCCCCGAATGACCGAGAAAGCGGTTATATCCCAAAATGTCCTGCGGAAGAAGATCGACAGTACACTGAATACGGCTAAAGCCTTCCATTTTGGTCCCGTCCTTGTTTTTACTCTTTGCGGTTCCGTCGTTTTCGGCGGACATATCCTCGGGATGCCAATGAACAGACTGAGCCAACGCCCGCGCGAGGGAGGTTTTTCCCACCCCGTGCGAGTCCGCCAGAATTACGTGTCCTCCCGCTATCTGCGCGGCGATAATATATTCCAGTTTTTTTGTATCAACAGAAATTAGACTTTTAATGTTGCTTATCAAAAGCTCGATAGATTGTTTTACGTCTGTACTCATAATTATATGTTATGTTAAGTTGAAAAAATCAACAAGGGGGTGAAAAAACATCTTAAAAAACATCCGCATTTACAGTCTGGTTGAGGTTGCAGAAAAACCCCTTCTCAAAAAAACGATTTCAAAGTATACATAAAATCAGCCTTAAAACGCCCAAAAGTGATGGTTTTTTAACAGCTTCCTTGTTCAAAAACAGTTTTTCTGCAACCCCGTTATGTACACTGATTATTTACTTCATGGTTTTTCCAGACTTTCTAAATATTGAGCAATTTCAGTCATATTACGGTCTTTTGCAAGTTTTAAAGCAGGAATTTCAGGACGCCAATTCATGGGGATCATTACCTTTGTCAAATCAACGCCGTGTTCTTTTAACAGTTTTAGAGATGCAAGGTTGTTTGATCTAACGGCGATAACAGCCGGAGAATTTTTACCCTTACCTAATTGATTAACATCTGCGCCCGCATTTATCAGAATTTTAACAGCGTTTCTATTGTTTTCCAAAAAAGCCAAATGAATAGGTTCGATTTCTTCAAAATTATACGATATTTTTTTATGTAAATCACATCCATTTTTTATTGCGCCAACAACAACAGAATCATTTTTTGATAATATGCCAATGTGCAGAAGGGTGAGTCCTTGTTTATTGGAATCGTCTATATCAAGACCGTTTTCTTTTCTAAAGGCGTCAATTTTTTCAAAAGAAGTAAATGATGCCAGTGTTAACATTACTTGTATATTTAAATGTTTTGTTAGAAAAGCCGTAACATCCGTATAATTGGGATTTTCTTCATTTATAAACATGATATGATTTGCTCTGTTTATTGTTATTGCAACAGGAATGTCCCCTTTATTATGAATGAAACATAATGTCTCTTTTGATATCTGCCCTTTAGGAAATATTTTATCTGGATTTGTATTACCATATAATATAAAAACATGCTGAGTCAATTTCATATCTCCTGATTTATTAATAAATACCATTTCAACGGCCATTAACTCTGAGTATTCATAATCTTTCTCACTTGAATTATCAATTGATATTTTCAACTCTGTCATTACCTTGGATTTATCGGCAGGAGAATAATTATTTCCATCTATTTTTACACTTGAAAGGTCATAACGCAGTAAATTAATGTTAACAATCAAATTTTCATATATTTTTAATTTATTGTTTGTTAACTTTATGGTATCTGTTTGTGATGCAGAAACACAAGATGTTAATAATAATAAACCGATTACATAAATAATTAGTAAAATAGCAAACTTTATTTTCATAGATTCTCCTGATAATAAAGTTGTTAAAAAACGGTTCCAGAATAATAATGGACTTATTCGACAACCCCGTAAGTTGTCCCGCAAGTCTTGTAGTTTTTCAGGCTAAAGCCTTACAAAACCACGTTTTTTTGCGAAAGTTGTTCAATGGACTTGTAAGACAACCCGGTTGGTTGTCTTACAAGTCCTGCATTTTTTCGGGCTAAAGCAAGCTTTAGCCCTGCAAAAATACTTTTTTATTGGTAGTTGTTCGGAAAACTGAAGTTTCCGAACAACTC
>JAITUY010000037.1 GCA_031286095.1 Treponema sp. | reverse complement strand
AAATCTTGAAGGGGGGAAAGCCCTCGCTGTTCCAGCCCTTCATGCCGTTTGACTATGGTTAGATTTTTATTTTGAGACAACCGGTCTTTTCGGTTAGATTTTATTTTGAGGCATCACGTCCCTATAATTTATTTTTATCAACGACCAGTAGAAATGTCCCCTTGATCATGCCGCCTTTTGGATTTTGTATATTAGACTTGTTCAATGACCCCGTTGGTTATTGAACAAGCCTTGCATTTTTTCTGGCTATAAGCCTGCGAACTAAAGTTCGACAAGAATGTAATTTTATAAGGAAGTTGTTTAACTCTTTAACAAGGAGTTTAGTTCCATTCCAGAGTACAGTTAGGGTTCCATCAAGGTATATTCGTATGGTTACTTTGTCCTTATGCCGTGAAAGTGTTTTTTAGTTTTAAGTATTTGAAATAGGCGGGCTTGAAAACGGACGATGTAGTCTTTGCTTATGATTCTGTTGGAGGCAATTACTTCAATCCCCAATTTGCCGCAGTATAATGAGAAGAGGATTCTATACCGTTCAATCTGCATTTTTAAGGCATTCATTGCCCCAAACGTGGTTTCTTCATCGAAAAACTGGGATGACTGTATTTTTCGAGCGTCGTTAATCATGAATAATACAGCAACGAGGTCTCCGCCGCTCAAACCAATCGTGTCTGAGTTTAGTCCGCGGCTCCCTGCGGCTTAGGTATTCAATACTTTTCTTTGAATAATTTTATTGTCTTACAAACAGTTCTCTCGTCTTTTCTGTGCCAATTTTTATCGTGGCTTTTTAGTCAAAACATAAGGTTCATTTTGACTGAACGCTATAGGGCGCATTTTCGCTGATTTTCAACTTTACTAAAATTTATTTTTACATGAGCTGATGAAAGGGAGAAGAGCGGCCGGGTACGAAGGAAGAGCTTCTCGCAGAGGCGCAAAGGCGCAGAGTTGTTGTACGAAGGATCGTTGTTCAGCTTTCGAGGTTTTTGTTTTTTGAGGGGCTACCAGAAAAAGCGGTATATAGCCTTATAAATTTGAAAATATGTGTCATATTTGCCATGTCGTTGTGTCAAAATAACACATTCTCATTGAAAATATGGAGCAAAATGGCAAGAAAATATATAAAATTGGCCTCAAAAGTTTATTTTGGACACTAATGGTATTATGTAAATAAAATCTGTCGAGTAAGCAATTATGATTATAGTTATGTTTTCAAGGCTTGTGTCTTGACTTGGTTACAGTAGCGCTCGTTTCGAGTTCCGCAAAAATTTAGTCTTATAAAAATCTCTGCGAGATGTCTTTTTGAGAAAAATTTCTGGAGGTGGCGGGAGTCGAACCCGCGTCCCAATACGCGAAACATAAACGTCTACAGATTTAGCCGTTTATTAAATTGTAGGGACGGGCTTGGCTAAACGGCGCGCGGCCTGTCCTTATTCCGGAAAATCTTGTCATGCCGCCCCCGGACACTGCCGCATGACCAGCCCTGATTGCGACGCGGAAGTTGCCCCTCAGAGCGGCGGGGCAGTTCCACGCGATTACGCCGCTAAGGCGTATTCGTAACTGTCGTAGTTGGCAGTTAAATTTTTGCCCAATCAGGAGATGAGCGCTCCATCTGCAGTCTATACCCCGAAGACGTACCAGTCGAAACCGGTGCACCCCCCAGCAATACAAGCACGGCGTTAAGCCGTGTAGATACCAATGCCGTACGCTGTAGCGCCAAAAATACCGCAAATATGAACAAAACAAGGCATATTTTAGCATGCTGGCAGTGCGTATCAAACAACTATTAGACATAATAACATATTTTCAAGATTTTTCAACATAAATTCTTAAAATTTTTTTTTGATTTTTCATTTTTTTTGCCTTATAATTGATTCATGACAGCTACTCCAACGCACCAGGCGCAGATTCTGACAGAAGAAGAGGAGCTTCTTGTCGGAAAAATAGAAAATTGGCTCAAGGAAGAAAACCCGGAATATTATACTATAGTGCATGAGAGATTTAGACGGCTACGAAATCTGGGAACAGCTGTTTTTGATTATCCATCAATAAAAGAAACAAAATATGTAAGGGATGTTCTGATAGATGAGCATAATCTTACCGAGTCTCTTCTTGCCTTTTCCTCCTCGTCCCATCTTTTGCGGATTCCGTCCAAAATAGCGGCTTTACGCGGTTTTTTAATAGCGAAATTTCACGCTTTTTCCCTGCTTTCAAATCTTGCTAAGAGAAACAAGGATTTTCATATTCCTGCCAAAGAAATTTCCTTTTCCGTAGTTTTTACATTAATGGCGGAAGAAGTTTATTTTTCATGCCTTGAAGACCCGGGTTTCTCATCAAATACAAAAAACAGGCTTACCGATGATTTAATTTCTCTTTGGGACAGCGGTACGGACCCGCGCAGTATCCGCCACCTTATGGCGCTTTCTTCGCTTTGGACGGCAAGGGATTCATCGCCCCCTATTTTTGGGACAATGGACGGCAACATGGAATTATTAAGAATTTCAATTGATATGGAAAAATATACCGAATGGGAAGATTTTTTAAAAGAAGAATCCACAAATGACGAAACCAGATGGGCGCTGGAAGAGTTTCTTTTTGGTCTTACTTACGAGGAAATTTTGCAGGTTAGAAACAGATTAAAACGCTATGGTGTAAATGCTGTAAACTATGATGAAGTGCGCACTTATTTGGACTCCAAGCCGGTTTATTCTGTGGTAAATGATATTAATCCGATGGTTATTTACGACTTTTTCATTGAAAGGCGCGATACTTGTTTACTTCGGAAAAAAGTTTCCGCCCCCGGTCCTCTGCATACGCTTGAAGAAATATATCTAAAATACAGGATCATTCTTGAGTCAAGCTAACCCTGTTCTTGTTTACGGAAATCAATTTTTAACCGCTAACCACACGAATAAAAAAATTAAAAGCTCGTGGCAGTTAGTATAGTTTGCGGTAAAAAAAATGGAATAACGTATTCTTATTGATCTTCGTACTTTTGCAGTTCATCGTGCAGGTGTTCGATTATTACCCCGGCTTTTTCAAACATGACAAGAGAATCTTCGCTGTCATGGTATCTGCGCTGGCAGACCACGCGCTTTATTCCGCAGTTAATGATAAGCATGGCGCACGTCCTGCACGGGGTCATTCTGCAATAGAGGGTTGCCCCGTCAATTGAAATGCCTCTTTTTGCCGCCTGACATATCGCGTTTTGTTCGGCGTGGACGGTTCTTACGCAATGGGTAGTTTCCCTGCCGTCTTCATGTAGCATCTTTTTAAATTGATGCCCGGCTTCATCACAGTGGGGGAGGCCGACCGGAGAGCCTACATAACCTGTTACCAAAAGCTGGCGGTCTCTTGCGATTACACAGCCGGAACGTCCACGGTCGCATGTCGCCCTCTTGGCGATTGCTTCGCAAACTTCCATAAAATATTCGTCCCAGCTTGGCCTTTTATACTCGCCCATTTTTACCCTCCGTTATCAATGCTATAGGTATTTTTATTGTTCTTCAATAGTTTGTTTTTTGTGTAAAAATCGATGTATTTGCGCCTTTTTATGCCCAAAAGCAAAAATTCGGGTGAGGAAACAGCCAAATTCTGCCGATAATTAAGAGCCATGAAGTGTCTGCGTATTTTAGCTTTATTTTTTGCATGGGCAAGTATTCTCTCCTCCGGAATGCTTGCCGCAGATGATTTAATTCATGTGGTAGGAAAGGGCGAGACGGTCTATTCTATTTCCCGCTTTTACCATGTTACCCCCGATGAACTTATGAAAGCCAACGGAATAAGCGATCCTTCCAAACTGCAGACGGGCAAACGGCTTATGATACCTTCGTCAGCTTTTTCCGATATTACGGTTACTGCGAATCCTCCCGCCCAAACATTGACAGATTACAAGGTTTCAAAGGGAGACACGCTTTTCAGCATAGCGAAAAAGAACGATCTTAGCCTTCAGAAACTGCAGGAAATAAATAATTTTTCTTCCAACCATGTAATAAAACCGGGCGATATTGTAAAAGTTCCAAGCCGTCCCGCGCAAAATACAGCCCAAATAAAACCGTCTGTCGCGGGTACAGCCGCAAGCATAGCTAAAAATGGTTCCAGTATTCCGGGTATTCTGGCAATGCGCTGGCCTGTGAAAGCGAAGGAAATTTCATACATGACAGGGCAAATGGGCGTTATCGTAGAAGGCGAAATTAATGAAGCGGTCAAAAGCCTGACGCAGGGCAGAGTGATTTCAGCCGGCCCCTGGCGCAAATTCGGCAAGGTAGCGATTGTAGAAGTATCGGGAGGATATTTTTACATGTACGGCGGCTGTAACACGCTGTCGGTAAATGTCGGCGACAAAATAGCTCCGGGGACAGAGCTTGGGAAGTTGGGCGTGAACGCCGTTTCCGAGAAGCCGCAGTTATTTTTTATGGTATTCCGCAGTGATACTCCAATTGATCCTGCAAAAGCTCCAAGAGCCGGCGGAAATGCAAAAACGTAATTGACTTTATAAGGATTTGCAGTCACAGATTGCAATCTACGATTGCTTTCAGAAACTGAAGTTGCTGAGCAACGTAATTTAAGAGGAGAATATGGAAGTAGAAGTTGAAAAAGCCGGGAAGCGTACCCGGAAACACCCTGAAAAAAGTCATAAGAGACCTAAAGCTTTAAAAGAGTCGGATCCGCTTGCTTTGTATTTCAGGCAGATTTCGCTGTTTCCTCTTTTAACATTGCAGGAAGAGCAAAATATCGGAGAAAAAATTATCAGCCTTAGATCGAAATTAAAAGCGCTGTCTGCCGAAAAGAAAAAAAATAATGAAATTGATAACAGCGAGGAAACTGCCGCTTTGGAGCGCGCTCTTCTTTTTTATAAAAATAAAATGATAAATTCCAATCTGCGCCTTGTTGTAAGTATCGCCAAAAATTACCAGCACAGGGGGCTTTCCCTTTTGGACTTGATCGACGAAGGGAATATCGGTCTTATCGAAGCGGTAGAACGTTTTGATTACACAAGGGGTTGCCGTTTTTCCACATACGGCACATGGTGGATAAGGCAGGCGATTATCAAGAGCATCGCAGACAAAGGTCGCGTTATACGCATACCAATTCATATGCTTAATACAATTAAAAAGTGCTACTATGTCGCCAAACAGCTTACGCAGGATTTAGGGCGCGACCCCAACGAAGAGGAACTGTCAGAATATCTGGGCGTTCCTGTCTCAAAAGTAAAAGAAATAGTGAAACTGTCGCAGGAAACCACAAGCCTTGACACAATTGTAGACGACGGGAACATGACCCGTTTGGCAGAACTCATAAAAGACGATGCGAGAGCCGAACCTTTTGAAATGGTTTTTTCCATGACATTGCAGGAAACGATGAGCGACATACTTTCGCAGTTATCGGAAAGAGAAATGAAAATAATACAGCTTCGATACGGGTTAACCGGTGAAAATCCGCTAACGCTTGAAGAGACGGGAAAGTATTTAGGGATCACCCGCGAGCGCGTCCGTCAGATTCAGGAAAAAGCTGTGTGGAAACTCCGCACTATGCGTGAATTGAAAATGTTGAGAGAAAACGCTTAACAAGGCGTACATTCCCGCCCGCGTATTAAACGGCAAGACTTGTTCAATAACGGAGTATTGAGCAAGTTTAATGTTTATAAACCGGGGTGCGATGAACATCTATTAATCCATAATATACGAAATGCAAAAGAATTTATAAAAGGGCTTGATTATGTAGCCGTTCTTAATGATGAAATTATAGGTAATATTGTATATGTAAAAGCAAAAATTATAAATAAAAATAAAGAATATGATGGACTTGTTCGACAACTGCGAACCTTAGGTTCGAGTTGGTTGTCTCATGTCAGCTACGCTGACCAGTCTTGCGGTTTTTCAGGCTATAAGCCTGCGAACGCGGACTTTAGTCCGAAAGTTCGACAAAACCGCGTTTTTTATATGAA
>JAITUY010000096.1 GCA_031286095.1 Treponema sp. | reverse complement strand
ACCGTTTACAGGCAAAATCAATATCGATAATATCCCTGATATCGCTTGTTTTCCTTGTTTGCCTTTTGTTTACATCTTTTTCATATTGGATAGAACTTATCCCCAGCTTTGGAATATTGGCGCTTATAATCGTATGTAACCGTTATGCCAACCAGTATAACAGTTTTAGTTTTAATATTTTTAACCTTGCGACTTATGTATATGAGGCTGTAAAACTGCCTGTGCTTATTCTGGATGATACGGGCAATATTATACTTTGCAATAAAGCTTCGGAAAGTTTTTTTAAGAAAGACAGCGGGCAAATCACTGAATTAACATTGTTCAGTCTGTTTGATTTTGGAAGTTTATCATTACCATTACAGCGTCATAAAAAAGACACGACTGTTTTCAACTGCGACGCTGTCTGCCGTGTTGAAGGGCAAAAATGTCAAATTTCGCTGAATTATGTTTATGATAAATATGATGAAATGATTTGTACTGTCGTGATTGTTACCGACATCACCGAAAAAGAAGATTTAATACGCCAGCTTAATGAATCTCACGCGCAGATCGAGCGTTTTAACAAAGAACTGAAGTCTGAAGTTGACAGACAAACCAAAAGTATCCGCAATCTTCAAAAGGCAGTTGTATATTCGATGAGCGATTTAATCGAAAAAAAAGACGGCTACACCGGCGTACATACCAGGCGCGTAAGCGAATATGTTTCTATTTTATTACGCGAACTGGCGCGGCGCGGACATCAATTTACTGAATCAGAGATTCCTGCTGAATCAGAGATTCAGCGGATAGCGGAATCTTCTCTGTTGCATGATATGGGAAAAATCGCAATACCTGACAACATTCTTCTAAAAAATGGAAAATTAACCGATGATGAATTTAACGTTATGAAAAGTCACAGCATAAAAGGAGCGGATTCTTTGCAAAAATCAATGCAGTTTGCCGATGACAACGACTTTTTGAAAAATGCGTTTGTAATGGCGAAGCATCATCATGAGAAATGGGACGGGAACGGCTATCCGGACGGTAAAAAAGGAAACGAGATACCTCTCCTTGCCCGCGTAATTGCCATTGCCGATGTTTATGACGCATTGCGTTCACAGCGTTCGTATAAAGAGCCTTTTAACCGCGAAAAGGCAAAATCAATCATATTGGAAGGAAAGGGAAGCCAATTTGATCCAGAACTGGTTGATGTTTTTCTTGCTGTAGAACCGGAGTTCGATGAATTCTGTAAATCTGTTTAAACGGGGAAATAACTATGGCTGTTTTATATATTACCGGTTTATCTTTAAGTATGCTGATCGGATTATGGCATTTTACAGCGCCTTATTTATATCAATGGTATTCATATATTCCAAATGAATATAAAAATTTAATTGTTGGAATTGATTGGACAAATTTTTTCTTTTCATTATTGTTAAGCGGCTATAGTTTATTGCTTTTGATTATGAGAAAAAAAGTATTTGGCAAAAATAAAGAAGTTTTCATTATGTACGGATTTATGGTATTTGTATGGTTTTGCAGAGTTATCATTACATTTGTTAATCCGTGGCCTTTAGAACCTGTTGCGTGGATTGCTTATGGACAGCAGATTGCGGCGTTTGTCATCTTTTTATTACAATTTATACCATTTATCTATTTATTGAAAAAAACTCCTAAAAACGGCGTTTCAACAGGTCGATAATCAATATACTCCATGAAAAAAAGTATTTTTTTGTCAATTTTGATACTCGCGTCTTTAAATCTTGCCGTTTTCGCGCAGGATTTAAGCATCAGTCAAAGCGATTTACTGCTTGAATCGAGGCCGGACGGCGGATTCCACCTCTTTATAAGGAAGAAACCGGACATTTCTTCGGTGTTGTTGACGGAAACCACAAAAGACCCTTCCATGCAGGCGGATAATTACGCATACCGCGCGGGCGAGTGGAATTCGATAAACGGCGATGAGGTCCGTCTTCTTAACGGAGCTCCTATTCCAAAGGAAAGCCGTATCTATTCGCTTGTTTCGTCCACAGTCGTAAACCACCCAAGCATGGGACAGGTTTTTCATATCTATATTCCGTTCAAGCTTTACTACGGCTACGAAAACGGACGCCACGGGGAAATCTATCTTACGGACGGAACTTTTTTAAATATCCGCGCATTCGCCATGCCGTACGCCGATTACCGCGGCAGTTTTAAGGACAACCCTTTCGCGCTTGAGGCAAAGCAGGAGCCTCCTTCGGGCAAGCCGGAAGGAGAATACATACCTGAAACTCTGGCGGCGTTTACGGAAATATCCAAATCAAGTAACGGCAATTTGATTTATTCCGAAACTCCTGACGACGTTATAGATATAATAAAAAGTTTGCTTGAAAAAGAAAAAGGAAAAACTGTTGACATCGCTTTATGCCTTGACACCACCAACAGCATGAAAAAATATATCGATCCGTTACGCGAAAAACTTGTTCCCGAACTTCAAAATATTATTAAAAACTTTTCTTCTTTCAGAATCGGCATGGTTTTATTTAAGGATTATTATGACATCTATCTTACAAAAATTAGTCCGTTCACAGCCGATTTTGCGCGTTTTCAGCGCGAGCTTAACGCTATCCGCGTTGTAGGCGGCGGCGATATTCCAGAAGCTGTTTACGAGGCTCTTTATGAAGGGGCGTCAAAACTTTCATGGAACGCTGAGTCTAGGATAATGATTCTTATAGGCGACGCTCCGCCTCATCCAAAGCCGCGGGGCAAGATTACGAAGGAAATGGCGGAAAAAGCCGCCATAGAGAAAAAAATAAAAGTCAGCGCTATACTGTTACCGCAATCGGCGTCTTCTAAAAAATGAGGTATAAATGGATATTATAACGGCAATCGTTCTTGGAATAGTACAGGGTTTAACGGAATTTCTGCCTGTCAGCAGTTCGGGTCATCTTGTTCTTTTGCGGAAAATATTCGGCATAAACGCTCCCGGTCTTTTTTTTGACATAATGCTTCATGTAGGAACATTATCGGCTGTCTTTGTGGTTTTATGGAAAGACATTTGGAAAATTCTAAACAGGATTATTCAACCGCTTACAGGATTTTTAATTATAGCGACAATTCCTGCGGTAATCGCCGCGCTTGCCTTTAACGATTTAATCGAAAGCGCGTTTGAATCGGGACAGTTTCTTGGAATTTGTTTTTTAATTACATCGGCGCTCCTTATTACGGCTGAACAGCTTGCAAAACGCGCCGTGGACAAAAAAAACGGAAAAAACATGAGCTGGCTTGACGCTGTGTTAATCGGCATATTTCAGGCGCTAGCCATCGCCCCAGGCATTTCGCGTTCAGGAGCGACAATATCGGGAGCGTTATGCCGTAAACTTGACCGCGATTTTGCCGCCCGCTTTTCTTTTATGCTGTCTATTCCGGCAATACTCGGCGCGCTGGTTCTGCAGGTTAAAGATTTGGCAAAAGTCGAAGCGGAAATGACCAGCGAAAACATAGGGGCGCTGGCCGTCGTCGCGGGAACGGTAACGGCGGCGGCGGTAGGATTTTTTGCAGTAAAGCTAATGCTGAAAATAATCAAAGAGAAATCGCTTTACGGCTTTGCGGTTTATACCGCGTCCGTCGGGATACTGGTGCTTATCGACCAATTTGTTACGCGAATAGTGTTTTGAATTCTCATCGAATTAAGAACAGCTAAAAGGGCGGTTCCCACATCGGCAAAAACCGCCTCCCACATTTGCGCGAGGCCTAACGCGCCGAGTAAAAGAAAAACCGCTTTTACCGCCAAAACAAATACAATGTTTTGAAGTACTACCCTCTTTGTAAATTTAGCGATATTCATAAATTCAATCAGTTTTGACGGTTCATCGTTCATCAGCACCACATCCCCCGCTTCTATCGCGGCGTCGCTTCCTATTCCGCCCATCACTACGCCTATGTCCGCCATCGCAAGAACGGGGGCGTCGTTTATTCCGTCCCCCACAAAGGTAAGTTTGCCTTTTTCTTTTTTTCGCGCGTTTAGTTCTTCCAGTTTTTCAACTTTTTGATGCGGCAATAATCCGCCGTAAACTTCGTCAATGCCAAGTTCGTCCGCTATATTACGCGCTATATCTTGATTGTCCCCTGTAAGCATGACTGTTTTAACGCCTTTCTTTCTAAGAGCATCCAGCGCGGAGCGGCTGTCGGGTTTAATCTCATCGGAAATTACAATACTGCCCGCGAAAATTCCGTCACAGGCGACATAAACCTTTGTACCGGTATTTTCAGACTCCGTGTAAACCACGCCGTTTTTTTCCATCAATTTTGAGTTTCCCGCCAATATGGTTTTTCCGTCTTTAATTACGCTTATTCCATAGCCTGAATGTTCCATATACTGAGAAAGCCCATCACGGTTCGCTTCCACGCCCGATCTTTGATTCTTATACTCATTAATGACAGATAACGCTATTGGGTGATTGGAAAAAACTTCGGCGCAGACTGCCAGCTCCAGCAGTTCGTCCTTGCTAAAACCGTCCGCGTTTTGAACATCTGTAACTTTGAAAACACCTTTCGTTAAAGTTCCAGTTTTGTCGAATACGGCGATTTCAAGATTGTTAAACGCCTCCAGATAACTGCCGCCCTTTATCAAAATGCCCCTCTTTGCCGCGCTTCCGATTCCTGCGAAAAATCCCATCGGGATAGACAGCACAAGCGCGCACGGGCAGGAAATTACGAGGAAGATAAGCGCGCGCTTTAGCCAATCCTGCCAAACACCGCCAAACAGGGGCGGCAATACGGCGATAAGAACCGCAAGCGCAACGACAGCCGGCGTGTAGTAACGGGCAAAGGTTGTGATAAAGTTTTCCGTCTTTGCTTTTTTACTTGATGCGTTTTCTACAAGGTTAATTATTTTTGAAACTGTAGATTCGCCGAAGATTTTGGTAACTTCTATTTTAAGCACGCCCGTTTGATTGACACAACCGGAAAGCACAATGTCTTTAACTCCGGCTTTCCGCGGGACAGACTCGCCAGTCAGCGCCGATGCGTCAAGCATAGATACGCCTTCAATTACAACGCCGTCCAGCGGTATTTTTTCACCAGGTTTTACGATAATAATATCTCCGGTACGCACAATGTCTGGCGCAACTTTTTCAATGTCTCCGCCTTTTACAAGGTTCGCGTAATCGGGACGGATATTCATTAATTCCGCGATGGAGCGTTTTGATTTCTCCACCGCCATATCCTGAAAGAACTCCCCAATTTGATAAAACAGCATAACGCCGGTAGACTCGGCTGTTTCGCCTATATAAAACGCCCCGATTGTCGCTACGCTCATCAAAAAATTTTCGTCAAAGACCCGTCCTTCCGCTATGTTTCTTAGCGCACGCCTAATCACGTCTCCGCCAAGTATAAAATACGAAGCAATAAAAAAAACAAGCGGAACATTGTAATCGTACTTCCATACTTTTTCCAAAACCATCGCGGCGGCCAAAACAGCCGCTCCGGTGGCAAGCTTGATTATTCTGTTTTTTCTTTCGTTATCTTCGATGTTATTCATGGATATGTTCAAACCCCTTCTCAAATATGTCTTTTACATGGCTGTCAGCAAGCGAATAGTAAACTACCTTCCCCTGCTTTTTATATTTCACCAAATTGGCGAGCCGGAGCGACTTGAGCTGGTGGGAAATCGCCGACTTAGTCATGTTGAGCAGTACGGCGATGTCGCAGACGCACATTTTCTCGCGTGAAAGCGCCCACAGAATACGGACTCTTGTGCTGTCGGAAAACATCTTGTAAAGATCGGCAAGATTGTAAAAATCCTCCTCTTTGGGCATGGCTTTGCCGACCCGTTTTACCAATTCCCCGTGGATAACCTCGCAATCGCACACGGGCGCATTCTTCTTCATTTGCTTATCTCCTATGATTGAGCAATCATTCAACTATAAATATACGGCGGTTTTTAGGAGTTGTCAAGGGGAAAAAGGGAATTTATTTACGTTTTTTTGGGGCTTTGAAGCCGTTTATTCGGAGCTATCCTATTTTTTGTGTAAATAGATTTTCCATTTTTCTTTACTTCTTGAAATATCAAATTTCCAGCAGTTTTTCTGCTAGGCTTGTCATAAATTTTGTGTAAATGGTAATGG
>JAITUY010000027.1 GCA_031286095.1 Treponema sp. | reverse complement strand
TCCTGCATTGATAACCCCATTTCTTTTCCCGAACCCTCCTTCGGAAAAGCATATTTGGGTTAGATTTTTATTTTGAGGCATGGCCGCTTTTGGGTTAGATTATTTTTGACGCAATGCGTGACCTATACAAACCACATTTAATTTGATAAAATGCCGATACATAATAATGGTCGGTATATAAAAAGGCACATAATATTATGTGTTTCTATGTGGTCTGGTGCGGTTCGTTGTGGTTGACGAACGGCAGACCAGCTATGTAATTCCTTATCCTGTAAAGAATTATGTAGTTATGGGTGTGTATAAGTGATCATATGTGGTTGTCGCTTTTTCTGTTGCGGATCTGATGGTCGCACGTTCAAATCGTGTCAGCCTCAAAAAGGTATAATGTATCATGAAAGTCATTTCTACTAATTCCGCTCCAGCGGCAATAGGTCCATATTCTCAGGCTATAACAGTTGACGGGCTGTTATTTGCGTCCGGTCAAATTCCCTTGTCGCCAGAAACAGGCGCGGTAGTATCAGGCGGTATTAAAGAACAGACCGAACAAGTTATGCAAAATATCAAGGCGGTACTTACAGCGGGGGGAAGTAGCTTTTCGCAAGTAATAAAAACAACATGCTTTTTAACAAGCATGGATAATTTTGCCTCATTCAACGAAATATATTCACAATACTTTACCGGAAAACCCGCGCGTTCCTGCGTAGCCGTGTCGGCTCTGCCGCGCGGTGTTATGGTCGAAGTTGAAGTGATTGCCAAGATTTCCGGTTAAAATTACTTAACAAAACAAAGATCGGGCGAAGCCATAAGCCGCTGATACGGACTTATAATAATTTTATCATAAACCTTTTTTGCACCAACTCTTTCTTTGCTTATAAGTTTTATGATAGGCATAAAGAAGTTCAGCAAGGGGCACAGGGAACGATAGACGGCGGCAAGGGCGTCCCTTTCTGCCACCGCGCAAAAACGGTAATAGCCGACGAAGTTTCTGACGCAGGTGAAGTTTTTTTGTTCTACAAAACGGTTTTCGTTTTTACGGCAAGCCAGCGGGCTGGTAAACTGGATGCGCTCGATACGGCGCTATTTGAGCATGGCGGCATTGATAAACTCACTGCCGTTGTCGCGCGGACTAAAGTCCGAGTCTATGCCTGCAAGAGGAAAAGGGAGGGAGGATTTGATGTCCAGCATAGCTTCAAAAACCCATTTATAGACTTCGTTGAGCATCGGGCGCAGTTCAACCCAGTCTGAATACACATCTGTGGCGGTAAGGGTAAGGCAGAATTCCCCTGAATCCGAAGTTCCGCAGTGGTGGACAGTGTCAATTTCAAAGAAACCCGGTTTTGTTCCGGTTTTCCCTTTGAGGGCAAGTTTTTTCTTATTCGCTTTCAACAGCCTGCCGATAGTGGACGGGCTAACAGACAGCAGTGGTTCTTTGCCTTTTCCGTTATGCGAAACTGTTGTTTCAGAAACCTATTTGTTCCATCATGAAGGTGACCAGTATTTTACCGCACCGGTACGGGAATAATGCCCATATTGTCCGCAAGACGATTACAAAACCGTCTAAGTATTTCGGTTTCCTGCCGCCGCCATTGCACCGCTTGTGCGGTGCGGCTTTAAAGACCGTTTCCCAGTCCATGTGGACAGTGGTAGTTTTTCCACAGTTGGCAAGGACATGTAAAACGTACTTGCGGTTATAGCCTGTTGTTTTGACCAGTTCGTCAAGTATGCCGGTTTTCTCTTTTTTTCCGGTCTTTTGATACCGCTTACTTATTTCTCTTGTAAGCGTCTTTTTTTCCTGCATTGATAACCCATTTTTCCCAGAACCCTCCTTCGGAAAAGCATATTTGGGTTAGATTATTTTTTCTCTTTCAACCTCAATCTATATTGAACTTACCTTTAAATATTCTCACGCAGAGGACGCCAAGGAGCAGAGAACTATAAGTAATGCGTAAGCCAATCGCTGTTTTCATACTTCTTCTTCTAATAAAGATAAAAAACATATTGTAGACGCACAACAAGGTAATTAAGTCCCGTTCTCTGCGTTCTCCGCGAGCTTTGCGTGATGAATTTTCCGATATTTCTTAAGCACTTTCTTAAACTTTAAATTGCTGTTGAGGCAATGCGTTCCCTTGACACAATCCCTTTCCGCCGTTACAGTAACATAAGCTCTATTCGGAACTGCTGAACCGCGAACAACGTCGCAGATACACGCAGTTCCAAAACGGAGAGATGCGAGAGCGGTTGAATCGGGCGGTCTCGAAAACCGTTGAACCCGTAAGGGTTCCGGGGGTTCGAATCCCCCTCTCTCCGAACATTGTTTTAGATAATGGACTTGTTCGACAACCCGGTTGGTTGTCTCACAAGTCTTGCGGTTTCTCAGGCTATAAGCCTGCGAACTAAAGTTCGACAAAACCGCATTTTTTATATGAGGTTGTTCAGAAACTGAAGTTTCCGAACAACTCTAATGAAACAATGCTATTTGTCAATAAATGTTGATTGGAGAGATGTCCGAGCGGTCGAAGGTACACGATTGGAAGTCGTGTGTGCCCGAAAGGGTACCGAGGGTTCAAATCCCTCTCTCTCCGTTTTTGATAAAATTTTAACGCAACCCAATGCGTACAACAACAATATATAAGGCAAAAGTTCGTGGTTACAAATCACGAAGGAGTAAGTTATGGAAGAACAAGTAAAAGCCGCTTTGGAAAACGTAAGACCGTCTTTGCAGGCGGACGGCGGAGATGTCGAATTTGTCTCTGTAGACAATGAGGGAACCGTCTCGGTAAAACTTACCGGAGCTTGCGGTCACTGCCCTATGTCTCAGATGACTCTTAAAATGGGAATCGAAAATTATCTCAAAAAGGAAATACCACAGGTCAAAGCTGTCGTCGGCGTCTAAACCGTACGTTTCCCCTTCAGGCAACTTGTTGCCAGGAAACTTGTTGCCCGTTTGCCGCCGCGACATGGAAGATCGCGGGTGGAAAGAGTGCGACTTCATTTTTGTTTCAGGCGACGCCTATGTAGATCACCCTTCTTTCGCATCAGCGCTTTTGTGCCGCATGTTGTCAGAGGCGGGCTTCCGCACCGGAATAATACCTCAACCTGACTGGAAAGACCACTCATCATACACCGTATTGGGAAGACCGCGCCTTGCTTTTTTGATGGGAGCGGGCAGTATGGATTCTATGGTCGCGCACTATACCGCCGCAAAACGCAAGCGCTCCGATGACGCATATTCGCCGGGCGGAAAAAGCGGACTGCGTCCCGACCGCGCCGCTCTGGTTTATGTCGAGGGAATCAGGCGCGCGTACAAAGATGTGCCGGTAATTATCGGCGGAATCGAGGCAAGCCTTCGCCGTTTTGCACATTATGATTACTGGTCTGACACCGTGCGCCGTTCGATCCTTTTAGATTCAAAGGCGGATATTCTGGTCTACGGAATGGGAGAAAAACCCCTGCTAAACATAGCGCGCCGTTTAGCGGAAGGACAGACAATCGGCAGTATAATTGATGAGCGGGGAACCTGTGTCCGCGTTCACGGGAGAGCCGCCATTAATCAATGGAAAGATGTTGTTCTTCTGCCAAATTACAACACGGTTAAGGGAAGGGACGAGGCTTCGTTATTCGCTTACGCCGAACATTTTATGGCGCAAAAACAAAACTCCGATCCGTTAACCGCAAAACCGTTGGCGGAAGAGAACGACGGGGATCGCTGGGTTATTCAAAATCCTCCTGCCCTTCTGCTTTCTACCGGAGAAATGGATCGTTTGTACGAGCTTCCGTTTACGCGAAAAGCGCACCCAATGTATGACACGCAAGGCGGCATAGACGCGCTAAAAGAAGTTTCATTTTCGCTGATCTCAAGCAGAGGATGTTTTGGCGGATGTTCTTTTTGCGCGATTACAAGCCATCAGGGGCGCGCCGTTGCCGGCAGAAGCAAAGAAAGCCTGCTCCGCGAGGCACGCACTCTTGCCGCGCATGACGATTTTAAGGGGTACATTCATGATGTCGGCGGACCTACCGCAAATTTTTTCCGTCCCGTTTGCGAAAAGCAGGAGCGCGGCGGTTTTTGCACGGACAGGGAATGTCTGTATCCTCGGCCATGCCCAAATTTAAAAGCGGATCACAAGCTGTACCTTTCAGCGTTAAAAGCATTGCGCAAAATTCAGGGGATTAAAAAAGTTTTTATCCGCTCCGGCATCCGTTTCGATTTTATTCAGCATGATAAAAAACACGGAAAAGAGTTTTTGGAAACCTTGTGCCAATTCCATGTCAGCGGTCAGTTAAAGGTCGCGCCTGAACACACCTGCGCGAACGTACTTGAAGCGATGGGGAAATGCCCCCATTCAAGTTATGAAGAATTTAGAAAAGATTTTAACGCCGTAAACAAACGGCTTGGATTAAAACAGTACCTGCTTCCGTATTTTATAACTTCCCACCCGGGCGCGGACATGAACTCAGCGGAAGAACTTGCGCGGTATTTGAAAAAAACGCGCTTTATACCGGAACAAACGCAGGAGTTTTATCCCACTCCCGGAACCATGTCCACGGTAATGTACCACACAGGACTCGATCCAAGAACCATGAAACCTTTATACGTCGCAAAAGGCGAAAAGGAACGGCGCAAACAAAAAGAACTGCTTAAAACTTATACAAACCAATAGTTATTTTTCCGGTTTTTTCATCGATCAATATTTTTTGCTTATCATAACTTTTTGTCGGGAACCCCTTGCCAAAATAATTGGATATGCCGACTATTTCTTTTGGAATTCCTAAAAACCCGTAATCAAGTTTTCTGTTATTATTCGCATCCTGAAATGCAAACACTACATATTCTCTTCGCGCAAGCGATATTTCTTTAGAAATCGAAACCTTGTCATCCTGTAATTCAAACGCTATTTCGGGTTCTTCTTTCTTAAAACTTTCGTCTGTCAAAAATATGACTAGATAGACTTTGCCGCCGTTAACAACAATATTGTTAACTTCTACAGTAACATTTACGGTATTTCCCGCTTGCGAAAAACAAAGACCGCAAAAAGCAAAACTCAATAAAAAAAATATGACCGGCTTCTTCATAATATATCCGTATTTAATATAAATCAAAATATCAAATTATTCACTGCCGTCTTTAAAATAATCACGCCACACCCGCTCAATGCCGGACAGGTTTTTTTCACGGTTCAATTTTGTTTTAAGATAATTTCCCCACTTAAGGTTGTCGCAGAAAAAGCCAAAAAAACGAATTGCCCTGGAAAGATGAAATTCAGGCGGCTGGTATTTGGCTAAAAGTTCCAGAAAACGAATCCCGGTTTTTTCAATATTGGGGACAGAGCTGGAATCTTGCGAATTTGGGGACAAAGCCGCCTGCGCGCGGGAAAAAATCCACGGCTGGCGAACCGCCGCCCTTCCCACCATAACTGCGTCGCAGGGACCGCCCGCCCTCCTTACAAGTTCCTTCGCGTCAGCTATGTCCCCGTTTCCGGCTACCGGAATTTTTAACTCCTGCCTAATCCGCCCCACGTACTCCCAGCGGGCAAGCCGCTTAAATTTTTCCGTAACCAGCCGAGGGTGAAGGGTAATAAGCTCTGTCCCTTCCGCCTCAAGCCGTCTGCAAAACCGTACCAAATAATCAAAATCATCCTTAAAGCCTATTCGCAATTTCACGCTTAGACGGCGCTTCACCAGCGGTCTAACACGGGAAATTAACTCCCCAGCGCGGTCAATATTCGCCATCCATGCGGCTCCGGCCCCTGTTTTCCGTATTAATGGGGCGCTACAGCCCATATTTATGTCGATTCCAGCGCATTCCAGCCTGTCCAGAAACGCCACAGCTTGGGAAATTTGCCCCATATCGGCTCCGATAACCTGAAAAACGGTCTTTTCAGGCTTTGGACCGGCATCAATATACCATTTTTCGTTGGGACCGCCAGCTAAAAGAGCTCCGGCGCTGATCATTTCGGAAAAATAGCCGTCACAACCGCCAAAATCTTCCAATAATTCCCGAAATGCCCTGTGGCTCAGTTCCGCCATAGGCGCTAAAAATAAAGGTTTTTTCATGGAATTTACCAAATATTATTATATTAATTTTGCTTGTATTCACATTGCATACTTGACTTATTTTTAATTATAACATATATTGGAATTAAGAGGAGCGTACCGGATGATAGCAAAGACTGATATGCCAAATATCAACGAAAAGTCGGCTGAAGGCATAAAACCTGAGGGTGTACCGTATAGAGTTCTTGTCGTTGATGATTCAATGTTTATAGCAAAACAGCTTGGTCAGATTTTCACGTCAGAAGGTTTTGAAGTGGTAGATACTGCCGCTGATGGAGCCCAGGGAGTAGAAAAATACAAAGCGACGCCAAACATTGATCTGGTTACCCTGGATATTACCATGCCTGTAATGGATGGTGTTTCTGCGTTAGAAAAGATTCTTGAATATGACAAGCAGGCCAAAGTAATAATGGTCAGTGCGTTGGGCAAAGAAGATGTTGTCAAGAAGTGCCTTTTAATGGGAGCCAAGAGTTACATTGTAAAACCACTGGACAGAAAAAAAGTTCTGGAAAGGGTTATTTCTGTTTTAAAGCAGTAAACGCAAGTTTAATTAAAAAAAATACCTCTTATAATGTTCCATGTGAGAATTTTACGTGGATTATTTGCTTAAAATGTAATATAAATAAAACATCAACCGTATGATTTTTTTATTTTCTGTTATTTTTGGTTTTTTCATTAACACCCAGATTTGCGAAGCGCAGACAGATCATTTAAAGTCTTTTTCCGATCCTGCCCGTCTTTGGGGAAACGGAGTCGAGCGTGTAATTGAAGAAGCGTACAGGCAGTATTTTAAAACCAGAATAATCGACGGCAAAATAATGAATATCAGGCTTCCTTTTGCGGAAAACAACGAGCGCAGTATCTTACTAGATACGGGTTGGGACTTTTTTGAAGGCGGCAAAGGTACGCCAGATATACTCTGGCCTGTTATCGAAGAGATTCTTGACTCCGAAGCGTTTGAAGAATATGTAAAAGCTCTTTCTTCGGGAAGGGAAACTGTATTTATTTTTGACATTCCGGCGCAAAAATGGATTACCTCTACTGACCTTTTTGATATTGCACGAATGAAGGCAGGTTCCTACAGAGGACTGCCCCACCGCCCATATGTTTTGAATTCTGGAAAAGGCGCGCTGGAAAGCGATATTCATAATTATCTGTACTGCATAGGTCATGTGGGGATAGACTGCTCCGGCTTTGTCTGGCAGGTTCTTACCCATATAGGCAGGCGCGGCGGAATTGATCTTAACTCCGCGTTAGGTCCCTCTTTTGGTCTTCCGCGCGGAGCGGACCTTGCGCGGTACACCGGCACTTCTTTTTTCAACTCAAAAAATTATCAGATAATCGCTGTAGAAGATAAAATCCGCAATCTACACCCCGCCGATGTCCTGCTTTTCATGGGGTCCAACGGCGCGATGGCGCACTCCGCTATTATTCAGTCGATTGATTATAAAAAAGGGATTATCCGTTACCTGCAATGCACAGATGAAGCGCCGCTTTTGGAAAGGGGCGTTCACGAGTCTTTCATTCATTTTACCCCTGATAACACAGGGGTTTCTCTAAAAGACCCTTCCCTTTATTGGACGCAAAAACGCTTCGCCCCGTTTCCAGGCGAAAAAGACAGCCCCTTTTCCGACGACGGAGAACGTTACCGAGCCTTTAGCGAATTCGGCGGCGGAAAAGTCATACGCATAAGGGCGCTGGTTCCGGTAATAGAAAAACTTAACAAGTCTAGGTAATATTTTCCCCAATAATCTCTCGCAGAGGCGCAGAGCTGTTGTTTGCAGGATTATCATTGGACTTGTTCGACAACCCGGTTGGTTGTCTCACAAGTCTTGCGGTTTTTCAGGCTATAAGCCTGCGAACGCGGACTTTAGTCCGAAAGTTCGACAAAACCGCGTTTTTTATATGAA
>JAITUY010000024.1 GCA_031286095.1 Treponema sp. | reverse complement strand
TTCATATAAAAAACGCGGTTTTGTCGAACTTTCGGACTAAAGTCCGCGTTCGCAGGCTTATAGCCTGAAAAACCGCAAGACTTGTGAGACAACCAACCGGGTTGTCGAACAAGTCCATTATAAAAAAGGGTATAAATTAATTATGAATTATAAAGACGGTTCTTGGGGGTATTTTCATACTTTGTCAAATCCATCCTCAAAACGCCCAATGACAACGGAACAAGCATTAAGAAGACTGGAAATATTAGGATTCACAATAGACGATATTACTATACAAAAAGCTTTAAAATATCTTAATAATTGTTTGACTGGAAAAGAAAATATTCCTGATAGGGTTGAAAAAAAACACGATTGGAATATTTTTACAGATATCAGATTCATGGAGAACTGATGAAGGTAGAATAAAAGATTGTACATATTGGATAAATAAATTATTGGAAAGGATATAAAACAAATTGCAACCTCGTATAACACGAGGCTGTCGGGTTTGTCGTTCTTTGAAAAATGAACTTGAAAATACGCATCAAAAGGGTCCCTAAATGCTATGAAGTGATGGTTATATCAGTTTTCGTTGAAATGATCTATAATGAACCCCACAACCAGAGTGCGGCGGGTATAAAACCCTCAACACGAATAAATATTGAATAAGTTTTGCATTTTTTCAGGCAAAAGCCTTACAAAAATGCGATTTTATAAGGAAGTTGTTTAAAAACTGAAGTTTTTAACAACTCTATTTTGAATAGGATATATTTTATGGATAGAATTGAAACTGTTAAGAATCATTTTGAAGAAGAAGCAAAGGAATTTGACGAAATTATATTAAAATTAATACCTCATTATACTGAAATGATTGAGGCTTTGGTTTTGTCAATTCCATTTGAAAAAGACAAGCCAATTAATGTAATTGATTTAGGATGCGGCACAGGAACAATCGGTCAAAAAATAAAAATTGCTTTCCCTAATTCTAAAATCTCGTGTTTGGATATAGCGGAAAATATGATAAAAATGGCTCAAATAAAAATAGGTGAAAATATTGATTATTATATAAATGATTTTTATGATTTTGATTTTGATAAAAAATATGATGTTATAATATCTTCTTTGGCATTGCACCATCTGGCAAATGATGAAGATAAAAAAATGTTTTATAGAAAAATATATAACGCGTTAACCGACAATGGCGTTTTTTATAATGCAGATGTGGTATTAGGTTCAAACAGTCATATACAGGATTTGTATATAAAGAAATGGAAAACATTTATGGGGAAAAATGTCCCTTTAGATGAAATTGAAAATAAATGGATTGTAAAATATAAAACAGAAGACAGACCGGCCAGTTTAATAAATCATATTAACTGGTTAAAAGAAATTGGATATAAAAATATAGATGTTGTGTGGAAATATTATAATTATTGTGTTTATGGCGGATATAAATAGAGTTGGTGGCGTCCGAAAAGTTTGAAAAACCTGTTAGAACGCCTTCTCTAATATCGTACTTTCATAATAGACTTATTCAATAACCCCGTTGATTATTGAACAAGTCTTGCATTTTTTCGGGCAAAAGCCTTACAAGAATGCAATTTTATAAGGAAGTTGTTTAAAAACTTCAGTTTTTAAACAACACTAATATTTTGTATAAACATGAGAAAATACAAGGGCTATCCGGGAAGCAACTGATTTCTCGGACAGTTCCAACTTACTTGTAAAAATCGCAGTTTTGTAGACCGTAGACCGAAAAACTGCAGGACTTGTTGGCAACAAACTAGAACCGAAGGTTAGTAGTTGTCAAATAAGTCCAATAACTGTAAACATCCTGTTTGTGATAAAAGTTTTTAGTTATAATTCACCTAACATCTTAGCAAGTTTTGCTTCTTCTCCGGCTGAAAGTTCTCCTGGAAGGATAACCGGAAAGGACGGGCAGGGCGGCAGTAAAAATCCCGCCGTTAAAAATTTTTGGAAAAGCGCATTCCATTCCGTTGTTTCAGGTTTCTCTTCCAATTCAAGGTAAATACCTGTGCGCCGCCATAGGCTTTTTTTCAGCGCTTTTTCAATGCGCGGAAATTTTTTGTTTGCCCTCTCCGGCGCGGCTTTAATAATGCCGTATATTCCCCTGACTGCTACGGAAAGCAGTATGGGCGGAAGGCTGTCGCTTTCGGGAAACCGCGCAAGCAGACCGTCATTGTCAAAGAGGCGCGAGTCTTGAACCGCAAGCACGCACAAGCCGAACGGCAATCCTCTGCGCCAAAGTTGAATGCCCGGCAATACGGGAACAAGAACAGGCGCGTTTTCCGATATTTCTAACGGGGACGCGCTGTTGGCAAAGGGACGCCAGAGTTTTGCATTACCGTCGTCGAAAAATACGGACAATTCCTGCGGCGGAGCATAGTAGAGGCGGAAAGTCCGTCCGGGGAAAATTTTTGACAGCGCTTTCAGATAACGGCCTTCGGTAAAATGGGGGAGAGGGGAGTACAGCCCCCTGCTTGCGGTGTTTTTTATTTCGTGCAGGATATTTGGCGGAGTGTGACCGAGAATTGCCGCGCCGCCGGTTAGCCAGAGATCAATCAAACGCCGTCCTTCATTAGTGTAGAGGCGGTAACCTCTCGCGCGAAGAACGGCTGGTATTTGTTTTAAGAGCGGGTATCCGCTGTCAGTGGTCATCAGTAATCATCTCCCATTTTTTCAAAAGCGCCTCCCTGATATTCGCTTAAAAAGCGCGTTTCCTTTCCGTTGTCAAAACGGACGCGCACGACAGGTCCGTCTTCGCTGTCCTTCACTTCCATTACCGCGCCGTAACCGTAATTTTCGTGGAACAGCCGCTGTCCTCGCCGCCAGCCGGAGCTCTTCTCAAGACGGCTGTTTTTCTCTTTATCGTTATCAAAATTATACGGATTAAAACTGTGTCTTGCCATAGGCTGTCCCGTTTCAAATCCGCGGACGACTCTATTTATCTGCAAACAGCTTGCGTCTATTTCGCGCAGAAAAAGCGAGGGTTGCATCGGCATGGTTTTCCCGTACATACGCCTCATCAGGCAGGAAGTAAGGTACAGTTCGTCCATCGCTCGCGTTGCGCCAACGTAAAAAAGCCTGCGTTCTTCTTCAAGTTCTTCGCCCCTTTTATCTTCTCTGGGAAAAATGCCCTGTTCGAGCCCCGTCATTATTACGCGCTTAAACTCCAAACCTTTTGTGTTATGAAAAGTGATGAGCGTTACGGAATTTTGCGTGTCTTGTGAGGCGTTGTCCAGACGCGCCTGATCCAGTTCGATGTTCTCAAGAAATTCCAGCAGTCCTTCGCGCGTTTGCGGATAATTGCTTGCCGTGTTTATAAGTTCCTGTAAATTGTTGAGCTTGTTATTTCCCGTAACATCATCGCGCGTTTCATGATATTCGGCGATTCCAGAATCTTTGACAATTTTAGAAATGCAGGCGGAGAGCCCTGTTCCTGGCACAAGCCCCTTGCGTTTTTTTTTGGCAGGGGATTTTTTTTCATCGCCGTCTTTTTCGCCGTCTAACAACGCCCTAGCGTCTTCGATAACTTTAAAAAAAGCGTTAAGACCCGTTCGCGCTTTTTGCGTAAGTTCCGTATTTCGCCCCGCCTCTATCAAATTTCCGCCGTATGAATCCGCCGTCTCTGCAATTTTATCAACTGTTACAAGTCCTACCCCTCTTGCGGGTTTGTTTACCATCCTGCGGAAATTTACCTCGTCGCGCGGATTTACAAGAAACGACAATAAAGCGAGCGCGTCTTTTATTTCTTCGCGTTCGTAAAATTTGAGAGAACCGACAACGCGGTAGGGAATTCCCATTCGCAGAAACAGGGTTTCAAATCCTAGGGACTGGGCGTTGGTGCGGTAGAGTATTGCCCAGTCCTGCCATTCGGTCTCTTTCTTTTTTACGGAGCTTTCAATTTTTTCAGCGCAGAATTTCGCTTCCTCGTCCTGATCCGGCAGATAGGTTAAAACGGGCAGAGGGCCGTCCCCTTTTTCAGCGCAAAGGGTTTTCCCTAAACGTCCGCGGTTGTAGTCCACGACGGAAGACGCCGCTTTTAAGATGGGGTTTGTGGAGCGGTAATTTTGCTCAAGGCGGATAATGTCCGCGCCATAAAAACGGTCTGGGAACTCAAGAATATTTTTTACTTCCGCTCCGCGAAAACGGTAAATGGATTGATCATCGTCGCCGACTACGCAGACATAGGTATCGGGTCCGCATAGTTCTTTCAGCAGATGAAACTGCGCGACATTCGCGTCCTGATACTCATCTACCATTATTACCTTAAAACGCTCCCGGAAACGCCGCGCCACTTCCGGCTGATCGCGCAGAATTTCAACAGGTTTTTTAATCAAGTCCCCAAAATCGACATTGCCGATCTGCGCCATTCGTTCTTCGTAACTTGCGTAGATGGCGCGGAATTTTTTACGGCTGTCGATACTTGCAAGTAACGGATCGGAAGGGGACAGAAAATAATCTTTCGCGCGGGAAATATTATGGGCGCATTGTTTAACTTCGGGTTTAGGGGCGTTTTCCATAATGCCTGAAAGAAGAGAAACAACGTCGTCGTCGTCGTAAATGACAAATGAAGAATCAAGTCCCGCTAAATTTCCGTTGCGCCGCAAAAACCACGCCCCAAAGGAATGGAACGTTCTCATAATCGCCTCTCCCGCGCGAGGCTCTATCAATATTGCGCGTTCAGCCATTTCCCTTGCCGCTTTGTTGGTAAACGTTACCGCCAGAATGGAACGCGGGTCCATTCCCTGTTCCCTGATAAGCCACGCGATTTTTGTCGTGATTACCCTTGTCTTACCCGATCCTGCACCCGCAAGTATCAGCAGAGGTTTCCCTGTGTGAAGGACGGCGCGGCGCTGTTCTGTATTAAGCGGTTCAAGGTAAAATGGGTATTCTTCGCGCATAGGGACAGTATATTCCATTAAAACGGCATATACTACCCGCTGAAAAAAAGCGCGTCTGCGGTATGTTGAAAAACTTTTTCTGACAGCCCTGATTATTTAGTGTCTGTCTATAATATTTCTATATTATGACAAACTCTAGTACTTTATAACAGCTAAAACTATACTTTGTTTTTTATCACGCAGAGACGCAAAGGCGCGGGGAACTGCGCTTTGTTACATAATTGCGCGTTCCTTGCTATGCTTTTTTATTATTGGACTTGTGAGACAACTGCGAACCTTCGGTTCGAGTTGGTTGTCTCACAAGTCTTGCGGTTTTTCAGGCTATAAGCCTGCGAACGCGGACTTTAGTCCGAAAGTTCGACAAAACCGCATTTTTTATATAAAGTTGTTCAGAAACTGAAGTTTCCGAACAACTTTATTTTATAATAGAGTCGGCGGTGTCCCAAAAAATGCAAGACTTGTTCGATAACCAAAGTGGTTATAACCTACAGGGTTGCCGAACAAGTCCAATGAAAAATAACATGAAAGGGATACAGGTTAGCCGATCTCCTTTGATCCTCTGCGGCTCTGTGTGAGAATATCTGATAAGAATGTATTGTGAACATTTAGCTGTTGCAGAGTACTAGAGCGTGTTCACACTACGAAGGAAGATACAAATACAAGCCAGCCAGATAAAAGCCGTAAACATAAGATCAAGTTTGTCATATCTGGTTCCAATTCCGCGATACGCCTTAAGCCGG
>JAITUY010000017.1 GCA_031286095.1 Treponema sp. | reverse complement strand
TTCATATAAAAAACGCGGTTTTGTCGAACTTTCGGACTAAAGTCCGCGTTCGCAGGCTTATAGCCTGAAAAACCGCAAGACTTGTGAGACAACCAACCGGGTTGTCTCACAAGTCCAATAAATGATAAGCGCAATAGCGTTAATCGCCATTTAAACTTCCTGAGCCTGATACAAGTCTCTGTACAAGCCTTGTTCCTGTATGAGCTGGTCATGACTGCCCTGTTGAATGATATGTCCGTCTTTCAAAACCAGAATGATGTCGGCGTTTTTGATTGTAGAAAGCCTGTGGGCTATGGCGATAATAGTGCGTTTGCCGCGCATCTTGGCGATGGCGGCTTGAATCTGCGCTTCGGTCTGCATATCTACGGAAGCGGTCGCCTCGTCAAGAATCAGGACTGGACAGTCGCGCAGGACGGCGCGGGCAATTGAGATGCGCTGTTTTTGTCCGCCGGAAAGACGTATGCCACGCTCGCCTGTTTCAGTTTCAAATTGAGAGGGCATTTCCATGATGTCGTCGTAAACTCCGGCAGTCTTTGCCGCCTCTTCAATTTCCTCCTGCGCCGCGGACGGTTTCGCGTAGGCGATGTTTTCGGCGATAGTGCCGTTAAACAAAAACGTATCCTGTAGCACTAAAGACATTTGATTTCTTAAACTGTTTTGTGTTACATCGCGCAGATCATAACCATCAATCGTTATTCTTCCCGCTTTTGGATCATAAAAACGCGCAGAAAGCTGAATGATCGTAGTTTTGCCTACGCCGGTTGGTCCTACAAGCGCGAGCGTCTGCCCGGGTTTGACTTCAAAGCTGATATTTTCCAGCACAGGGCTTTCATCAATATAACGGAAGCTGACATTTTCAAAACGTATATGTCCTTGTACGGGCGGGAGTTCAACCGCGCCGTGCTTGTCGGTAACTTCCGAAGCTGAATCAAGTATCTCCAAAACACGTTCCGCTCCGGCAAGGGATAACTGCGCATTTTCTAAAAGCTGGGCAAGTCCTGTTATCGGTGCGTAAAAAAGCGCGAGGTACAAAAGAAAAGCGACTATTTCTTCCGCATCTATGCGCGCGTGGTAAGCGAGGAGCCCGCCGCAACCAACGACTATTACTGTGCCTAACGCGGTAAGAAACTCAACCGACGGATGAAAGATCGCATTCACTTTAAGCGCAGAAAGCATTGCCTTGGTAAACTCACCAGCTTTTTCACTGACGCGGCCGGTCTCGCGTTCATGCTGTCCGAAGGCCTGTATCTCCCTGATGCCGGAGATATTGTCCTGCAGTTGGGAATTGAGTCCGGCAAGAGATTTCTGCATTAGGCGAAAACGAGGTCTCACTTTTTTCATCATCACCCAGCCTGACACGAGAATGAATGGAATAGGTATACACGTTAAAAGTGCGAGAGTGTGATTAATCGAAAAAAGAATTATTATTACGCCGACGAGGGTTACGGCGTTTGTGATGGTTTCGGGTATGACGTGGGCGTAGAGTTGTTCAAATGTCGCAGTGTCATTTACCACACGGCTCATTAAATCTCCCGTCTGCCTCTTGTGAAAAAACGACAGCGAAAAGCTCTGTATCTGATTGTAAACTTTCATTCGCAGGTCGCGCACAAGTTTCCATGCCGCCACGTGCGGCAAATAGTTGCCTAAAAATCTGAAGAGAATACGCAGAAGGTAAACGCCGAGCAGAAGCAAAACCAGCGCCGTTATCTCCCGCAAGTCGCCAACGCCGCGCTGGACAATGCCAGTCATTCGCGCGAGAAGGCGCGGGGAGATAAGATTGAGAAAAGTGAGCGCCAGCGTAGACAAACAACCCATAAAGAGAAGAAAACGGTATTTGCGGGCTTCGGCGGCTATTCTTAATAGTAGTTTCATAGTACTTTTTCAAAAAAAATAAACATTATCGGGCAACCCGGATTTGAACCGGGGACCTCTTGGTCCCGAACCAAGCGCGCTACCAACTGCGCTACTGCCCGTATATTTTTTCTAATTTTAATTGAATTACACCTCGCTGTCAATATAATCTGTTATAGTTAGTTATGGTATGCTATAGCATACGATTCTTTACAGGATATAGAGTTACCGAATGTTTTTATAGTTGTTTTTTTTGTTTTTACTTTGCGCCTTAATTTAACATTTTTTGATTTTCCTGTTAAAGTATGTTATTTGGATATGGTATGTAATCGGGGAAAAACAGTATCTCCGGACTGGTTTATATTTGGGACTTCATTTACCATTATGGTATCTACCATATTACGCAATGGCGAAGTAATGGCAATACACTATTCTCAATTAACACTGACAGACGGCGTGAATATCGTGCCCATGATTGCCGGAAGGCAGAAAATCCGCCGCACCGCTAAGGCAGACGAAGCGTAAGATTGCCTATGGACTAGTTATATGCCAGTTTGCGAGTAAAATCGGAATAAAATATACAATGCGCCGTCGGCGCAGTAGGAAAAATTATTAGGTAAATAAATTTTTGTATGGTAGAAATTATAGTTCTTATATATATGACATTTCCATATCACCTGACGGGAAAACGTTAATTTTGACTTATTTATACCATAGCAGTGCTTCTGTTTTTTGGCTGACAAAAAAACAAGTAATCCGGCAAGGCGGTTTCACCGCCCTTTTTTTATAATATGGATTAAAATATCTATTGAAAAATAAAATAATAAATGAATATTATAAATAATAAAATAAATTTTGAAAACAATGCAAACCGGCAAAATCGTTCCGCGCCTAAAAAATGGAATATTAGAGTTGTTCGGAAACTTCAGTTTTTGAACAACTTCATATAAAAAATGCGGTTTTTTAAGGCTTTAGCCTGAAAAACCGCAAGACTTGTGAGACAACCAACCGGTTTGTCGAACAAGTCCATTGACTTAAAAACAGCGCTACGCAAAATGAATTTGCGCATTATTGTAATTTTAAACAGCCCGCTACTCGCCTGAGAGATAACAAAAACCGGTTTTCACGGGTGAAAAACTACAATAAAATGTCCAGCCAGCTTATCGTTCTTACGCGAAAATAATACAACGCAAACGACACGATCTTCGCGGCTATTATCACCGCCGCTATTACCAGCAATATTCGCGTCAGCTTTTTTCCCGCCGCCAAGTCCTTCCTTGATTTATTTAACTCCATCGATAAGTCCTCGCACGATTTTATTGTGCTAACCAAAGAGTTTTGCAAGTCGCTTGATATTGACCGATAATGATCCCGCTGTTTTTTCGACAGCGTTAAATCGTCTTTAAGCTCAGTCATTGATTGGAATAAGTCCGCGCTGTGCGATTTGGCTTTGTTCAATTGCCACTGAATGCTCAATGAGTGGCTGGCTAACCTTTGATCCAACTGTTCTGCATCCTGAGAGTAGACCGGCGGATAAAATAAGAAAACCAAGAACAAAAAGCCCAAAAATAAAAAAACCTTTTTCATCCATCATTACCTCCAGTTCAACTTTTTCATTTTTATCAAAACAAAAATAGAGTTGTTCGGAAACTTCAGTTTCTGAACAACTTCATACAAAAAACGCGATTTTGTCGAACTTTCGGACTAAAGTCCGCGTTCGCAGGCTTATAGCCTGAAAAACCGCAAGACTTGTGAGACAATCAACCGGGTTGTCGAACAAGTCCAATGTATAATTCCTGCGATTCTTCCGCGTCATCTGGACTGTCCAGACGTATACAGCCAAGCGTCTTACTTGATTCCTAAAAATGCAAAAGATAACATTCACCTCTCACGGTCAAGGCGGCTTTTGCAGTTTTCTTGACCTGTGTTTCAATGTGCGGGCATTGTTAGTAATGCGGGAAACCAAGTCATTGACATTAATGTCCCTCTTAACAAATCTACAATTATTCTAACTTTTTACCTCCCAAAAACATAAAATAAAGGCGCAAAGATCGATAAAAAATACAGAGCTACAGTCAGTAAGATATGCCAGCCTGTTTTCATTTTTTACCTTCCTTCATGCCTGCATTGCCCATTGCCTTGCCGGCCATATTCCGCAGACCATTAATAACAGCTTCGTAAGCCAGCTGTACTACTAAAGTAAACAATGCTCCATGTTGAAAGTATAAGTTACTATGGAAAATGTGTGTTTTTTATTGACAAACACGCAGATAAAAGTACAAGCCAGCGCAACTAGTGCGTAATATCTTCTGTATCCGTTTTTTAGCCTGATAAGATGTCTCAGGTATTGGATAATACCATCGGTCTAACTTAATATGATGAACAAAAAGATAAGCAAATAGAGTTGTTAGGAAACTTCAGTTTTCCGAACAACTACCAATAAAAAAGTATTTTTGCAGGGCTAAAGCTTGCTTTAGCCCAAAAAAATGCAGGACTTGTAAGACAACCAACCGGGTTATCAAACAAGTCCAATAATTATCATTTGAAAATATACGTTTTAGCGTAACCCCCGCCGAAGCCAAATACCAGAAATTCAGCTTTTCCAGTTTTAAAAGCAACCAGTTTTTTGTACTGAATTTTGGCTGGAAAGCACCTTACTAAAATGCTAGTACATCAGCGGTAACGTACAATGTCGCCTTACGGTACCAAGGGTTTGCGGTGTCAGTCGCATGGCTTTGCCCTCTATTGCGATGTTCCGTATTTTATCACTTTTCCCATAGCTGAAAATTCCACAGGCTCTGTTGCCACTATTACAGAGTCCGTATTAACATATACCCAGGTAATGTCAACAATATCTATGTTATCGCCATATTTTTCTTTCGCGGCTTTTAATAACTCAACATAAGCCATACGGTTGATCTGCTGTATGACGCCTTCACGATTACCGGAAAGCTTGATACTAAAATTAATTTCTAAACTGCCTACAATGACTGCATTTGGTATCTCGTTTATTGGCCTATACGGATTTTCCGAAAAGGTAGGAAGCGCCTGATCGGCCAAACCGATTTTTAATTTATCATAGGAAAATTTTATTATTAAAAATGTATTCAAACCGCCAAGAATTATGGCAAGTATAATAAATATAACCAATCGGGCTATTGTTTTGTTTCTTAATTCTTTTTCTTTAAAATTTATTATTAATTTCAAAAGAAAAAAGAACCCAAAACCAATCGCAACTAAAATAGACATTGACACAATAATTATTACTGCTAACATATTATTCTCCTAAAAGGTTTTATTGACCTTACAACCAATAAATGCCATAATCAAAACCAATGTAACACTAAATTTCAGAAAAGAAAGATAATCAATTTTACTACATTAGTATCGGCTATGTAAACATTTTTCTTAAGTAATTTCTACCAAATTTAGGCAAACTGGCACATAATTATTTGTTAAGCGCAGTAATTTTTACTTTTATTTTTCCTTTATTGGAATCAGCAAATCAAGTTGCCCCTCCGCTTCAGGTTCGGGCAAATAAACACAATTGACGAGCCTATCAGATATTTTGTGTAAATGGCAAAATATCACTAGAACGGAACCCGTTCTTTTCCGAACTCAATGGCGAACTGGTTTAACGCCCGCCCCCAATCCCGTATCGGCATAGTCC
>JAITUY010000244.1 GCA_031286095.1 Treponema sp. | reverse complement strand
CCCACCTGTTTGTGGCCTTTCAGGTTGGACATACCGGCCGCCTTGCTTTCGCTGACAAACTTGGCGTCCATTTCGTCGCTTCCTGTCCTGAAGGTAACATTCATTATTGAGCGGTACTTTGGCTCTACGTGAGTCTTGTAAAAATCCGTTGTGTCGAGGTAATCGTATAGAATCTTCGCTTTCGCGTAGTTACGGCTTTTCATTTCCTCAAGGCCGCCCATTTTTAACAATAATTCAAGGACAAGTTTGGCGACATAGATCGGCCAGCAGGGAGGAGTGTTCTTCATCGAGTCGTTATCCGCCTGGATCTTGTAGTTAAGCATGGTCGGCGTTCCGGGAAGCGGCTCTCCGATAAGGTCTTTTCTCATTATGACGATGGTAAGGCCGGCGGGAGCGATATTTTTCTGCGCTCCGGCATATATAAGGCCGTATTTTGTTACGTCAAAAGGCTCGGAAAGAATGCACGAGGACATGTCGGAAACAAGCGGGACATTGCCCGTATCCGGAACATACTTCCATTTTGAGCCGATGATTGTGTTGTTTTCGCATATATGCACATAGTCGGCATTAGGATCCAGTTTAAGCTCATTCTGCTCGGGAATTACTTTAAAATTAACGGACTCGGAGGTAGCGGCAACATTAATTGTTTTTCCGAAAAGTTTCGCTTCCTTGTAAGCGCTGCCCGAAAAAACTCCGGTAATTATATAGTCCGCCCTGCCGTTTTTTGTCAGCAGGTTCATAGGAATCATAGCGAACTGCTGTGTCGCGCCGCCCTGAAGAAACATTACCTTGTATGTGTCGGGGATTCCGGCTACTTTGTGGAAAAGCTCCTCAGTTTTTTTAATAATGTCATCGAATTCCTTTGAACGATGGCTCATTTCCATGACCGACATGCCGCAACCTTCGTAGTCAACAATATTTTTCTGAAGATCAAGCAATACTTCCTTTGGCAATACCGAAGGCCCGGCTGAAAAATTGTACAATGTTTTCATTTTCTTCTCCTTGTTGTGTCTGTAAATACCCCGCCATTTACGGCAGGGACGTTATTTCTTAAACTTTTCAGAAATAATAGAAACGATGTTTTCGCCAATACGCCCCTGGGCTTCCACGGTAGCCGCCCCTATATGTGGCGTCATGGAAATTTTCGGATGATTGTAAACAGCCGGATCCTTTACAGGCTCCTCGTCAAAAACATCCAGCGCCGCCGCCGCAATTTTACCGGAATCCAGCGCCTTTATAAGGGCTTTGGTGTCAATTAACTGCGCACGGGCGGTGTTAATCAGATAAACCCCGTCTTTCATTTTTGAAATAGTCCCTTCGTTAATGATCGGGGCGTTTGTTTTTGGAACGTGCAGTGAGATAAAATCGGCTTTTGCGAAAATTTCATCCTGTGAAACAAATTTAAACGGCTCGTTTACCGGCAAATGGCCTGTAATATCGGTGTAAATAACATTCATGCCAAGGCCGCTTGCTTTTTTCGCGACAGAACGCCCTATGCGCCCCATTCCGATAAGACCGAGCGTTTTTCCGGCAAGCTCAATGCCTTCGTAGCGTTTTTTCTCCCATTTTCCGGCACGCATTGTAACGTTCGCGTCGTAAATGAACCGCGCAAGACTGAACAAATGTGCGATTACAAGCTCCGCTACAGAATCGGTTGAGGCAAGGGGCGTATTTTGAACTTCGATCCCCTTTTCTTTGGCGTATTCAGCGTCAATATTGTCAATGCCGACGCCTCCGCGTATGACCAGTTTAAGCCTTCCGGCAGCCGCCGTATCTATTACCGGCTTGCGTATTTTGGTCGCGCTGCGCACTACAATAACGTCGTATTCCGCCGCTTTTGACGGCAGTTCTTTTTCATCATAAAACTGCTGAACTACCTCGAATCCAAGATCAGTCAGGGCCTTTGCGGCGCTTGACTCGATTCCATCAGTCGCCAGAATTCTTACCATAGTATACCTCCATAAATTATTGGGAATTTATTGGACTTGTTCGGGAACTGCTAACCTACGGTTAGCTTAGTTCCTGCGGCCAAAGGCCTGTCAAGTCTCGCAGTTTTTCGGCATACAGCCTGCAAAACTGCTGCTTTTACAAGGAAGTTGTCCGGAAACTGAAGTTTCTGAACAACTCTATTGATAAAATCCCTAAAATACCTGCATTATTCACTCTTTAAATAAAAATCTAATATAGAATTTTTGAAAATACAAGTGAAGATTTTCCAAAACTTCAGTTTTTCCAAAGCCATTTTAAAAAACTGTGTATCTTTGGCGCGTCGCACTGAAGGTTCGTCATACTGAGGGTATGTCATACCAATGGTATGGTTGAGTTTTAGAAGTAGCTAAAGTATAAGCGAATTACCCGCGATCAGGATTATAAAAATCTGAAAGCCGCCTGTAACATAGATTTATAACGCGCTTCTTTTCCGCGTCGACTTCCTCTCCAAGCTCGTCAATTAGCGCCTCGATGCTTGAAAGGCTCTCGTTCAGCGCCGCGTGAAAGCGCCGCTGGCAGCGAAACCAGTAATCTCCGTTGCCGCCTGTGCAAAGGGCGAGGAATCCAAGCTCTTTTGAGCCTTTTTTCCGTATTACAGGTTTAACAAGATCGTCCAGGCGGTCAAGCAGAGGAGCGAGGTTTGTCCCGGAGTTAAAATTCTGATTTCCGGGACATTTTCGCCTGCTCGCGTTTCCAATGTCCAATGCCGGGGCAAGGGAGAGTATAATCTCAAGTTTTTCCCCCGAAAACAG
>JAITUY010000180.1 GCA_031286095.1 Treponema sp. | reverse complement strand
TAATTAGAGTCTGTCTATAATGTGGACACATTATAGACAGACTACTTTAAAAAATGCATTTTCGTAGCCTTTAGGCGAGAAAATGCAAGGTCTGTCCACAAAGTAACCGACTTTGTGGACAGACACGAATTAGTTAAAATTTTTCGTAAATATTTTAACTACGCCCCGATTTGCTTCCCCAACGCCTCCGCATGGGGACCGTTAAACAAAATGTCGCTCCAGTTGACGACCATGCCCTCTTTCTCCATTGCCCTCATCAAATTGGCAATGGCGCGGTTGGTAAAAAGCCCGGACTTTTTTACAAATGCGGCGCTTTTTTTCCCCGCTAATGAACTTCCGGCGGAAAGTATCTTCGCGATTTTTGGCTGAATTTTCCCCGAAAAAACCGAGACAGGCTCTGTTACTACCGCGATATATTCGTACCCCGGAAGTTTCATTCCGTCTTCCGTCCACGTGTCTATAATGTCCACACGATGACCCATGGATTCCATTCCCTTTACAAGACCCTTTACATAATCGGGCGGCTCTTTTTTCGCTGATGGGGCGCTGACAACTGCTATTCTCATAAATCTTCCTTATAGACGTTTATATATTTGATCAATTTCCGGCTCTTTTACGATAGTTACCGAACATTTTGCGTTCATCACTGTTTCCCTGTGGGAATGACCGATAATATCTTTTGTTTTTGTATCCTTTTCCCAGCCGCCAAGAAGTATTAAATCGGCTTTTTTTTCATCTGCCGCCGTAAGGATTTCCGTATATATTGCGCCCCTTCGCATTATCTTTTCGATCTTTACGCCTTTCGCCGAGGCAAGCTCTTCAACAAATGTCAGATAACGGTTGCCGTTATTTTCAAGGCTTTTTTCGTATTCGGCTCCTTCTTCCGGCAGGAAAATTTTGCTCAATGTAAGCTGTTTAATTGTCGCCGTATCTACAACATAAACAGCAATCAACTTGCAGTTGTACGTTTTTGCCATGACAATGCCGTACTTTGCCGCCAGAATAGAGGCGTCTGTACCTGTAACCGCGGTTACAATATTTGATATTAGCGGTTTCATGTTGACGGGACCGAAACTCCTTTCTTTTTTAGCAATTTGCTGGTAAAGAAAGAGTCTCTTTCCCTTTCTTCCAGTACCGACTCAATATATGTTTTGGTTTCGCTTGCGACGGGAATAACCATCTTCTCCAGAGCGTTAACCCTGCGCTGTGTCCGCCGGACTTCCCGCGCCAAACTCCACGCGATTGTCCTGATCGCCGCTAATTCCGTACATATCCTGAGCAACTTAAAGAATTCTAACACGGTTTCATCACATTCTGCAAATGAATTCACAGGGGAATATTTTATATCTATTACAGGAAGGTTTACTTCCAGACCGGGCAGTTTCATTCCCGCGGCAATTACCTGTTTTTTGTTTAATTCAAACGAATATGATACATTTTGCGCCAGTTTTTGCGCCCTTTCCCTGCCCACTACCACAAGCATTCTTTTCAGGCAGGGGTAGGCGGTTTCCACGCTCTTGTCAAGGTCGCGTTCCAGTATTTTTACCTGCTCCACCTTGCGCATAAGTTCGCTGACAAGAATTTCCCGCTTTTGCTCCAAAAGTTCATAGCCTTCCCGCGCTATATTCAGCCTTTCCTTGACTTTTAGAAGATTACTTTTTGTTGGAGCGATATTTTCATGCGCCATTTAAGTTTACCCGTCTAATCCTGAGTCAACTGTTCGTTGATCGGGAAAAGAACGCCTACCATTAAGTATATCACAATTCCAAGTTTTAAGAGAACGGGGAATCCGCTGGATACGGAAAGAAGGCGCGCCATCGCGCTTCCGACAAGAGAAAGTCCGCCGTTCATTCCCCATGCCCAGGGGAGCAGATGCGGTTTTGTTTCCTGAAGACTGTCAAGCCCGTTTGGATATGGGATGCCCATAAAGAAAGCTGGAGGGGCGATTATTAACGCCGAAATCAAAAATCTAGTAAACATGGAAGAAGAATGGAAAAGAGCAAGGAAGCTATTTAAACCGAAAATGTAAAACAAAAGCCCCGCGCCAATCAAAACACACGCGGCAGGAACGATAAAAGTTCTGAAACGTTTTAAAAGCCCGCTTGTAATGTTTCCAAGAGCGGAAGAAATTAACATTACGGTAATTACCATGCTTGTTGAATAAGTCGGATTGGAAAGAAAAACCGCAAGACGCTGTATAAGGTAGATTTCTATGAGCATATACCCAAGCCCAAGCCCGGCAAAATAAAAAATTACCCCGACCGTTCCCCTTCTTCTTGTAAACAGGGTTTTCCTTCTGGCAATAACTGGAATTAGAATTACAATAAGACCGAATATGCACGCCTGAATCAGCATCGCAAAGAGAAGCAGATACCCCCATTCTTCCGAAATATCCCGCAGTTGATCCATATACATGGACAGTTTGCCCATTTTTAAAAATCCCGTGTAATAAGGGCGGGGGTCTGAAACAGGTCTAATGTCGAAAATATAACCGTTTTCTATTTTTTTTGCTTTTCCCGCGAAGAAAAGAGGAATTACAGTTCTGTACATATCAGCGTTTGTAATAGTTTCTGTTTTTTCATTATCCGCGCCTGAATTGACAAACTGACTGCGGTAACTTGCCATAAGTATATCGGGATCGCGTAACGGCAAATCCGCTCCTGGCGCGTAAAAAAGTTCAAAAGAACATTTTTTGGTAAAGTTATTAAGATCGTTAAGATCGCGCGGCGTAAACTCGCCTTTTTTTACAAGAATGGTCGAAGTCGAGCGTAAAAGCCCGAAAGAATAAAGGCATTTTTCGGGGTTTTTAAAACCAGCTTCGTTCATTGCGCGGATTATCGTATTAAGAAGGCGCGGCACATTCCTCGGCGGATTCAGCCTGTCCCATACGGTTACCGAAAGAACACCGCCGTCTTTAAGCCCGCTGAAATAATCCTTAAAAGCCTCTATCGTGTACTTAAAGTCCTCGTGTACCGCGTATCCTCCTGAATCCGTAAGACCGACTGAATCAACCAGACTTATTTCTATTAAGTCATAGGAATTCTTGTTGTTTACGCAGTGCGACCGGCCTTCCCCTCTGATTACGTTTATTTTTTCCGTATCCAGAAGATTGCCCGTAAAGCGTGAAACAGAATGATCATCGCGTAACAGGCGGATCATTTCCGGAGAAGGCTCCGTAATATCAATGGAACTCGCTCCGTTGTACAGAGCGACATTCGCGTTTATTCCGCCTGAAAGATTTACAAGAAGCACGTCTGGCTCTGTAAGCATGGAGTAGGGAGCCGCCATCGGAAGATAATCCATGTAAACTTTTTCATCTTCCTTTAAATGCCCCATTATTCCGATAGGACCCGAACCGTCAATAAACAGCCCCCAGTAAAGCTGAGTGGGCAGATTTTCGATTCTAAGAACCGCGTTATCTGAAAGCCCGGGAGCGAAATGGAAATATCTTGACGCATAGACATGAAATTCACCAGCTGGTCCGATTGAATGGTGAACAAGGGTGGAATCTGCGTATCTGCGCACATAACTTATGTCTTTATAGTCTGAAATCCTGATGTTCCCGCAGAAAAAAGCAAGAAAGATCGAACCCAGCGTCGTTATGCAAAGACCGATAACATAAGGAACAGGAAAATGCCATTTTTCATCTTTACGGATCGAACTTAAAAGGGCGGCAATAATTGTAATGGCAAGAATCGGCAGTAAAAGGTATTGGGGAGGAAGAAAAAACATAAACAGAACAATAAACAAGCCGCCCACGCCGGAACCTATCATGTTCCAGAAATACACCCCCTGAATTCTGTCGCTTAACGTAATAAATGAAATACCGACAAACGCCGCAATTATAAAAAAGGGAACTCCGTAAATAATATAATACGCTCCGATAAACCAAAGTTGCCGCGAATCCGAAGCGAGAAATATCGGGTTAAACGGAACCATTTGCGCGATAACGACTGATCCCGACATAAACAGCGGAAGCAGAATCGCCAAAATTGACATGTACATTTCAGGCCGCCGCCTTACTCGTTCTTCAACAAAAGTAAGAATAATTCCGGCAAGCCCGATTCCCAACAGCGCGGTAGAAATAACCAGCGAACCAAAGTTTGACCAGCTTCCGACAGAAAAAATCCGCATAACATAGAGTTCAAAGGCTATTCCGGCTGTAGAGATAAAAAACAGGGCGGTTAATTGATTTCTTTTCATTTAACCAAAATATAGCAGACAATGTATTTTCTTTCAATAGAGTTGTTTCATAACTCCCATTGACAAAAATCCTTGTTTTTTTATATTCTAAAAGTATAGATATGAAAGGTTTTCTTATTAATTTTTTCAATAAATACATACCGGCTTCTCATGTTTTTGCCGTATTTTCCGGCTTGATAATAGGCACAGCATTCGGACTTTCCATCCCGCTGGTTGTGTTGTCCCATGCTGAGAGGGTGGCCAGTTACGAAGAGGTTTCCGCGGTCTCAATGGTCGAGGACGCTTTGCGGCTGGCGGGCAGGTCAAATTCTGAAGAAGATTTTAGCTATGTTACCCTTCCCGGAGTGCAGAAGTATGACGGTCCCCGTCTAGCCCAGTCCATGCCGATTGAAACAAAGGAAGCGTGGCTTTCGTGGATGAGCAAAAACCGCGGCGACGACCCTGTTTTTCTTGAACAGCGCTGGGATTGGGCGCAGAGGCTTGTAATAACTTCCGAACTTAAGCGCCCCGAAGATGTAAGGGCGTTTCTGCTGACCCCAAGGGAATATTTTGTCCGGGCCGAAAACAAGGGGCTTGAATACGCCGACACATGGCTTCCAATAGGGTACGGGGCGACCATTACCGACCCTGACGTCGTGTCCATGATGACTACGACCCTTAATGTTCAACCATGGGACAGGGTTCTGGAAATAGGAACCGGCTCGGGGTATCAGTCCGCGATTCTTTCCTATTTAACCAAAGATGTCTATTCTATCGAGATAATCAGACCCCTTTATCTTGAAACGGACGCTCTTTACCGCGATCTGGAGAGAAATTTTCCATCTTTTTCCGTAATTAACAGAAGATTGGGCGACGGATATTACGGCTGGGAAGAATACGCCCCGTTTGACAAGATTATTGTAACCTGTTCAATAGACCACATTCCGCCCCCTTTGCTCAGGCAGTTAAAGTCGGGCGGCATCATGGTTTTGCCTCTTGGCCCTCCAAACCGTCAGTACATCATGGAAATAGTGAAAAACGAAGAACCGGACGGCTCCATAACGCTCAGCAGAAGAGATGTTTACAACGGTCAAATCGTCAAATTTATCCCCTTTAGAGATGAAATCGGAGTTTCTTACAGTTCTTCTAACGGCGAGTCTTCAGAATAAATAACCAAAAACCGGTTGTTTTTAGGCGTTTATTCCATAACTAACTAGACAAAAACTGCCGAAAGTATTATTATATGACAGTGGGGGGATTTTATTCTCAGCAGAAAGTTAGCAAACGGCGGCATTTACCTTATACGGGTATAAGGCGGGAAAATTTTATGATTAAGCGGTTTTCCGCTCTTGCCGGCGGAATCTTACAAAATTCAAAAAAACTCTTTTCCCGGTTGCTGTACATGGCGCGTTACAATCCTCGGTTCAGAAAAGCCGCGTTTGTTTCCTGTATTACTGCGTTTTTTACCGGCGCTTTTTTTCTGGTTTTATTTGCCGTTATTTCCCCCGAATTACCTCCAGAAAATCTATTTTCCGTTATAAACGATGTTTCCGAAATTGATAAAGCTGATGGCTCAATATCTAACGTTGTGCTTTCTTCTTCAGGCGACGACTGGGCGTCGTTGACCATGTTTGACGGTACGGAACTTGAAACAGGCGCGGGTTCTCAGACTCAAGATCGTTCCGTAGACCTTGAATATCCGGTAAGACCGGGAGAAACATTATCGGAAATCGCCTACGCCTACGACATTCCCTATGACTTTCTTGCGTGGTACAACAAAATAAATAACGCAAACCGCATCAGGGTGGGAACAAAAATAATTATTCCTTCTCTGGAAAATATCGAAAATAAAAAACAGGAATATCAGCAGTATAAAACAAAACTACGGCAACCTTCGGCGTCCGCAAAAAAAGCAAAAACCGTTAAAAACATCGAAATTGCCCATGAAATCCTGAATAACGGAATGGGTTCGGGTGTAACTGTCCATTTTTCGATAGTGAACCCGCCTTCCGATTTAAGGTCTTATGAGTGGGATTTAGGAGACGGGAAACGCAGTTTCCGTGAAAGCCCAAGCAATGAATATTCACAGCCAAAAACATATCCTGTCCGCCTGACAGCGCAGGATAATTCGGGGAATATTTTCAGATCAAACCCTCTTTATATTGACATTCCCTATCCCGCTTCCATGGCGGAACACAGCACCACCAGATTTGTTACCCTTTCTTCCCCCGATGAATGTTTTGTGGTAAGCGGGACCATTATAAAGATTGCCCGTTATCCCCATATTGAAGATGCGCTTGATTTAAGCGAGTCGGATCAGGTTTTAACCAAGGCTAGGTTTAAAAAAAGCGGCTATTTTGGCGTTACAGTCCGCGAAAACAACGGAAGAGAACAATTTTATTCAATTTTTGTAAGCCCCATACCAACTATACATGTGGATCGCGCGCTTAGTAATTTTAACTGGTACAGGACGCAGTTTAACTCAGGCACTCCTTCCAACTGCGGGCCGGCTTCGGCGTCTATGGGAATAAGCTGGGGAACAGGTAAATATTACCCCGTATCCGCGGTACGTCAGGCTATAGGCTGGCATGGGAACGGCGGCACGGGTTTTGACGAACTTTTAACGGTTATAAAAGATCAGGGGGTTTCAGCCGATTTACAGCCGTTAAGAACCATGCAGGATATTAAGAATGTGATAGATTCGGGTTCAATAGCGATTGTTCTTTTTCTTACTGACGGGGTAAAAACCGCCCGCAACGATCCCGGGTTTGATCTTTTTGGAAAATACTATAACGATTCTGTAGGTCATTATGTGGTTGTAAAAGGCTACTCCATAAACGATGAGTACCTTGTAATCCACGACCCCATACCAAGCGACTGGAGCGCCAACAGTTTCCGGTACGCGGACGAGATCAGTATGATGGGGCGCAACCGCTACTTCAAATCAAGTGAAGTCTTACGATCTTTGCGCCGTAATGAAATGATCATAGTTCCAAGTTTAAATTGATCTGACCATTAAAAACACTAATAGCCTTGAAAACATATTGGACTTGTTCGGAAACTTCAGTTTCTGAACAACTTCATATAAAAAACGCGGTTTTGTCGAACTTTCGGACTAAAGTCCGCGTTCGCAGGCTTATAGCCTGAAAAACCGCAAGACTGGTCAGCG
>JAITUY010000059.1 GCA_031286095.1 Treponema sp. | reverse complement strand
CCCATTACCATTTACACAAAATTTATGACAAGCCTAGCAGAAAAACTGCTGGAAATTTGATATTTCAAGAAGTAAAGAAAAATGGAAAATCTATTTACACAAAAAATAGGATAGCTCCTCATTTTTTTAGAAACTATGTTTTTCTGCAACCTCAACAGGACTGTAACTGCATCGCCGCCTTACGGCGGCTCGGGCTACGAAAAACCACAGTCAGGCTTACGCCCTTTATGCGGTTTTTCGTAGCCACATTTTTTTGCGCCCGTAAAAATGCTTCGCATTTTTTCTTATCGGGCGCAAAAAAACGTCACTTACAGCCAAAACGTTAAAAGTTATAAAAAAAGGAGCGGATATTTCCGCCCCTTTTAATAGTGTCTGTACACATATAACTCTAAAAGGCAATCTATAATGTGTCCTATATACAGACTCTAATTAACCTCTGCACACCTCAATTCCAGGAAGTTTTCTGCCTTCAAGCAGTTCCAGCGAAGCGCCGCCGCCCGTTGAAACATGGCTCATCTTTGAGGCAAGACCGAACTTGTTCACAGCCGCGACCGAATCGCCGCCGCCTACAACGGTTATACTGCCTTTGCCAGTCGCGTCAGCGACAAGCTTCGCCACTTCTTCGGTTCCCTTTGCAAAAGCGTCAAATTCAAAAACGCCGACAGGACCGTTCCACACGATAGTTTTCGCTCCCGCAAGCACTTCTTTGTATTTGGCAAGCGTCTTTGGTCCCACATCCAGCCCAAGCAAGTTGTCTGGAAGATCAAGCCCGTCAACGGGAACAGGGACTGCCGTCGCGTCAAAACTTGTAGCGGCGACATGGTCAAGCGGTAGAACAATCTGCACATTCGCGCTTTTTGCCGCGGATAAAATCTTGTTCGCCGTATCAATCTGGTCGTCTTCGACAAGGGATTTGCCTATCTTATGCCCCTGCGCTTTCAAGAAAGTGTACGCCATACCGCCGCCGATAACCAGCGCGGAAGAATTTTTAAGCAGGCTTTCAAGCACCGCGATTTTTGACGAAACTTTTGCGCCGCCGATAATTGCAACTAACGGTTTCTGCGGATTTGTAACAATCGGTTCAAGGTAGTTGACCTCTTTTTCCATGAGGAAACCAGCGACAGAAATAGGAACAAACTTCGCGATAGAAGCCGTCGAAGCGTGGTCGCGGTGCGCAGTTCCAAAAGCGTCGTTTACAAATACGTCGCCGTAGGTGGCAAGTTCTTTCGCCAGCTTGTCCAAGTCCGCAGGCTCTTTGGCGGTTTCCTCTTTATGGAAACGGGTATTTTCCAGCATGATGACAGAGCCGTCCTTCTGGCTTTCGATAAACGCCTTCTTTCCGTAGCAACCGTCTTCGCCCGCGAAAATTACAGGCTTGCCAAGTTTCTTTTCAAGATATTCAGCGACAGGAGCCATGCGGTGCTTACCCTTTATGTACCCAGCTTCATCAAAAGACTTGCCGTCCTTTTCCGCCTTTTCCTTCGCCTTTTTAGCGTCCTTGGAAGGATCGCCCAAGTGCGACATGAGCGTGAGGGATTTTACCCCCTGCTCAAGAATATACTGAATGGTAGGCAGTGCCGCCACAATGCGCGTGTCGTCCTGTACTACCCCGTCTTTCATGGGAACGTTGAAGTCAACGCGCATTATTACGCGCTTGCCTTTTAAGTCAACGGATTTTACGGTCTTAATCATTTGAACTCCTTTTTGGAGAGCGGGAAGCAGGGAACGGGTTATGGGAAGCAGAGAGCGGAGTTATGGAATAGGGAGCAGGTTATGGAGAGTGAGGAGTAGATTTGTTGTTCGTAATATAAGCGTAAAAACAATACGAAATGATTTCTAACAACAATCCTATTCCCTACTCCCAAAAAACCCTATCCCTACCCCCAATCCCTATCCCTATCCCTATCCCTATCCCTAAAAACCCTATTCCCAAATATTTTCGTTATTTCTTACTATCAATATATTTCAACAAATCGACAACTTTATTCGAGTAACCCCACTCGTTATCATACCACGAGACCACCTTGAAAAAGCGTTTCTCGCCGGGAAGATTGTTCTGCAATGTCGCAAGACTGTCGTAGATCGATGTGTTTGTGTTGTGAACTATGTCAGTCGAGACTATTTCATCTTCCTGAAACTGAAGAACGCCTTTAAGATATGTGTCCGCGGCTTTTTTGAAAGCAGAGTTGATTTCTTCGATGCTGGTGTCTTTTACGGAACGGAAAGTCAAATCGACGACAGAGCCGGTAGGCGTAGGAACGCGGAAGCTCATGCCGGTGAGTTTCCCCTTTGTTTCGGGAAGAACTTCGCCTACCGCTTTTGCCGCGCCGGTTGTTGACGGAATAATGTTGATAGCCGCCGCGCGTCCGCCTCTCCAGTCCTTTTTGGAAGGACCGTCAACGGTTTTCTGCGTCGCAGTGTAGGAGTGAATTGTGGTCATAAGACCAGTTTCAATCCCGATGCCTTCCTTGAGCAATACATAAGTTATGGGGGCAAGACAGTTGGTGGTACAACTTGCGTTGGAAATAACGTGATCTTCCGCCGGATTATATTTTTCGTGATTTACGCCCATTACAAAGGTGGGAATCTTCTTTTCTTTGCCCTTTGCTGGAGCTGAAATAATTACCTTTTTTGCCCCGGCTTCGAGATGTCCAAATGCCTTGTCGTCGGTGAAAAGCCCGGTACATTCCAGAACATACTCAACGCCCAATTTGCCCCAAGGCAGGTTTTTCAGCTCTTTTTCAGCCATTACGCACTGAATTTCATGTCCATTTACGACAAGAATGTCATCGTCAGCCGCTCCGGCGCTCTTTTTTGTCTTAATGTCCGCCTTCATCTGACCCTGAGTTGAGTCATATTTAAGCTGATAGGCAAAATACTTCGCGTCTGTAACGATATCTGTAACCGCCACAATGTCAACCTTATCCTTGCCAAGCAGATTCTGCCCTACCAAAGACTGAAAAACGAGGCGTCCGATACGCCCGAAACCATTAATCGCAACTTTCATTAAAATCCTCCTAAAGTACTCAATTTATCATAGAATATAATAAATCGAATTTTTAGTCAATGGACTTGTTTCGATAACGAAGAACCCCGCAAACGGCCGTGAACAAGAGAAAATATACCCAAAATAACAAGAATACCTATAATACAAGGCAATTTGACTTATTCGCCCCCGTATTATAGTATAAAGTTCGTGTTGGCCGTTATAAAAATTCTTCTTCGTTAGTGATGATTCGGGGTAAAAAAAATCAATATCCCCGTAACCTGCGCCTTTGCGCTCCCATTTTCATTGTTTTTCCTTTATAATTATAGTAACTATTTTTTATTTCCGGTTTGCCAGTTTAATAAGGAAGCAAAAATGAGGAAACTCTTTGTAATTTTATTTTTTTCGATAACCGCGTATATTTTTTCACAATCCGCATTCGACGGTATGGTATACGTAGAAGGCGGAACATTTGTAATGGGCAGTCAATTAACCGAACCAGGACGTTATGACAACGAAGTCAAACACCGCGTAATGGTAAACAGTTTTTACATAGCGAAATATGAGGTAACGCAGGAAGAATATCAGGATATAATGGGGACAAATCCCAGCATTTTTACAGAGGGCAACCTGCCTGTTGAAAGCGTAAGCTGGTACGAAGCAATCGAATACTGCAACAAATTGAGCGAGCGGGAGGGGCTGATTCCTGTTTACAAAATAGACAAGCTCCGAAGAGAACTGAACAGTATAAGCGAATATGATAATTTGCGCTGGACTGTAACAATCGATCCTGAAGCCGACGGTTACCGTCTGCCGACCGAAGCGGAATGGGAATACGCGGCAAAGGGAGGAAACAAAAACAGTTCAGACTATTTATATTCGGGCGGGAATGACATTAACGCGGTGGCATGGTATTACAAAAACAGCAGGAACGGGTCCCACCCCGTAGGGACGAAATCCCCGAACAGCCTGGGCATATACGACATGAGCGGAAACGTCTGGGAATGGTGCTGGGACTGGTACGGGGATTACTACACCAGCGGCGTCTTGCAAAAGAACCCTGCCGGCGCGTCATGGGGACAAGGCCGTGTTCTCCGCGGCGGAAGCTGGAGCAATTCAGTCCGAAGCGTGCGTTCTGCAGTACGAGGTTACTCCTGCCCGTCCAACCGCAACATGGGTTTCGGCTTCCGCATAGCCCGCTCTTACCCAGTAAATTAAAGATGAATAAAGAAAAAAAACAAATAATAGTTTATGTTGATATGGAAGGCGCGAGCGGCATTTTCGATCATAACAGCGGCGCGTTTATTCACGGTTCCGCTCTGTGGCATGAATACGGCAGAAAATGTATAACCAGCGATGTGCTTGCTGTTTGTCAGGCGGCGAATGAATGTAAAATTGATGAGATAATAATTTACGACGGACATTTTGCAGGAACCCATGAACACAATATTATTATAAAAGATTTGCCGCAAAATATAAAATTATTCGATACGCGGAACAGATGTTTTGACTGGCGGAGAATACGCGGTCAGGCTGATTTAGAGCCGTTTGGATTGATCACGGCGGGACAACACGCGCGATACGGAACAGAAAGCGCGTATTTTCCGCATACGATCCAATCACCGCCTATAAAATCTTTATATATAAATGATAAAAATATCGCTGAAATAGGAATGTGCGCATACAATTTTTGCGGAACAAAATATATTGCAAATATCGGCTGTACGGCTTCTATGGCGGAGGCAATGGAAATAAGTCCTAAAATTACCTGTATACCTGTTAAAGATAAAAAGAATAAATGGGAGCCTGATTTTTCAGATACATTCCCGGTAATAAAAGAAAATATAATTAACGCGATAAATGATATTGAAAACAAGGAAAAGATAAAGATTGATGAGCCGTGTATTTTTAAAATGGAAATATGCGGTAATTTTATTTTTAAGAAACCTGCAAAAATATCATGGGAAGGTACATTTTCAGAAAAAACAGCGCTTTGGTCGTCCCCTACCGCTGAAATTGGTTTTGAATTATTTAATTTTGTCAGGAATTGTATTACTGAAATGAGTCTATCATAAAAATTGTGTAAATGGTCATAAAGTGGTAGAAATACCAAAGGAGAAAATAAGGTCATGGCACGAAAGAAAGAGAAAAAGGAAAAGGATAATATCGACTTCCGCGGACTAATGCAGGACGAAGTTGTAGGACAGAACGGCTTAATAAAACAGCTAACCGGAAGGATACTCCAGAGGGCGCTTGAAGCGGAAATGACGGGACATCTTGGATATGAAAAGAATTCC
>JAITUY010000116.1 GCA_031286095.1 Treponema sp. | reverse complement strand
GCGCCCAAAATAACAAAACCAAAACTGCAATATGCCCATTCTGTATCGGGCTTCACGCGGAAACCATTGCCTATGACGCTTAAAGCGGCTGTCAACCAGTCAAACTCATTTTTCTTTTCAGGTTCGCAGAGTTTATACGCATCGTCAATCAATTTCCAGTAATTGGACTGATACTTGTTTTCAAAGCAACCGCCGTCCGCGTGCATTCCCGAAGTGTGCGTTAAAAGCCGGAACAATGTAACGCTGTTATACGGCGGCGTGTTAAACTGCGGAAGAATTTCGCCCACCGGAACATCAAGCCGCGTAACGCCGTCTTCTACCAGTTTCATTATTGCTACGGCTGTAAAAACTTTGGTAATTGAGGCGATGTATCTGACCGAATCCGGCTGAACCGGTGCATTATCATCTTTGCGAAAAGATTTTTTCCCAACCGCCCCGTGAGCAAAAACCTTGCCTTTACGGGATACGCAATAGGTTGCGCATTGAATTTCGCCGTCATCAATGACTCGCTGTAAGTGGCTGTTCAGTACGTCAAGCCGTCTTTCATCATAGCCAACTTCATTTGGCTTACAATCCGTTTTTCCCTGTGTGTACAACATTAATTTCCCCTATTTAGAGTCTGTCTATAATGTGTCCACATTATAGACAGACTCTATTTAGCCGCTGACAGGCGGCTCGTTAAAATAAAGAGACTGTCTGGAATTACTTCTTGGACAGCCCCAATTCGTATTTACCAAAAATTAATATATCAAAATTAAAAAATTAAAATGAACATTTTTCATCATTTTTATAAATTTCCCACATAATTATTGACGCCGCGCATGATACGTTTAGCGAATTAACATTCCCTTCTATTGGTATTTTTATTATTCTATCGGATATTTCCTTTAATCCTATACTCATTCCTTTTGCCTCATTTCCTATAATAACCATTACAGGTCTTTTTATTTTACAATCTTTTATCGATATATCTCCTGTGGAATCAGTGCCTATTATTTCCATGTTGTTTTCCATTTTTTGGGTTTTGATATACCCGGTTAATATTTCCATCGATTCTATTGTTACAATTTTTGTAAAAAAGACACTTCCCATACTTGCCCTGATTACCTTCGGTTCATAAATATCCGCCCCATGTCCCATTATGAATAATCCATCCGCGTTAAAAGAGTTTGCCGAGCGTATTATAGAACCAAGATTCCCATAATCGCTTGGTCTGTCAAATAAAATGATAAACGGATTTTCTTTATGAATGTCATCTAACGTGTTTTTTTTGATTTTTGCGGTTATTAACATTTCAGACGGGTCTGTTTTTTCAGATAATTCATTGTATAGTTTATCTGACATTTCGATAATTTTTGCGTCCCCGTGCCGTTCAATTACACTTTTTCCCCAATTTGACAAGACGCTTATATTTTTAGTCATTATCCGGGTAATTTCTATATTTGCGTTTACCGCTTGTTTTATACATTCAATGCCTTCGATAAATATTTCGCGCGATTTATTACGTTTTACACGGCTTAATTTTAAGGATTGAATAACTTGATATTCGGCGTTTTCCGTCTTTATTAAAAGTTTGTTCATAATTTAGTTTACTATGTTTCCTTAATAGTTTCCCATATAATTGCCCAATATTGATTTATCCCTAATTTTTTTAACGCTTCATATCTGTGATTTCCATCGTTCAATTCATATCTGTTTTCTTCACGGCAAACAATTAACGGAGGCATATCCCAGCCGCCTCTATTATACGCTGATGCAATATCATCAACGCGCCTTATAAAATCAGTTTCCGGTATTTGGAATTTCATGTGTTTTTCCGGTCCGCAACACCGTTCAAGCTTATCAAATTTGATCATTTCCGGCGCATAAAAACGGCGCGGTTCAAGTTTTAACCCGTTGGAAAAATCCTTGTTATTTCCATCTCCGCGTAAAAATAAATGTATCCATTTTTCAAGCTTGCCGGCATTGGCAAATTTTACCGCCGAAGACAAAGTAGGTTTATACTTCATTTTAATTTTTTTAATCATTTTGCGGTATTAAATACAGCGTTAAACGCTTTTTTAGGAATTAGATAGCGGTCAAAAAGGCATGGGTTTCCGGCGGAAAGCCAACTGTTGTGGTCGTCTATACCCCACATGGTTACCCGTGATATGTAAGGAGCGTATTCACGGTATAACTTGAAAAGACGCGAGTAAACAAAAGCCTGTACTGCGGCATCATGTTCGGTCATTACTATGTCTTTTCCCTCGCCTTCTTCATATGCGGAAGTCGTTATGTCCAATTCGCTTATTGATAGTTCAATATTGAGAATGGTAAATTTCCTTAAGGAAGAGCGCACTTTATTTTCATCGAAATTTTTTATATTGTAATGGGATTGTATTCCTAATCCTTCAATAAGGTTTCGTTCTTGTCCAGTTTCTTTTTTATAACGATTATTTATGTCATTAATCATTTTCCATACTGCGTCGGCTTTGCGCGGGTATTCAAGACCATAGTCATTATAGTAGAGAGTAATGTCAGGGGCGGCTTCACGCGCGGCACGAAAAGCTGTTTCAATGTAATTTGCGCCTAACGCTTTGTACCAAGGGGAATCGGCACGCAGGCACTTTTTCCAGTCCCCGGTGGTCTCGACAGCGGAAAGATTATCTCTTATCGCCTCGTTTACTACGTCCCATGAATTAATCCTGCCGTGATAATGCGTTAATACGTCGGTTATATAATTTTTGAGGTTATCGTCTACTTCCGCTTTTGTCCCTTTAGTCAGCCATTCAGGCGTCCAGTCATGCCATACAAGAACATGACCGTGAACCGGTATGCCGTTTTCAAGAACACGGTTTACCATTTGATCAGCGTAATCCCAGTTGTACGCGCCGCCGCGGTTTGACGTCAGTAAAATTGGCTTCAGGTTGTTTTGGGGAGTAACAGTATTGAAGTGGTTCTTTATCAAGCTGAAATAAGAATCGTCGATATATTTTTCGTTAATAATACTGCCGACAAGAAAATAATTTTCATACATTGACATTTGACCAAACGGCTTTAGAGGCAGCGTAGTTTTTACCAAATATCTGTTCCTGCGTAAATCGCCCGGGGTAAACCCAAACTCGCGCCGAAAGCTCAATATATACGCCTGCTCATAACTAAAGCCGTATTCCAAAGCAATATCCTGAACATTTAATCCGCTGTACAATAGATCCCTGATACTTGCCGATAATTTACGTGAACGTATATATGCGCCAACAGATTTATTGAACGCCTGCTTAAAGAGCCGCTGTAAATGGACTGATGACAAAGAAAAGTCCTCTGACAGTTCATCGGCGTTTATATCGTTTTTGAGATTGTTTTCTATTTTACCGAGGACGCTTTCAAGTAAGTCTTTTTGGTTACGCATTTTGCTTCCCTTTGATGGTATGTTAAATTCTTAAGTATAGTTTGTCAATATGATATGAAGCGATCAAACTTAGAAATGAAGTACAGGCATACATTTGTACTTTAGCAATTATTTTTATAATGGACTTGTTCGACAACCCGGTTGGTTATCGAACAAGTCCATTAAATCAACTTTCCTATTTCATTCCTGATTATTCCCATTGTTTTTATTTCTTCTAATCTTTTTACAGTTAAATCGGGTATTTCATCCGGTGTTCTTGGCTCTTGATTTTTATGTATTCCAACTTTTACCCTTATTGTTTTCATGCCTATCATTTTTGCCGGTATTATGTCTTTGTCAATCCTGTCTCCTACCATTACGCTTTCTCCATGTTCACATTTGCATTTTTTCAATATTGCTTCAAAATATCTCGTGTCTGGTTTCGTTGTTTTATAATCATCTTGTATTTCAGAAAAGGTAAAATATTGTAATAAATTTACTTCCTCAAGGTATTGTCTAAAATCTTTTCCGTATTGTCCTAATATTCCTATTCTATATTGCTTTGAAAACAACTTCAAAAAATCCTGTATGCCGTCCATGAGTTTATATTTTATGTTTGATTGTTTTAATTCATATTTATATTGTGTTTTAAATTTATCAAAATCATTTAAATTACTTATATTCTTATACAGAATAAAGTCATATACTTTTGGAACAAACCTGTAAACAGCCTCTTCAATATCATTCCAATAATTTTTTATTGAATAATTTATGTTGTTGTTCTTTATTATATTTGTAATAATTTTTGATGAAGTTTCCTGAAATTCAGTTTCGTCGAGAATTACTCCGCCGGCATCAAGAAAAATATTTTTTATCATATATCTTATTCTTCATCTAAATATTTTCTCGTTTTAATATTGTTTTCTCTAAATATTGCTTCGCAATGCCCTATATGATACATTATATGTTCTATTTGACCTATAGTTACATCAAAATTTGTAAATTTTTCATACATTTTAAACGGTAAAAACAGCCAGCCGTCTTTTTTCCCATGAAACCATTTCTCACAATTTTCTTTTGCCCCACTGCATATTTTTAATACATCTGTTTTTGTATATAATTCTTTTATAGCGTCTTTTTGTTCAACATCCAATTCAGTATTTATTTTAACCCCATTAATCCCATCTTCTATTCCATCAAGAAAATTTATTTTTCCATCTCTTAGCCACAAATAAGTTCCGGAAAACGTATGTGCCAATTGCTGCCAAAATATATATCCAGAACATTTTTTATTCCACAATTCATTTGGACACATTTCAATAATGTCTTCTAATACATTAAAATATAAAGCAAACCGTTTTTCCAATTTTTCTACTAAAATATTATTTTCCATTTTTTCCTCCGTTAAAATTTGTGTATTGGACTTGTTCGACAACTGCGAACCTTCGGTTCGAGTTGGTTGTCTCATGTCAGCTACGCTGACCAGTCTTGCGGTTTTTCAGGCTAAAGCCTGCGAACGCGGACTTTAGTCCGAA